>VBLD01000109.1:0-2446 GCA_005879205.1 Deltaproteobacteria bacterium
GGCCCGCGGATGACGAGACGCCTCCCCTCACGAGCTGGACGGCGCGCCGATCACCGCCCGCAGTCCGGCCGTCCCGGTCGTCGATGGGGAGCGCACCGGACCGGGGCGCGGCTCGATCACCAGAGGCAGACATGCTGATACGTGATCACGCGTTCACCGATCGCATCCGTCGCCTCGCGGGGCGCGACACCGTCAATGCTCGATATCTTCGCATAAACGTGAATGCGAAGTCGACGGTATGGGGAGATTCCCCGATGGTTCTTCGTGCGTCATGGGCGACTCTGATCTCGCCACGGGTCGCTGATGCGGCGCGGGCGAAGACGATACAGTTCCGCGTGGTGTCACGCACCATCCTCCGCGGGTCCTCGAGCGGTGCTATCTACGACTCGGACCCACGACCCATCCGCGACCGAGTCTTAGCGGTGGAAGTGGGCGAGCCGCGATACGTCACGGTCCTGGCGGTGAAGGATCGTCGCGAGGAGGGAAGGCGAAGCCGCGAACACCGTCGGAAGGCCCACCCCGTGAGCCCGCGTGGGCAGGTCCACCAAGTCGGGTTTTTGCCTTACTCTTCCGCGAGGGCGGTCGACGGAAGCCCGGCACGCCCGTGAGCCCCGACGGGTCGAGTACCCTCACGTTCCGCCCGCAAGTCCGCCGAGTCGTCCGCGAACACCGGCGCTTCGGTATCCACCACCCCGACGGGCACGATCCGCCCATCGCGCCTGACGCGGAACACCTGCCCGCTCCACATGACCTGCCGACCGAGGAACGCCGTCAGCCACAC
This sequence comes from Deltaproteobacteria bacterium, assembly GCA_005879205.1. Classification (GTDB taxonomy): domain Bacteria; phylum Desulfobacterota; class Binatia; order DP-6; family DP-6; genus DP-3. The sequence continues at coordinate 782 of VBLD01000109.1, forward strand.
CGCCGACGTCGCCAGGTCCTTGAGCGGCACGAGCGCCAGGTAACGTGGCGTGCCAGGCTCGCCGAGTAGCCGAACGATGGCGGCGAGCGAGACGATGCGAGCGCCGAGCGCGGCCCCGAGGACGGTGAGCCCTGCTGAACCGCCGATCGCGAGCGCCGCCAGCAAACCCCACAGCGTCGCATGCGTGACCACCGAGAAGAACCAGCCCACCGGCTGGCACACCCGGTACGTCCGCGCCCAGCGCACCTGGTGCCGCCAGACGTCGCGCAGCGTCACCGAATCGAGGATCGTCTCGACGACGTAGGGAAGGAGCACGAGCCGGTGGCCCGCGTCCGCGACGCGCCGGCCGAGCTGGTAGTCGTCGGCGAGGTAGTCGGCGAAGGATGCGAACCCGCCGATCCGCTCGAGGGCCGCCCGCTTGACAGCGATCGACGCGCCGAAGGCATAGCGGAACGGCTGCACCCACTGCGCCACCAGCGCGTTGGGCACGAAGTCGGTGTTGATGAAGAGCGACTCGACGAGCGACGGCAGGCCGAAGTGGCCGCGCCCGCGGTAGAGGCAGGTCGTGAGCCCGACGGTCGGGTCCGCGAGCGGCCCCACCATCGTCCGGAGATAGTCCGGGCGCACGCGGATATCGCTGTCGCTCATCACGAGCACGTCGTGGCGCGCGTGCGGCATCATGTGTTCGAGATTCGCCACCTTGCGGTTGGTGCCCCGTCCGGTGCCGACGGCCAGCACGATGTCGTGCCCGGGAAAATCGCGCCGCAGGCGTTGCACCACCGCCACGGCGGGGTCGCGCGGGTCCTCGACACCGAAGACGATCTGGTAGCTCGGGTAGTCCTGCCGGCAGAAGCTCGCGAGGTTCTCGTAGAGCTCGATCCCGAGACCCTTCAAGGGCTTCAGCACCGTGACGGGGCGCAGAACCCCGGTGCCTCGTACGCGACGTGCCCGCCGGAGGAAGCGCAACGCGGCGGCGACCTGGAAGAGCTGAAAGCCGGTTGCGACCGTCGCGCAGACGAGGACGCATACCGCGAGCATGCTCATGAAGGTGGTGCGGGGTGCGCGGCGGCTCCCGTCCGCGCGATCCGCCGGCGCTTCGCCATGGATCCGATGAACTGGACGCCCTCACCGAGGAGCCGCCTCGCCTCCTCGCGGCTCGACGCCATCTTCTTGACCGCCTTCCAGATGTACCGCGGCCGGAAGTAGTAGCGGCGGTAGAACGTCTCGACCGCCTTGAAGATCTCGTCCGCCGACACCTCGGGATAGGACACGGTGCACTTCTGGTACCCGGTCTCGTCGACCAGGCTGTCGACCGTGAGATGGTTGTTCTTGGTTACGAACTCGTAGAACCCCGTGCCGGGGTACGGCGACGCGAGCGACACCTGCAGCGTCTCGGGGTTCATCTCCTGCGCGAAGCGGATCGTCTCCTCGATCGTCTTCCGGGTCTCACCCGGCAGGCCCAGGATGAACGTCCCGTGGATCAGGATGCCGATGTCGTGGCAGTCGCGGGTGAAGCGCCGCGCGCGCTCGAGGCCGACGCCCTTCTTGATGTTCTTCAGAATCTGCTCGTTGCCCGACTCGTAGCCGACGACGAAGAGTCTGAGGCCGCCGTCCTTCAGTACCTTCAGGGTCTCGCGGTCGACGTTGGCCCGCGAGTTGGTCGAC
>VBLD01000109.1:2458-20421 GCA_005879205.1 Deltaproteobacteria bacterium
TCGCACGCCCGGGGCGGGTCGGCGGTGAAGGTGTCGTCGTCGAAGAAGAGCTCCTTCATCTTCGGGAAGAGCCGCTTCATGTGCGCGACTTCCTCCAGAACGTTGCCCGCCGTCCGTACGCGGTAGGTATGGCCGGTGGTCACCTGCGGCCAGAGGCAGAACGTGCAGCGGGCGGGGCAGCCGCGACCCGTGTAGAGCGACACGTAAGGGTACTGGCAGTACGGGCTGTTGTAGCGCAGGTAGTCGAGGTCCCGGGCGTACACGTCGGTGACGAACGGCAAAGCGTCGAGCTGCTCGGTGGTGAGCGGGGTGGACTCGTCGTTGTGCACCACTGTGCCGTTCTGCCGGAAGCTCAGACCCTTCACGTCGGCGAAGGGACGGCCCTCGGCGACTCCCACCACGGCCAGGTCGAACTCCTTCCGGGCCACGTAGTCGATCACCGGGGCGTAGCGGAGCGACTCCTCGGGCATGGAGGTCACGTGGCCGCCGACGAACCCGATCACGGTGTCCGGCTTGGCATCCTTGATCGCCTGCGCAGTCCGGACGTCGGCCCGGAACGACGGCGTGCTCGTGTGGACCACCACGTGGTCGTAGTCGCGCGCGATGCGCACCGTCTCCTCGACGGAGAGGTTGAGCGGCGGCGCGTCGAGCAGCCGCGCGCCCGGCAGCATTCCCGCGGGATACGCGAGCCAGGTGGGATACCAGAACGACCAGACCTCGCGCTTGGCCTGGTACCGTGAACCCGCCCCTCCGTCGAAGTCCTCGTAGGAGGGCGGATTCAAGAAGAGCGTCCGCATGCTCGTCCTCCCCGGCGCGACGCGCACGCCAGCAGCCGAGACAACCAGTTGTGGGCTTGACCGAACGGTCAAGGGGGCGTGTACATCACTGCGCACCGCCTGTGCAAGCGGTCAGGCGGTGACGTTGTCTCGCAGAGGAGAACGCTGTCCTTGCGGGGGAGGGCGGTGGCTCGCTATAAGGCCGGCGCCGGCCGCACCCGTGGAGTTGCACCCGTGACGCGCGCACCGCTCCTGCCGCTGCTCGCGCGAGGGCCTCTCGTCCTCGCCGCGGGCGCGCACGACGCGCTGTCCGCCAAGCTGGCCGAGGAGGCCGGATTCGACGCCATCTGGGCGAGCGGCTTCGGGATATCGGCGGTCCAGGCGGTCCCGGACGCGAACATCCTGACCCTCACCGAGACGCTCGAGGCGGTTCGCCACATCGTCGATGCCGTCCGCATCCCGGTCGTGGCCGATTGCGACAACGGCTACGGCAACGCGATCAACGTCATGCGGACCGTCGGCGAGTTCGAGCGAGCGGGAGCGGCCGGCATCTGCATCGAGGACAACGACTTTCCGAAGCGGTGCAGCTTCTACGCGGGCGTACGGCGCGACCTGGTGGCGGTCGACGAGCATGCGCGGAAGATCCAAGCGGCTACGGCGGCGCGGCGCGATCCGGCGTTCGCCGTGATCGCGCGCACCGAGGCGCTGATCGCGGGCCTCGGCGTCGAGGAAGCCCTCGCCCGGGCCCGGGCCTATGCGGCGGCCGGCGCCGATGCCGTGCTCGTTCATTCGAAGGCGCGGGACTTCGGCGAGTTGGCGTCGTTTGCCGCGGCCTGGGACGGGCCTGTCCCGCTGGTCGCCGTACCGACGACGTACCCGGGCGTCACCGCCGGCGAGCTGTCGGAGCGCGGGTTTCGCATGGCGATCTTCGCCAACCAGGCGCTGCGGGCTGCGATCGTCGCCATGCGCGAGGCGCTCGGCGAGATCCGCCGCAGCGGCCGGGCGGCGACGGTCGAGGACCGGATCGCTCCCCTCGAGGAGGTGTACGCGCTGGTCGGCGTCCCCGAGCTCAAGGCCAACGAGGAACGGTTTCTCTTCGCGGGCAGCGAGCCGCCGCGGGCAGTGATCCTGGCCGCCGGGTTCGAGCCGCAGCTGATGCCGCTCATCCAGGACCGGCCGAAGACCATGCTCGAGGTGAAGGGTCGCACGATCCTCGACCGCCAGGTGACGGCCCTCCATGCCTGCGGCGTGCAGGACATCACGGTGGTCCGCGGCTATCAGAAGGATCGGGTCGCGGCTGCGGGCGTGCGCTTCGTCGACAACGACCGCTTCGCGGAGACGGGAGAGCTCTACTCGCTGCTGCGCGCCAGGGAGGCGCTCGGCGGGCCCTTCCTCTTCCTCTACGGCGACATCATCTTCGAGCCGGCGATCCTGGCGCGGCTCCTCGCCAGCCGGGCCGATGTCGCACTGGTGGTGGATCGTGCCTTCCACGACGCCTACCGCGCCGGTCTGGCGCCCGCGGGAGGTCCCTTCGACCTGGTGGTCACGGAGACGCCGCCCAACGGGCGCCGCTTCGTGGCGCCCGAGAGCGGCAGCCGGGTCGTGCGCATCGGTCCCGAGGTCGCGCCCGGGGAGGCGCACGGCGAGTTCATCGGCATGGCGATGTTCTCGGCGGCGGGGGCCGCCACCCTTCTCGACGTCCACGACGAGCTGGCGGGCGGCCGGGCAGAGGGCCTCGAGCACGCCAGCATGACGCAGATCCTCCAGGCGCTCATCGACCGCGGGCAGCCGGTCACCGCGGTCGACATCCACCAGGGCTGGATGGAGATCGACAGCTTCGAGGACTACCGGCGCGCGTGGGCGGAACTGGCACGCTGAGCGCGGAACGTCCGACGGCGCGGCCTGCGGGTCCCTTCGTCGATCGCCTCCAGGCCGCGGGCTTCGACTTCTTCGTCGGGGTGCCGTGCTCGCTCGTCGGCCCCGTGATCGCGGAGCTGGAACGGCGCGGACTCTATCTTCCGGAGACGCGCGAGGACGCTGCGCTCGGCGTGGCGGCGGGCGCGTACCTCGGCGGCCGCCTGCCCGTCGTCATCATGCAGAACTCGGGTCTGGGGGTCTCGCTGAACGCGCTCGGCTCCCTCCACCTCCTCTATCGGATGCCCTGCCTCCTGCTCGTCACCTGGCGAGGCTACCGCGGCGAGGACGCTCCCGAGCATCTCGTCATGGGCCGCGTGCTGCCGGACCTGCTGGACGTTCTCGGCATCCCGCATCGTGCGCCGGTGCCCGATACGGTCGAGGCGGACGTCGCCTGGGCGGCTGCCCAGATCCGGGAGCGGCAGACGCCGGTGGCGCTCGTGGTTCTCCCCGGACTCTTCGCGTGACCCTCGCCGACGCGCTCGCGATCCTCGCTCCACGTATTCCCGCGGGCACCGCCTGCATCCACGCCAACGGCTACGTCTCGCGCGCCGGCTGCGCCGCGCGCGACCGCGAGGAATGCTTTTATATGATCGGCTCGATGGGGCTCGCCGCCTCGATCGGCCTCGGCGTGGCGCTCACCCGACCCGACCGCCGGGTCCTCGTGCTCGACGGCGACGGCAACGTCCTCATGAACCCCGGCGCCCTCGCCTCGATCGGCGCTGCGGCGCCGCCGAACCTGCACCACGTCTGCTTCGACAACGGCGCGCATGCGTCGACCGGCGGGCAGCGGACGATCTCGGATCACGTCCGGTTGGAAGAGGTGGCCCGCGCGTGCGGCTATCGCTGGAGCGGGCGGGTGGAGACGCCGGAGGCGCTGGCCGCGGAAGTGCCCGCGCTCCTCGGGCGCGAAGGCCCAGCCTTCCTACTGATCCGCATCGCGCTCGGCCCGCCGGGGCCGCCCGGCCCGCGCATCCCGCACGCGCCCGAGGCGATGACGGCACGCCTCCGCCGCGCCCTCGGTGCCGCGGCATGATCCTCCTGAACCCCGGGCCGGTGAACGTTTCACCCCGGGTGACGGCCGCGCTCGGACGCGGCGACCTCTGCCACCGCGAGCCCGAGTTCGGCGCCCTGCTCGCGTCTATTCGGCTTCGTCTCCTTCAGGCTTTCGCCCCGGCGGGCGGGTTCACCGCTATCGTGCTGAGCGGCTCCGGGACCGCGGCGCTGGAGGCGGCGGTGACGAGCGTCCTTTCGCCCCACGGCCGTCTGGTGGTCGTCGCCAACGGGGTGTACGGCGAGCGCATCGCCGCCATGGCCGCGGCCGCTCGTCTCGCGCACACGGTGGTGGAAGGTGACTGGACGGCGCCGCCCGATCTCGACGCGGTCGAGCGAGCGCTCTCCGCGCCCGACGTCGAGGCCGTGGCCGTGGTCCATCACGAGACGACGACCGGGCTCCGGAACCCCGTTGCCGAGGTCGGCCGCCTGGCGCGCGCGCACGGGAAGCTGCTTCTGGTGGACTCGATCAGCGGTCTCGCCGGTGATCCGCTGGACGTCGAAGAGGCCGACCTCGTCGTCGGCACCGCCAACAAGTGCATCCAGGGCCTGCCGGGCATGGCCTTCGTGCTGGTGCGCGAAGCCGTGATCGAGCGGCTTCTGACCTATCCCCGGCGCTCCCTGTACCTCTCGCTCGCGACGTACCACGAGGCCGAGGTACCATTCACTCCCGCGGTGCAGGTGGCCTACGCCCTCGACGAGGCCCTCTGCGAGCTGCTCGACGAAGGTGTCGCGGCACGCATCGGCCGCCATGCGGCGGCGGCGAACCTACTGCGCGCCGGCTTCGAGCGCCGCGGGCTCCGGTTCGTGCTCCCGCCCGAGCTTCGCTCGAACTCCATCACCGCGCTCTGGCTCCCCCCGGGACAGCGCTACGTGGAGCTGCACGATGGGCTCAAGGCCCGCGGCTTCGTCATTTACGAGGGGCAGGGACGCCTCCAGCGCGACATTTTCCGGGTCGCCAACATGGGACATCTCCGGACGGCCGACTTCGAGTGCTTCCTCGGTGCCCTCGACGAGGTCCTCGCCCGATGACGGCGATCATCCTCGCCGCGGGCGTCGGCAAGCGGCTCCTCGCGGCCTCCGGCGGCCGCCCGAAGTGCCTGGTCGAGATCGGCGGCAAGAGCCTCCTCGTGCGCCTGATCGACAATCTCGGCGAGGCCGGGGTGCGCGACGCGGTCGTGGTCACCGGCTTCGGCGCCGACGCGGTGCAGTCCGCCGTCGGCACGGCGGTCGGCGGCGTCCGGGTGCGGTGCATCGTCAACCCGCGCTACCGCGAGGGCGCCATCCTCTCGCTCTGGGCGGCGCGCGACTGGCTCTCCGGCCCCGTCGTCGTGATGGATGCCGACGTCCTGTGTCCGGCGGAGATGCTCCGGCGACTCGTCGGCTCGCCGCAGCCGAACTGCTTCCTGCTCGACGCCAGCGTCGTCGCCACCGGTGAGGAGCAGATGCTGCTCACCGCGAACGGTCGTGTCCGCGACATCGTGCGGGGCGGCGCCCCCGGATACGAGCTCGCGGGAGAGTCGGTCGGGTTCCTCAAGCTCTCGGCCGCGGCCGCGAGCCTGCTGCGCGACCTCCTCGCCGAGCGGGTCGCCCGCGGCGACACCGGGATCGAGCACGAGGAGGTCTACCCGGACCTGCTGGCGCACATTTCGGTCGGTTTTGAGCGAATCGACGGGATGCCGTGGACCGAGATCGACTTCCCCGAGGACATCGACCGGGCGGTACGGGAGATCCTGCCCCGTATCGAGTCATGACCGCCCCCATTCGCGAGGCGTTCGTGGTCGCGGAGCCCGGAGATCCGCCGCGTTCCGTGGCCGGCGTTCCGCTCCTGGTTCGTACCATCCTCGTGCTCGAGCGGGCAGGAATCGAGCGTCTGACCGTGATCGGCGCCGTCCCCCCGGCCGATCCGCGCATCCACGTGCGGCTCGGCGCGGCTCCGGCGGTCCGCGCCGCGGCCGACGGCATGCTCCGGCTCGTGGTCGGACCCGGTGCGGTCATCGACGCGGCGCTGGTGCACGATCTCCAGGCCCGTGCGCCCGCGGGACGGGTCCTCGAGCTCGAGCACCAGGGCGCGCGGGTGCGCGTCGCGCCGGGCGCGCTCGTGGCGACGACCGACGGCACGCCCGCCGCGCCTCGCGCCGGCGTCCTCCTGCCCGCCACCGCCCCCGCGCCCGTCCTCGAGCGCGCGCTCCTCCGCGGCCTCGAGAACCCGCGCGACGGGCGCCTGGACCGTCTCCTGCACCGACGTCTCTCGCGCCCGCTCACCCGGCTCTTGCTCCGGACCCCGCTCTCGCCCAACGCGGTGACGCTGCTCGGCATCGCGCTCGGGGTCGCCGGCGGCGTCGCGCTCGGCGCCCCCACCCTCGGCGGCATCGTCGCGGGCCTGGCGTGCCTGATCGCCTCGGGCGTGCTCGACTGCTCCGACGGAGAGCTCGCGCGCCTGCGCTTCGCCGAGTCGCGCCTCGGCCACTGGCTCGACATGGCGGGAGACACGGTCGTGCACCTGGCGGTGCTCGGCGGGCTCGCGCGCCGGCTCCTCGGCGGCCCCGGCCTTCCCCGCGGACCCGTCCTCGCACTCCTCGGGATCGGCGTCCTCGCGTCGTTCGCGGTGATCAGCTGGAGCGAGCACGCCGAGAGCCGCCGGCACCGCGCCGGCGGCTGGGAGAACCGCGTGCTCGACGGCGTGCTCGCGCCGCTCTCGACGCGCGACTGGTACTTCCTCGTGGTGCCCTTCGTGCTCGCCGGCCGACTCGACTGGCTCGTGCTCGGCGCGGCCATCGGCTCGCAGGTGTTCTGGGTGGCCGCCCTCGTGCTGCTCGTGCGCGCGCTCGGGCGCGTGCGATCGCTCTGACCGTTCAGCTCCAGGGAAGGCGCGCCCGCGTCGCCCAGTAGCGCTCGGCGGGCTCGGTGATGCCCTCGAGCAGCGCGCGGGCACCGTCGTCGAGCGCGACGTCGAGAGCAGCCGTGTGCGACGCGAGCTGCGCGCTCGTGGCGGCGCCCGAGAGCGCCACGTCGACGAACGGATGCGAGAGCACGAAGGCGAGGGCCAGCTGGTCGATACTGCAGCTCCGCGCGCCGGCTGCCGCGCGGAGGCCACGCACGAGGCTTTCGTCACCGGGCAGGCGGTTGGCGTCGGTGAGCCTTCCGTTGGCGAAGACCTCCTTCGCGATCACGCCGAGGCCCGCATCGTGGGCGCGCGCGAGCGGGCCCGCCAGCGAGGGCTCGAGACAGTTGAAGGTGGCCTGGACGGTGTCGAACACCCGCTCGCCGTCGACCTGGGCGGCGAGCGCCAGCTCGAGGGCGCGAGCGGACGCGGATCCGCTGAGCGTCACGCCGGCGGCCCGGTAGGCGCCCTCACGCCGACCGGCCACGAGCGCACGCAGAAGGCTCGCGTCCTCGAGGCATCCCGACTCCGCGGTGGCGCTGTGAATCTGGTAGAGGTCCAGATGCGAGCCGAGGTGGGCCCGGCTCTCGGCGAGCTGCGTCTGGAAATGCGCGCGCGACAGCTCCTTCTCCTCGTGCACCGGGGCATCGAGCGCCCAGTTCGCGGTGTAGCGGTAGCCCCACTTGCTGCCGATCGTGAGCGAGTCGGGCGGCACGCGGCGCTCGCCGAGCCAGCGAGCGAGGAACTCCTCGGCCCGTCCATAGCTGCGCGCCGCGTCGACGTAGCGGATGCCCGCGACGCGCGCCCGGTCGAGCAGCTCGGCCGTGCGCCGGTAGAGCGCCTCGGGCGTGCGCATGGCGGGCAGGTCGCGTGCGCGTCCGAGGTTGATGTACGCCGGGCGCCCGACGGCGGCGAGCCCGAGACCGAGCCGCGACACGACCAGGCCGGAGCCCCCGAGCGTCCGCTCAGGCAGCGTCACCCGCCTCGATACGCGTGCGACGGCTTGCCGTCCAGCGCGCCAGATACGCGAGGCCGACGCCGTCGAAGGCGAGCTCGCGAGCGCGCTTCAGGAGCCACAGCGTGACCGCCGCCGGCTCCGGGACGCCGAGGAAGCGACAGAGCGCCACCCCTCCCACCTCCTGCGCCCCGAGGCCGCCGGGGATGACGAGGGCGACGGCGCGGATCGGCTGCGCCAGCGCCTCGATGAGGAGCGCATCGCGCAGCCCGACCGGCGTGCCGATGAGCGCCGTCAGGAGCATCACCTCGAAGATGCCGCCGAGCCAGCCGCAGAGATGCCAGAGGGTCGAGCGCAGGAACGCGCCGCGCTCGATGCGATAGAAGTCCGCCAGCCGCGCGTCGATCCCCTGCGCGCCGCCCTCGAGCCGGGCGACGAAGCCGGCGCGCGGGACAAGCCGGCGGAGCCACCGCCAGACCGCGAGCGCAGGCCCGCGCCGCTGGAAGCGCACGAGCGTCAGGCAGAAGGCGATCGCGACCACCATGAGGAGCGCGAGCCACGCGGCACCGAGCGCCTCCTGGTCGAGCCGGTCGAAGAGAGCCGCCAGCCCGAGGAGGATGAAGAAGATCTGCGACACCGTGAGCGCGGTCTTGGCGATCACGATCGACGCCACGCCGTCGGCGGCCGAGACGCCCCAGGCGCGCAGCAGGTGCGCCTTCAGCGGCTCGCCGGTCACGGCCGTCGGGGTGAGGCTGTTCACCGCCTCGCCGGCCATGCGCGCGAGGTAGACGGCGCCGAACGGCACGCGCGCCTGCGCCGGCAGCGTGCAGCGCCAGCCGAGGGCGTCGAAGGCCGCGATGACGAGGTACGGAAGAAGGATGAAGGGCGTGCCCCAGCCGAGCGCGCCGAGGCGAACCAGGACCGGCCCGACGCCGGCGTGGTAGAGAAGGAGCGCGAGGAGGAGCCCGCCCGCGAGGACGGCGGCGGCCTTGCCGGCCGACCGACGTTCAGCCGGCTCGCCCCCCCTGCGTCGCGCCATCGTCCGCCGCCTCTAGCACCTCGACGACGCGCAGGGAACGGGCACCGCTGGTGAGCGGCTCCCGACCGCTCGTGATGCAGTCCACGAAGTGCGCGGCCGCGAGCCCGAGCGGTTCGGCAGCGGCGGGGATCTCCAGGCGACGCGCCGCGAAATGGCTGACCGGCACGATGGGCGCGGCAACGCCCCCGCCGTTGGGAGTGGATCGGTCGACGGCGTAGTCGTAGAGCGTGATACCTCGCTTCTCGAACCGACCCTCGTAGGCGAGCATCCGCCGGCTCCCGACCACCGTGACGCGCGCGGTCTTCTCGGGATGAAGCCAGCTGAGATAGAGGTGCGCCGAGATCCCGCCCTCGAGCTCGAGATCGCAGACGGCCATGTCCGCGATGCCGGGCTGCAGGTAGGTGTGCTGGTGCAGCCGGGTGCGGACGACCGGGCGCGGCACGAGGTGGAAAAGGATCGAGAGGTCGTGCGGCGCCGAGTTCCACCACACGTTCGAGTCGCGCCGGATGCGGCCCATGCCGAGCCGCTCGCGACCAGCGGATCGTAGAGGAACGTCTCGTCCACGAACAGGATGCGGCCCTCGTCCTCCGCCGCCCGAACCAGCTCACGTCCGTCCGCGGCCGAGAGCGCCAGCGGCTTCTCCACCCACACGTGCTTGCCGGCCCGGAGAGCGGCGAGCGCCATCGCGTGATGGGACGACGGCGGCGTGGCGATCGCCACCGCGTCGATGTCGTCGCGGGAGACCAGCTCGGCCAGATCCTCGGTCAGACGAAGCTCTGGATGCTCTCCGCGGAGCGCCCCGAGCCGCCTGGCGTCGACGTCGCACACGTCGGTGATGCGTGCGTGCGCCAGCTTGCCGAACGTGCGCAGCAGATTCCCCCCCCAGTACCCGACGCCGACGATCGCTACGTTCACCCGGCTCCTCCCCATCACACCACCCTCCTCACCCGAAATACCCCCTCTTCCTGGGCCGTGACGAAACGGTCGAGGTTGTGTCCGATGGCTCGCCCCGTGACTGCCACGCACAGGGTGGCGAGCGCGCCGGCGAGCGCCATGCCGCGCGTCGCGGGACGCACCAGCGCCGAGACGAGCGCCACGACGCCCACGCCCGCGAGGGCCGCGCCCGTGGTCCCGAGCGCGCGGGCGAGCGCCCGGCTGCGCGGCCGGCGCCGGACCAGGAGCGGCAGCGCCACCAGGTCGCGGCAGACGATGAAGACGCGCTCGAGGCCGTAGTGGGAGCGCCCGCCACCGCGTGGCCGGTCCTGGACCGGTACCTCGGCGACGCGCGCCGGATCGACGCCGAGGATCGCGGGCAGGAACCGGTTCATGCCGCGCGGCAGCTGCGCGCCGGCGACGACCTCGCGGCGGTAGACCTTGAGGCCGCATCCGCAGTCGTACACCGGGACGCCGGTGGCGCGGGCGATGAGCCAGTTGGCGATCCGCGACGGGAGGACCCGGGAGACGAACGCCTCGCGGCGCTCCACGCGGCGGCCGCTGACGACGTCGAACCCGTCCTCGAGGCGTGCGAGGAGCCGCGGGATGTCGGCGGGGTCGTTCTGCCCGTCGCCGTCGAGCGTGACGATCACCGCGCCGCGCGCGTGGGCGAAGCCCGCCGAGAGCGCCGCCGCCTCGCCGAAGTTGCCGTCCAGGTCGACGATGCGGAGGTGAGGGTCGGCGGCGGCCAGTGCCTCGAGCCGCCGGAGCGTCCGGTCGCGGCTCCCGTCGTTGACGAAGACGATCTCGTACGATCGCGCGAGATCGGAGGCGATCCGCCCGAGCTCGGCGTGCAGCGGCGCGACGTTGTCCTCTTCGTTGTAGACCGGGACGACCAGCGACAGCGCTGGAGCCGGTCCGTCGCCGCTCATCTGCGGAAGAAGCTCCTCACCCCATCTGCCACGCGCTCGACCTCCTCGTCGGTCAGCTCGGCGTGGACCGGTAAGGAGAGGATCTCGCGTGCCGCCTGCTCCGCCCGGGGCAGCACGAGCCCGTCGCCGAACGTCCGGCGCCAGGCAGGCTGGCGATGGATGGGGACGGGATAGTGGATGCCCGTCTCGATGTCGCGCTCGGCCAGATAGGGCCGCAGGATGTCCCGCTGGGGCGTGCGGATCACGTACTGATGATGGACGGCGCTGCGCGACGGGTCCTCGGGCGGCGTCACCACGAGCTCGCGCAGCCGCTCGGTGTAGTAGGTGGCGATCTCCGCGCGGCGGCGGTTCCGGGCGTCGAGCACGCGGAGCTTGACGCGCAGCATGGCCGCCTGCAGCTCGTCGAGACGGCTGTTGGTGCCGAAGAACTCGTGCTCGTTCTTCTTCGCCTGGCCGTGGGTGCCGAGCAGCCGGACGCGCTCGGCGAGCTCGCCGTCGTCGGTGGCGACCAGGCCGGCGTCGCCGTAGGCGGCGAGGTTCTTCACCACCCCGAGGCTGAAGGCACCGGCGGCCCCGAACGAGCCGACGCGCCGCCCGTCCAGCGTCGCGCCGTGGGCGTGGGAGCAGTCCTCGATCACCGCGAGCCGGTGCTCGCGGGCGAAGGCGAGCAGCGGTCGCAGGTCGACGGGAAGCCCGTAGAGGTGGACCACGAGGAGGCCGCGGGTGCGTGGCGAGCGCCGCGCGGCCACGTCCTCCGGATCGGGCCCGAGGTCGTCGAGCCGGATGTCGACCGGGACCGGCCGGGCGCCGACCCGCTGGAGCGCCTCGACCGCTGCGACGAATGCGTTGGCCTGGATGAGGACCTCGTCGCCGGGGCCGATGCCCGCCGCGGCGACGGCGAGCCAGAGCGCGTCGGTGCCCGAGGCCACGCCGCGCACGTGGCGAACCCCGAGGTACGCGGCCATCTCGGCCTCGAACGCCCGCACCTCCTCGCCGCCGATGAGCTGCATCCGCCCGAGGACCCGCTCGAACGCCGCGAGCAGCTCGTCGCGGCAGGCGTAGTACTCCCGCCGCAAGTCCAACAGCGGGACGCGCGTCCGCACCTCGGTCCTGGCCAGGGCCTCCATCACGGGCGTTAGCTAAATTACCGGCATGGTTTAACGGTCGCGGGGGCCTCGCGCAAGCCGGGTGAAGCGTTGACTTTTGCCGGCCGATCACAGAAGGAGCCGCCGTGGAGGCGCGTGCGCAGGCGGTTGCGGATTGTGCTACCGGTGTGTCCGCTCCCGCTCCCCGCGCCGTGGCCGCCGCGGGGTGGGCGGTCGCGCTCGCCGTGGCGGCAAGCGTGCTCGTGGCGCTCCGCCTCGACCGGCCGCCCTTCTTCGACAACGAGGGACGCTACGCGGAGGTCGCGCGCGAGATGGTCGTGCTCGGCGACTACGCGACGCCCCATCTCGACTTCGCGCTGTTCCTGAACAAGCCGCCGCTCGTCTACTGGCTCGCGGCGCTTCTCTTTCGCGTCACCGGGCCGAGCGAGTGGGCTCGCCTGGTGTCGGTCGCCGCCGGTGCGGTCACACTGTTCGCGACCTGCCGGCTGGGTGCGCTCCTCTACGGGGAGGCGGCCGGCCTGGTCGCCGGCCTGGCGCTCGCCACGAGCCTCGGCTTCGTGCTCGAGGCTCGCACGTTGCGGCCCGACATGCTGCTCACCGCCGCGGTGGTGGTCGCGCTCTGGTGCTGGCGGCGCGCCGTCGCGGCCGACGGGCGCCGCGGGTGGTGGCTCGCGGGGATGTACGCGGCGCTCGGCACGGGCGTGCTGACGAAGGGGCTCGTGCCGATCGTGGTCTTCGGCATCCCGGTGACGCTCGTCACCCTGCGTGACGAGGGGTGGCGGGGGTTCGGACGGCTCCGGCCCGGGCTCGGCGTCGCCGCCCTGGCGGTGCTCGTCCTGCCCTGGCACGTGCTCGCCGCGGTCCGCCATCCGGGGTTCGCGTGGGACTACGTCGTGAATCAGCATCTGCTTTTCTTCCTCGACCGCAAGCTGCCGCGCGACTCCTCGGGCGACCCGCTCGCCTTCTTCTGGGCCGCTTACGCCGGGCGGGCGGCTCCGTGGATTCTCCTCGGCCCTCTCACCCTCGCCGAAGCTATGCGCGGGGCCCGCGGGGAGACAACCGGCGCGCCGCGCGAGACCGCTCTGGTGTGGGCCTGGGCGGCCGGGCTGCTTCTCTTCTTCTCGTGTGCGCCGTCCCGTCTCGAGCATTACGGCATGCCGGCGCTGCCCGCGGCGGCGCTGCTCGCCGCACGCGTCTGGCAGCGAGCGCGGGCGGGTGCCCTCGGGGCGCAGGCGTGGACGGTCCTGGTCGGGGTCGGGGTGGCGGTCGTCGTGGCGGGCGCCGTCGGCCTCGTCGTCGGCCGTCGGCTGCTCGGCGAGGTGTACTGGATCGCGCAGGCGCCGGAGCTGTCGGGCCTCATGTGGCTGGCTGGTGTGCTCATGGTCGCCGCCGGCATCGGCATCGCGCTGGCGGCGAGCCGGGCGTGCTAGCGGCGACCGGCGCCGCCGGCGCAGCCGTCGTGGTCCGTGCCGAGGTGGTGGTCGGGCCGCTGTTCTCCTGGCAACCGGTGGCTGCGGCGCTCGCCACGACGCCGGCCGGGACGGACGTCGTGTTCGAGGCGCCGGAGGAGTACCAGATCGTGGGCGGGCTCGCCTTCTACGCCCGCCGCCGCATCACGCTGCTCGAGCCGCCCGGCTTCGTCCCGCCCACCTATCTCGCCGGCCAGACCGACGACATGTTCGTGTCGCGCACCGAGCTCGCGCGTCGCTGGAGCTCGGGCCGGCCGGTCGCGCTGGTGAGCGACCCCCAACGCCGGCGCGACGACCCGACCGGCCTCGCGCCTGGCCCGTTCCACGTGCTCGCCCGCTTCGGTGACCGATGGGTGGTGACGAACTTCCCCGTTCCCGGCGCGCCCTGAACGCGCTCGCCCTCGGGGTGGCGCTTCTTGCCCCACGGGCCGTTCACTCCGCCACCAGCTTCATCCCGATTCCGGAGATCATCACCGATCCGAACGAAGGGAACACGGGGGGCCTGCTCGGCGTCGTCCTCTTCCTCGACGAGAAGGACGAGATCCGCTACATGCTCGCGCCCGACGTCCGCTACAACCGCACGAAGGGCGTTTTCCCAACCTTCCGCTTCTTCGCCTATCCGACGCCGCAGCGGCGCTGGTCCGTCCTGGTCGGCAAGTCGACCACCAAGGACGAGGACTACGAGCTCGAGTTCTCGGACCGCGGATACTGGGAAGGTCGCGCCTTCGTGCGCGCGGCGTTCGTGCACGAACGGGATTCGACGGATCGGTTCTTCGGCTTCGGGAACGATACGCGGTCCGAGGCCACGCGTTTGCCCGAGCGCGGTCCGTTCGGCGGCGAGACGAACTACACCGGCCGCAACACCGAGGCGCAGGCAACGCCCGGCGTGTGGCTGCTGCCGAGCGTCAATCTGTCGTACCGCATGCGCATTCGCCGTTTCGACGTGGAGCCCGGCCAGGTGCGGCACGTCGCGTTCATCGGCTCGCGGTACCCGCAGGCGTTCGCCCGCGCGAACGACCCCGGGGTCTACTGGGCCCACCAGGCGGCCCTCACCTACGACAGTCGCGACTCGTTCGACATCCCGACGCACGGGGCGCTCGCCCTCGGATACCTCGAGATGGCGGATCGTCGGCTCGGCAGCCCGACCTCGTTCGTCAAGTTCGGCGGCGAGTGGCGCGACTTCATCCCGCTCCGCAAGGGCAACCCGATCCTCGCGCTCCACGTGCTCGCCGACTATACGAGCGGCGACCTCCGCACGCCGTTCTGGGAGCAGAGCTCGCTCGGTGGCCGGCGAACCCTCCGGGGTTTCGGGAGCGATCGCTTCATCGACTTCAACCGCTCACTCGGAGCCACCGAACTCCGCACCCGGGTCTGGCAGCGCAAGATGTTCGGCGTGAACGCGGAGCTCGAGCTGGCCCCGTTTCTCGAGGCGGGCCAGGTGTTCCGGCGGGTGACCGACTCGCCGGTCTCGGACCTGCACGTGGTCTACGGTCTCGGCTTTCGCGGCGTGGTGCGGCCACAGATCGTGGGCTTCGTCGACGTCGGCCGCGGCAATGAGGGCACGGCGATCTTCACCGGCATCGACTACCCGTTCTGAGCCGTGCGTCGGTGGGGTCGGTCCCGGGGCCGGCGCGGGGGTGAGACGCCCCGACGGCGGCGCGACCAGCAGCAGGTGGCCGCGGCCGAGCTGCTCGGCGCGGCTCGCCGCGAGCGGACGGAGCGGACGGCCGGTGGCATCCCGATAGCGACGCCATTCGTCCTCCCAGAGCAGAAGATGCGGCGCGGCCGCGTCCGCGTCCGCGGGCGGCCAGCGCCGAAGCTCGCGTGGCGCGTAGAAGCGGAGCGCGGGATCGGGCGGGAAGAACGCATACAGCGGAGCACCCGCCGGCACGACCCGATCGACGCGGCCCATGAACGCGCGGAGGCTCTGCGGCTTGGCGATCGCTGGATGGAACCAGGTGTTGAACGCGGCCGTCCAGGCGACCGCGAGCATGGCCAGGACGTGGACGAGCCGCCGCCAGCGCCCGCGCCGGGCCGCCCGGTCGGCGACCAGCCCGGCGACGGCGCTCGCGAGCGCGAGCAGCACCAGCACCGGAGCGGCCCGCCGCGCGGCCTTTGCGAAGGCGGCGACACCCAGCGCGTCCACCGGTCGGAGCCACTGCCGGAGCAGCGGGCTCGGATCGAAGCCGAGGGCCAGCGCGACGGCGAGCGCGCCGAGCACGACGAGCGCGGGCGCGTAGAGGCGGGCGCCGGCGCGGGCGACCCGTACGGCCGCTCCCTCGGAGGGTGCCGCGACGACGCCGGAGGAGACCAGCAGCGCGACGGCCGGATAGACGGGCAGCAGGTAGACGCTCCGCTTCGATGCCGCGAACGAGAAGAAGACGAGCCCCGTGCCTACCCAGGCCTCGGCGAGACTGGCGACGGCCGTCCGCGCCCGCCCGAGGGAGACGACCGCAAGCGGCAGGAGGGGCGTCCACGGCAGCAGTCCGACCAGCGCGAGCGACAGGAGGTAGCCGGCGCCGTGCTGGTGGCCCGTCTCCGCGTCCGGGTCGAGGTACCGGAACCAGTTCTCGCGGGCCATGGTGGCGACGAACGCCGACCCTTCGCGGCTGAACGCCACCACGTACCAGCAGCCGGCTACCAGCAGGGCCGCCCCGAGCGCGGCCGGGGCGCCCAGCCGGCGCGGCAGGCTCCGGTCGCGGCGGGCAAGCGCGAGCACCCCCGCCGCCAGCCCCGGCAGCACGATGGCCACCGGTCCCTTGGCGAGGGCGCCGACGGTTGCACCCGCCGCGGCGAGCACCGTCCGTCGGCGACCGCCGCCACGGAGCGCGAGTACCCACGCCGCCAGCACCGCGGTGAGCGAGGCGGCGAGCGCCATGTCGACGCGCGCGCTGGTCGCCGCCCGCGCCCACTCGAAGCTGGTGGCGAGGACCAGTGCGGCCGGCAGTCCGGCCGTGGGCCCGAAGGCCGCGCGCGCCGTGGCCCAGGTGCCGAGCACCGCCGCGGCGCCGAACGCCGCCGACGGTAGTCGGAGGGCCAGCTCAGGCCGGGCGGGCAACGCCGCGAGCGCCGGGGCGGCAGCCCAGTAATAGAGCGGCGGCTTGCGCGCCGGCTCGTCGTCCGGCCGCACCGGAACGAGCCACTGGCCGGTGCGGAGCATCTCCTGCACGACGAGGCCCTCGCGCGGCTCGCCGCGCGTGTAGAACGGAACGCGTGACGCACCCGTGAGCGACAGGGCGGCGCATGCGGCCAGCACGACGAGCGCTTCGCGCCCGGCCGTCACGAGCAATTGCACGCGGCCCGGGCCGCTGTTAGCGTTCGTCGGTCATGCAACCGGCGACCGTCGACTACGACGCCCGCTGGGGCTACCGCCACCTCGACGCGCGTCGCTACGAGCGCCGCCGCTACGGTGGCGTGATCCGCCGGCTGAACCATTGGCTCCTCGAGCGGGCGCTCGGCCGTGCGCTCGCGGGCATCGGCCGGGATGCTCTGGTCCTGGACGCCCCGTGCGGCACCGGCATTCTCGGTCCATTCCTCGCTCGCCGCGGGCTGCGCCGCGTCGGGGCCGACATCTCGCCCGCCATGCTCGCCGTCGCCCGCGACCGCGACGGCGCGCTCGGTCACGTGCGCGCCGACCTCGAGCTGCCGCCGCTCCGGCCTGGCAGCGTCGACGCCGTCGTCTGCACGCGCTTCCTGATGCACCTGCCGCCCGTCAGCCGACCGCGCGTGCTCGGTACGCTCGCCGCGCTCGCGCGCGGCCCGCTCGTCGCCACCGTCTGTCACCCTTACACGCTGAAGAGCCTCGGACGCGCGATCCGCCGCGTGCTCGGCGGGCGGGCCAAGCGGAGCCCGCGGCTCACGCGTCGCGCGCTCGCCGCGGAGATCGATGCGGCCGGCCTCGAGCTCGGACGGGTGATCCCGGTGATGCCGCTCCTCTCGGAAGTGTGGGTCGTCGTGATGCGCAAGCCCGGCAGCACGAGCTAGCAGCCGGCTGGAGGGGAATGCAATGGCAGCGATCGAAACGGTCTCCGGGCGCGAGATTCTCGACTCGCGCGGGTTTCCCACCGTCGAGGCGACCGTGACGCTCGCCGGTGGCGCGCACGGCACGGCCGCCGTGCCGTCGGGCGCGTCCACGGGTCAGCGCGAGGCCGTCGAGCTGCGCGACCGGGACGCCAAGCGCTACGGCGGCAAAGGCGTGCTCCGCGCCGTCGCCAACGTGCGCGACGTGATCGCGCCCGCGCTGACGGGCCGCGACGCCGCCGATCAGGTCGTCGGCCGAGCGCCGCATCCCCCCGGACTTCCGGAACACGTAGCCGTCGTCGTCCGCCAGCTCGCTCGCCGCCGCGTCGAGGGCGAGGGAGCAGGTGCGGCCGGGTGCGAGCCCGGCGTGCTCGATCGCCTCCACCAGCAGGTCGAGCGCTTCCTCGTGCGAGCGGAGCGAGGGCGCGAACCCGCCTTCGTCGCCCACCGCGGTCGAGAGCCCGCGGCCGTCGAGGAGCGCGCGCAGGGCATGGTAGACCTCGACACCCTGGCGGATCGCCTCGGGGAACGACGACGCCCCGTGCGGCACGATCATGAACTCCTGGAAGTCGAGCGGGTTGGGGGCGTGCCGGCCGCCGTTGATGACGTTCATCAGCGGGACGGGGAGAAGCCTGGCACCGTCCCCGCCGAGCGCACGGTAGAGGGGCTCACGGCGCGCGGCCGCCGACGCCCGCGCCACGGCGAGCGAGACGGCGAGCAGCGCATTGGCTCCGAGCCGAGCCTTGTTGTCGGTCCCGTCGAGCGCGACGAGCGCGGCGTCGATCGCCGCCTGGTCGCCGGCGTCGCGGCCGGCGAGCGCGGGCCCAATCACGTCGCACACGTTGGCGACGGCGCGGAGCACGCCTTTGCCGCCGTAGCGCT
>VBLD01000437.1 GCA_005879205.1 Deltaproteobacteria bacterium
ACGATTTCCGACAGCATGCCGCCGTACTCGACCCCGGAAAGCGGCTGCATTCCGTAGTCGGAGAGTACCGGATAGCGGTCACAGTTCGCCGTGTGACCCGCACGACACGAACGGCAGCTCCCGCAGCTCACCTCGAATGACACGACGGCCCGTTGCCCTTTTGTCAGCCCCGGCACCGAATCGCCGACGTCAACCACTTCGGCAACGCCCTCGTGACCGAGGGCGAACGGCCCGCGCAGGGGCACGAAGCCCGACGTCAGGAAGAGGTCGATGTCGCAGCGAGCCACGGCGAGCGGATGAACCAAGGCCTCTGTATCGCCTTCGAGGCACGGCTCGGGAACGTCGCGCCACTCGATCTGATGGGGCGCCGTGCAGGTGAGCTGTCTCATTCGAGCCTCCCTTCGTCACCGAACGGGCTGGACGGCAGCCCTCCTGGCGACAGCCTGCGGACCACGAGAGCCTCACCTGCTAACACCGTGAATACCGGTGCCGAGGAGGCCGAGGGATCCGGCGACGAGCAGGGGGAAGTTCATGCTAAGCCCTCGAAGTTCCGGGCGATCTTCCGGAGGAAGTCTCGCCGCAGCCATCCGCTGAAGAGCTCGACGTCGAACTCGGGGACCTCCGCGGATGTTCACCGAGACGTTGCTCTTCGCTCTGCTCCAGCTCGGCGGCGATGTCTTCCAGCGCGACCGCCGAGGCTGAAGATAGAGGAGCGCGAAGATGCCGCCCTGGAGCTGGCTCAGGATGCCGGAGGTGGCAGCACGCAGCGCCCAGGCCGTCGACGAAGATTGCGGCCGATCGATCCATACGATGCGTTTAGAGAATTCTGAATGCTCAGTCAATACGGTCCGCCGTGTACTGACTGCCCCAGTCCTAGCGCGACTTCGAGGCGACTCTCGGGGTGATTGTCCCGAAGGGCGCCGTCCAGCCCGTGCCGATCGGCTCGAGCGCCGCCCAGCGATCCCCCCTCGTCGCTCGAGGAAGCCGCCTCGGCGCGCGACGACGACCTGGGCTCTGCTTCCGGGACGCCCGCCCGCGAGCCGCCACTCCCGACCGGGCCTCGGCAGGACGTCTCGTCGGACGACGGTTGCGTCGGCTCGGAGGCGGTGGAAGGAGACATCCCATGGCGAACACACACAAGGCCGGCTGCGCGTGCGGCGCGGTCCAACTCGAGATCACTGGCGACCCGACGGCTCAGGTGTACTGCCACTGTAGCTCCTGCCGTGGCTGGCTGGGCGCGCCGATCCACGCGGCGAGCCTATGGCCGACGCCGAACGTCAAGGTGACGAAAGGCGCGGACAAGCTCGGTCTCTACAAGAGAACCGAGAACAGCCACCGCCAGTTCTGCACGGCCTGCGGGGCGCCGGTGCTGGTCGGGCATCCCAGCTTCGGCATGACGGACGTGCCCGCGGGGTCGATCCAGGGTTTCACCTATCGGCCGACTCTGCACGTGCACTATGGCGAGAAGGTGATGGCGGTGCGCGACGGGCTGCCAAAGTTCAAGGACTTTCCGAAGGAGTTCGGCGGCTCCGGCGACACGCTGGCCGAGTAGAGCCTCGCGCGAGCAGGCCGGTCCGACCTCCCCGCGGTGCGGAAATCTTCCGCGCGGAACCCGCTGGCTCATGGCCGCGGGCAGGTGGTCACGCGAGGCGGATTCTATCCGATGGCCGGGTTCCGAACCCCTGGGCATAGCCGCCGGCGGACCCGCAGAAAGGCCGGCTTCCCAAGCCGGACGTCGTCGGTTCGACCCCGGTCGCCGGCTCTCCTGGAATCCACGACTTGTGCGCCGCCGCGCTTCTGACTGGCACCGACCTACACGTCTCGTCCCATGCCTGCTCCTCAGGCCATGGCGAGGGTTCGGACAAAGGGGTACGGTAAAGTTTGGAGACACGCGCGAACCTGGTCCGCGATGGCTGCCGGACGTCTGTAAAATGTTGATTGGCTGGAATCCGGGGCGGATGCTTCTCGTGTCCACGGTCGGGCTTCTCTTTGTCTGGCATCGCGTGGCGAACGCGACCATCTATAGCTGGAAGGGCGAGGGCGGCGTGCTCATGCTGAGCAACGATGCCAGCGACGTGCCCGAGGACCAGCAGGCTTCTGCGAAAAAGTTCACCGCCAAGCCCGCCCCACGACCCGTACCGGCTGACGAAGCTACGCCGCACCCCGCGAGTTCGAAAACCGCACAGATCGACGCCTACCAGCGCGGTTTCGATGCCGGGCTGGAGGCAGCCGAGCGCCAGGTCGCCCTTGCCGAAGAGTTGGCGCGCACCGTTCTGGCTGCCGTCCCGCAGCCGCCACCTGCGCCAATCATCATCGAGCAGTCGCCACCACCGATCGCGCCGGATGTCGGTTATGACTATGCGCCGCCCTACTATGGCCTCGCCACGCGCCGTACCCGTTCCCCTACGCGTTCGCGGTGAGTTTTGTCCCGCACCGGCACTTCTTCCCGGGGGGCGGTGGGCGCCGCTTCGTTCCTTTCTTCCCGCACGGCCAGTTTTCGCGCGCTTGGACCGGCAGGATGCGCTGACCGGGCCGCCGACGTCACCGGCCACGAGTCCGGTGACGGAGGATACGCTCGGGCAGGCCCTGCTGCCCGTCAGCCCCGGGGCTCACCATCCGGTGGCCGCGATCTCCTCGAAATGCTGTACCTCCACCATCATCGGAAGCATGTACCCGACGTAGAAGCTCGTCAGGCGGAACGGTCCGACGATCTCCGCCTTCGGCGGCACGATGTCGAC
>VBLD01000438.1 GCA_005879205.1 Deltaproteobacteria bacterium
GGCCCGGCGCCTCGGCATGGAGGGAGTCGTGTTGCTCGAGGTGGTCGTGGCGGCCGACGGCCGCGCTGCAGACGTCCGGATCGCCAGGTCCTCCGGCTATCCCGCGCTCGACGAGTCGGCCCTCGCCACGGTGCGCGACCGCTGGCGCTTCGTTCCGGCGCGGCGCGAGGGGGTGCCGGTCGAGAGCCGGGTGACGGTGCCGATTCGCTTCAAGCTCGACGCGTGAGCCGCTCGCAACGTCGGTCCGGCGGCGGGTAGAATTCGCCGTGTCGTCGAGCGCCCCCTGGGTGATCGTCGTGGCCGTTGCGATGGCCAGCACGGCGGCGGCCGCGCCGACGCGATCGAGCCCGCTCGCGGTCGCGCCCGACGGCCACGTCTTCGTCGTGAACCCCGACTCGGACACCGTCGGGCGGCTCGAGTTCGACGCGCGCCACGTGGGCACGCTCACGCACGAGGCGGCGGTGGGGCGGTATCCGCGCACGCTCGCGCTCGCGGCGGTGTACGTCTTCACGGCGGATCAGAACGACGACATGGTGTCGCGGCTCGACCAGGCCGACCTCGGCAACCGTCTCGAGAAGCACCTCGGCGCCGGCTGCAACCCCTACGGGATCGCGGCCACGCCCGGCGGCGACCGCGTCCTCGTCACCTGCCAGGGACGCAGCGAGCTGGTCTTCCTCGACCTCGGGCTCGCCGAGATCGCGCGCGTGAAGCTCGTCTGGCCGAACGCGCGCGCCGTTGCCGTGAGCGATGCCGGTGAGGCGTACGTCACGCACTTCGTCACCGAGGAGCCGGGGACCGAGGCGCACGTGAGCGTCGTCGACGTGGCTCGGAAGAGCGTTGCCCGGGTGTTCGCGATCCCGGCCGACACGACGACCTGCGAGACGCAGAACTCCGGCCAGGGAGTGCTCAATCTGCTCTCGGCGATCGCGATCGTACCGTCCGGGCCGCTCGCGGGTCAGGTCTGGGTGGGCGGAACGCAGGAGAACAACATCAGCAAGGGACTCTTCAAGCGGTACCCGGGCTTCAAGGGATACCCGGGAGCCAGGCTCTTCCCGCTCCTCACCTTCAGCCCCTTTCCCGAGCCCGCGCCCCCCAGGAGGGCGCATCGGAAGCCCAGAGCGTTGCCCTTCCCCGACGCCGCCGCCACGCGCAACGACTACAAGGCCGCCGCCCACGACAGCACGCGCTTCGACATCTACAAGCTCGACGGCGGCGACGGCCGCGTCGTCGGCAAGCTCGACGTCGACGAGGCGAACAACGCGACCGACATCGAATTCTCGACCGACGGCACCGTCGCCTTCGTCGTCGACGAGATGTTCAACAGCGTTCACGTCTTCAACACGCGGAAGCTTTCACGTCTTCAACACGCGGAAGGGGCAGGACGGCGACGTCACCACGCTGTTCGGCCAGCCGTCGTCGAACGGGCCGGGCGGGGCCGATCCCGCGCGGCCGTGTGTTGCCGGCGCGCTGCTCCCGGTGAGCGACGAGGAGCCCTTCCGGGTCGCCCCGCAGGCGCAGATCACGCCCATCGGCGGCTACGACCCGGTACGTTTCGACGCGAGCGAGCCCGACCCGACGAAGCGATACAAGGTGGTGAGCACGGGCCTCGACTTCGATACCGCGACGTACATGGCGAGCGGGACGTCGCAGATGCGCGCGGTGCCCGACGGCGTCGGGACCGCGCCCTTCGGCGTGCGCCTCGCGCCCGACGGGCAGGCCGTGTACGTGGCCAACTACCTGGCGCGCAACGTGGTGGTGGTGGCCTCCGCACAACCCACGGACCCCGCGTCCGGTAAACCCGCCAATCTCCGGTGCAGCGCCAGGGTCGGCCAGCCCTGCGCGACGAGCAACGACTGCGCCCGGGGCGGCTTCTGCAATCATCCGGGTGGCGCCGGCTGCTCCTCGGACGCCGATTGCGGCGCGGGCGGGCCGTGCGTGGAGAGCGCCGATTGCGTGCCGCTGCTGCTCGCCGATCCGGTGCTGAGCATCAGGCGTCGGGCGGACGACCCGGGCTGTCCGAGCAACAATAATATCGACGTAGGCGGGACGGTCGTGGCGGTGTGCGACCTGACCTACCCCGCGATCCTCGACGGCAAGACGCTCTTCAACACGGCGGCGCGGGACTCGAGCGTGCCGAATCAGACCGACCTCAGGCACGCGGCCCCCCCCTTCAATGATGCGCAGCTCACCGGCCGGGTTCCCGGGAGCGTGGTGAGCACGTCGCGGGACGCCTCCTACGTCACCTGCTCCACGTGCCACGCGGACTTCGGCGGCCAGGACGGCCGCACCTGGGATTTCTCACAGCTCGGCTCGTCGCTCCGCAACAGCATGGACCTGCGCGGCCGGGCAGGGTTCGCCCCGGGACACTGCCGGAACGCCCCGGGCACCGAGTGCTTCTTCGACGCCGCCTGCGGCGACGGCGACGCCTGCCAGATGCGGTCCGACCTGGTGCCGCCGAACATCCCGGCGGCCGATCGCGGCCGCTATTTCAATCCGATGCTGACAATTCACTGGAACGGCGACCGCGACGAGGTGGAGGACTTCGAGCACACCCTGCGCTCGCTCATGGGGGCCGGGGACTGCGACGGGCAGGAAGACGTCAACGGTGCCCGCGGCTGCCTGGGCGCGCTCGTGCAGCGCAATCCGGCGACGTCGACCGACCCGGTCGACGTGAACGACGACCTCGCGGCGCCGAACCGCAATTTGCGCGGCGCGCTCCATCCCGACCAGATCGTGGGCGTCCGGCTGACGCACCTGGCCGACTTCGTCTACTCGCTCACGGAATTCGTGCGGAATCCGCATCAGCCCGATGCGGTCACCGAGCGCGGCCGGCTCCTCTTCAACGATCCGCAGACGAGGTGCGCGCGGTGTCACGACAGCGCGGCCGTGACCGGCGCCCGGCAATTCTTCACCGACAAGCGCCCGCGTACCGTCGGCGACGGTTTCGATCCCGGGTCGCCGGCCGGCGCAGACCGGAACAACCCGTTCCTGCGAAACAACGTCGGCACACTCAACGTCTTCGACGGGACCGATCCGAACTTCATCGCCCAGAAGACCGACAGCTTCCAGAATGCCAACGTGCCCATCCCCGCCCACCGTGGCAGGCTCGGCGACTACGTGACGCCGGTGCTGAACGACGTGTGGAACTCGGCGCCCTACCTCCACGACGGCAGTGCGCCGTTCCTGCTCGACGTCGTTCGCCCCTGCGACTCGACCCTCGACGACTGCCTCGTCTCCGGTCACGGGCGCAACCTGGACGACCGGCACGGCGTCACCAGCATCCTGACGCCGCAGCAGCTGAACGAGCTGACGGCGTTCCAGAAGACCCTGACGCTCGCGACCCGGGTCGGTACGGGCGAGCGCGTGGTGTTTGCCGGCGCGCTCGACCTGACCGGCGCGCGCCTCGCCTTCCCGCGCCGCGGCGGTGGGGTCCTCGCCGCCAGGGGCATCCTCTCGGCGTCGCCCGGCCCGCTCGACGTCGGCGCCGGCGTCACGCTCTCCGTCGCCACCCCGGGCGGCGAGCAGATGGTCGTCTTCTCACGCTCGGTCCCGATGAGAGCCAGGCGGAAGGGCTTTGCGGGTCACGTCGAGATGAACCGGCCGGTTGCGGCTCGCGGCGCGCGGCACAGGATCCGACCTGCGGCTGCTCGACACGGGCAACCGCGACCTCACCGTCGCGCTCGAGGTGCCTCTGGGCGGCTCGACGAGGACGGCGAGCTTCGTGAAGACGCGGAGCCTGCGCGGCAGGAAGCGGGTGTTCCGGCTGGCGCGACCTCAGCGATAGATACGGCAGTCGTAGCGCGCGTGCAGCTCCTCGTAGAGGCGCTGTCGCTCGGATTGCGTCAACCGGCCGAGCAGCGAGACCAGTCGCGTGAGCGTGGGAGGGTCACCGGAGGGGGCATCATCTACAACGCACGCCTCGCGGGGCGTGACGCCGCTCCCTTCGCAGAGCGGGCACGGGTCCGGCGGCGCGCTACCCTCGGCATCGGGCCAGAGGCCGGTCCCTTCACAGAATCCGCATACTGGCTGCCGGTCCCGGGCGGTTTCCACGGTAACCTCCCTGGTCGGGCAGTATTCGCCCGCCCCCCCGGCAAGGTCAAGGCGCAGGGTTTGGCCTTACGGGGGGCGACAGCCAGCCAAGCGGCACCGGGCCTCGTGGCGGACACGCGCATCGGTCCACCGTGGATCGAGGGCGCCGCCGCACCGCCCCCGGTCCGGCTCGAGAATAGAGAAATAGTCCGATACCCATCGGGCGATCGGTCGGCGCGTCCGGTCGCGCCTGCGCGCGCTCCGACGGTGATGACAATGCCCGCGCATATTCAGAGCTGGCTACGTTTGCGTTTCCGGGGCACGCGCCGGCGACCCTCGACGTGCGGCAACGACAGTCCGTTCTTTAGGGGATTCGGCGCTTCCGAAAGTAGGCAGTCGCACGCCAAGAAACAGGCGAGGCAATTCTGCACGGAGCCTCGGCACACCGCGTCATACATCGGTTGTGGCGCAGCGCAGAATTTGCTCGGCGAGATGCGATGAAAATCGAGAAAGCCTATTGACAGTGAAAACCCCACGGAGGTAAGCGGGCCCCGGCACCGTCAGCAGGGCGATCTGCGGCGCAATGTCGCGCTCAAAGGCCAACGGAGGAGATTGCATGAAACGACTTGTGGGATTCGCCATCGGAGGGATCTTCCTGATGGCCGCGGGCGCGGCGTTTGCTACCCCCCCGGGGCCCGGTAAGAAATTCGACTGCAGCGACACGACCGGCAAGACTTCGTGCGCGACCGACGACACGGGCTGCGTCCCGCAGAGCAAGGACGTGCCGACGGGCAACGTCTCGACGCTCAAGTGCGGCGACGGCCTCGCCAAGGCCTTCACGAAGGCCATTCAGGCGGTGATCAAGTGCCATACGAAGATGGCCGACTCGGTCTTCAAGGGCGCGCCGGTCGATGACGAGACGTGCGAGACCTCGGGCGGCGGGAAGTCGGCCAAGGAGAAGCTCGACGCGGCGGTCACCAAGCTGGTGCCGGTGTGCACCTCCACCCAGCTGGCGCTGGCGGCGGCGGAGGAGTCGGTGCTGTTTGCGCCCAAGACGAACTCGCTGTCGCTCGACGCGCAGGCGGGGGCGGTCTACTGCGACACCTCGGGGACCAACACGCCGATCGACCCGGCAGGCGCGGGCGGCGACGACGCGGGCACGGTCGACACGACATTGACCCCGGTGAGCGCGAAGCCCAAGCTCCAGTGCGCGGACGCGACCGGCAAGGAGCTCGGCAAGCTGGTTGCCGCGTCGATCAAGTGCCACATCAAGATGGCGGACGCGTTCTTCGGCGGCAAGGACTTCGACGAGAACGTGTGCGAGGAGAACGACCCGGCGAAGGGCAAGGCGGCGCTGCAGAAGTACGCCGCCGCCATGACGAAGCTCACCGGCAAGGGCATCTGCACGCAGGCATGTCTGTCGGCCGGCAACCGCACCACGCTGGGCTCGAACATCCTGGCGCAGGTGGAGGCAGCCAACCAGCTCATCTACCCGTGTCCGGGCACGACGACCACTACCACCACGACCGTCACGACGACCACGAGCACCGTCACGACGACCACCACGACCACCACGACCCTCTGCCCGCCGGCGAGCTGCACGTGCGCTGGTGGGACGCCGGGCAAGACCAAGTTCACGACGGGGACCGG
>VBLD01000110.1 GCA_005879205.1 Deltaproteobacteria bacterium
ACCAGGCGCTGCTGCTCATCGTCGACCGTGCCCGTGAGCCGGGCAACGCCGTTCTTCACGTCGACGTCGATGCTCGCGCCCTGCAAATCGTCACGAGCCTGGATCGCCTTCGTCACCTGATCCTTCAAGTCCTGGTCCCGTGCCTTGACCTCTTCCTTGCGGGCGACGGGTACGACCTGAAGCTCGTTCACCACGCGGGTGACGCCGGAGATCTTCCGGGCATCCGCCTCCGCCGCCGCTTTGGCCCGCGGTGTCGGAACGGCGCCCCACAACGTCACGGCGCCGCTGTACGTGTCGACGTTGACGTCGAGGGCGGGAACGTCGGCATCCGCGAGCAGCCGCATCTTGGCGTCGGCAGTGATCGACATGTCCTTGGCGGTGGTGCCCATGCCGCGCTTGCTCTCGGTATGGGAGCCGGTCCGGGACGGCTCGGCCTGCCGGCGGATCTCGTCGTCCGCGAGCCGGTCCGGGCTCTCGATCTCGCTCTCGACCTTGCGCACGCCCGGCACGGAGCGGGTGAGCTCGATGGCGCGCAGATGATCGCCCATGGTCTGCGCCTTGCCGCCGAGGAGCACCACGCCGTCGTTGACGGACTCCACGTCGATCCGGCTGTCCTTCGCGAAGTGCCCGTCACGGAGGGCCCGGTCGACCCGGTCCTTGATCTCCTTGTCGGACGCCTTCACCACCTTCTCGCGCCCGCCGGGCACCACCTGGAGCAGGTTCCGGACCTCCTTGACGCCGTCGATCTTCTTCACCTCCGCTTCGGCCTTGCTCTTCTCCTCCGGCGAGCTGACCTTGCCGTGGAGGGTGACCGCGCCGTCGACCGTGTCCACGTTGACGGCGCCCGAGCTGACCCCTGCCGTGGTGAGCAGCGCGATCTTCGCCTTGGTCGTGATCCAGGCGTCCGAGGCCGCGTACCCCACCCGGGGCTGAATGCACACGACCGACGCCGCGAGGATTGCCACCCCCACGTACCGACCCACAGGAAATCCGCGCATAGTTCTCCTCCTTCCTTTCTGCTTTCGCCAGGTTCCGGGAGCGATCGACTACGGGGATGCCGGCGGCATCCGCCCGCTCAGCAGGCCCACGCCCAGGATGACGACCGCGAGGACGACGAACACCCAGCCGAACTCGGCGGAGAGACCCGCTACGCCGCGGAAGCCGAGCAGCGCCGCGACCAGCGCGATCACGAAGAATATGAGCGCGTAGTGCAACATAGCGCCTCCCTTGCTTCGAGCATTCGTGCTCTGGAGCAAGCGCCAGGCCATGCCGAGGGGCGGCGAGGGAGGCGACGCGTGCTTCGACGCTGTAGCCAAAGGCCACAAAGACCTCGCCGGCGCGCGTCTTGGGTGCGCTTTCTAGCGCGCGAGCAGCGCCACCGCCATCAGCATCTCGACGGTGAAGTAGAACCAGCAAGGGTAGAAGCGCCGTGGCGGCTCGAGGACCGCGGCCACGAGCCGGCCGCCCGCCATGCCGGCCAGCGCGACGGCGACGCAGAGCGGCACGTCCGGCCGCGCCGGTGCGGCGAGCAGGAGTGCACCGATGGCGATCCCGAAGCCGCCGTAGACGGCCCGCACCTCGTTGCGTCCCTCGGCGCTCAGGGCGGGTGTGCCGAAGGTCGCGGCGATGCGCTCGGGCGCGGCCAGGCCGACGAGACCCATGCCGAGGAAGAACAGTGCGACCACGACCGTCATGTCTCGCTAGTTGCGCTGCGCCGTCGGACGCACGAGCACGTCGTGCACCTCGACGTGCGGCGGCTGAGTGACGATCCAGACGATCGCCGCGGCCACGTCGCGCGCCTCGAGCACCTTGAACCGGCCGTAGGTCTCTGCGGCGGCCTCCGGGCGGCCCGCGAAGATCGCGGCGAACTCCGTCTCGACGTGGCCCGGCGACACGGCGGTGACGCGGATCGGGCTCTGGCGCGCGCGGAGCTCCTGGCGGAGCCCCTCGGTGAGCGCGCGCACCGCGAACTTCGTCGCCGCATACATGGCGGCGTCGGGGCTCGGGATGCGATGCCCGGCCATGGACGAGACGTGCACCACGTGTCCCGCCACGCCGCGCCGCTCCATGTCCTGGATCGCCTCGCGGGTGGCGATCGCCAGCCCGAGGACGTTCACCTCGAGCATCTCGCGCCAGAGCTCGGTCGGCGCCGAGGCGAGCGGCGCGCGCCGGCCGAGCCCGGCGGCGTTCACCAGGACGTCGACGCCGCCGAAACGCTCGCGGGCCAGCGCGACCATGCCGATCACGTCGGCCTCCCGGCGCATGTCGGCGGCGGCCGCCGCGACCGCAGCGCCCCGCGCCCGGAGCTCGGCGGCGAGCGCCTCGAGCCGGTCCATCCGGCGCGCAACGAGCACCACGCCCGCGCCTTCCGCGGCGAGGGCCCGCGCCGCGGCGGCGCCGATGCCGCTCGACGCGCCGGTCACCACCGCGCTTCGGCCGACGAGTACGCCGGGCACGCGCGGCTTCTAAGTCCCCTTGACCTGCCTCGTCAATCGGTGTGAGTGTCGCGGGCATGCCGGTCAACCTTTCCTACGTCGGGAAGCGGATGGAGTCCGTCACCCACACCTACGACGAGCGCGACGTGATGCTCTACGCGCTCGGCGTGGGCGCCGGACCGGACGACCTGCAGTTCGTCTACCAGCAGAGCCTGAAGGTGCTGCCCACCTTCGCGGTCATCCCGGCGTTCCCCGCGATGCTGAACCTCGGCGGGGCCATGGAGGTGAACCCCGTGATGGTGCTGCACGGCGAGCAGCGCATCGAGCTGCACGCGCCGATCCCCACCAGCGGGACGATCACCACCACGCCCACGATCAAGGCGATGTACGACAAGGGGAAGGGCGCCCTCGTCCTGGTCGAGACCGAGAGCGTGGACGCGAAGGGCCGCCTGCTCTTCCGGAACACGTCGGGCATCTTCGCGCGTGGCGAAGGCGGCTTCGGCGGCGAGCGCGGTCCGAGCGGCCCGCGCAACGTGCCACCCAACCGGGCCCCCGACAAATCGATCGCCCAGGCGACGCGGCCCGATCAGGCGCTTCTCTATCGCCTCTCGGGCGACATGAACCCGCTGCACGCCGACCCCGAGTTCGCGCGCATGGCGGGCTACGAGCGGCCGATCCTGCATGGCCTCTGCACCTTCGGCTTCGCCGGCCGGGCGGTCCTGCGCGCCTGGTGCGGCAACGACCCGGCGCGGCTCAAGTCCCTCGAGGTCCGCTTCTCGGGCGTCGTCTACCCGGGAGAGACGATCACCACGGACATGTGGGAGGTTTCGCCGGGGCGGGTCGTCCTGACCGCGAAGACCGAGCGCGGCGAGGCGGTGCTGACCGGCGCGGCCGCCGAGGTGGCCAGCTGAGGGAGCTGCGTCTGCGGCTCGCCGGCGCGGCCCTCGCCTTCGGCTGTGCGCGTCAGGTGCCTCCCCCGCCGCCCGCCTCGCCGCCGCCCCCGCCGCTCACCGAGGAATCGCTCGCCCCGTCGACCACGGCGGATTTCCAGATCGGTCCCATCAAGGAAACCGCGAGCGCTGACGGCGCCGCGGTGTTCGTCGAAGGCACGGTGCGCAACGTCGGCTCGCGGCCGAGCCGCGACGTCCAGGTGACGGTGGAGGGGCTCGACGCGTCGGGTGCCCGTGTCGTCTCGGCCGACACGCTGCCCACCCCGCAGGCGATCCCGCCCGACACTTCCGCCACCTTCGTCGTGCGGCTGCCGAACGACCCGGCGGTGCGCACCTATCACGTGGTCGCGATCGGCCGGTAGGCGCGCGTGCAACCGCCTGCGGGACGCCTGGTCGTCGGGGAGCGGGTGGAAGCGCCGGGCGGCCGCCGCGGCCGGGTGGTGGCCGGGCGGCTCATCGCCACCAACGGCGCCTGGCGCTACACGGTCGCGCTCGACGACGGCGCCACCGCCGATTACCTCGACTTCGAGCTGCGGCGCCTCACGGACGTCCGAGGAGAGTGACCATGGCCTACGAGCAGATCCGCTACGAGGCGGCCGATGGAGTGCTCACGATCACGCTGCATCGACCCGAGAAGCTGAACGCCTTCACGCCGAAGATGCTGCGCGAGCTGATCGACGCCTTCGATCGGGCCGACGCCGACGACGGCGTGCGGGCCGTCGTCGTCACCGGCGCGGGGCGTGCGTTCTGCGCCGGCGCGGATCTCTCGGGGGGCGGCGAGACGTTCGACAACACGGCGCGCGACACGCTCGAGACGCACCGCGACGGCGGGGGGCTCGTGGTGCTCCGCATCTTCGAGTCGAAGAAGCCGGTGATCGCCGCGATCAACGGCCCGGCCGTCGGCGTGGGGATCACCATGACGCTGCCGATGGACGTCCGTCTGGCCTCGACGGAAGCGCGCATCGGCTTCGTGTTCGCGCGGCGCGGCATCGTGCCCGAGGCGTGCAGCAGCTGGTTTCTCCCGCGCGTCGTCGGCATCAGCCGGGCCGCCGAGTGGGTGTACACGGGACGCGTGTTCGGCGCCGAGGAAGCGCTGGCGGGCGGTCTCGTGAGCCGCGTCGTGCCGCCCGGCGATCTGCTCGCGACGGCGCACGGCCTGGCACGCGAGATCGCCGACAATACTTCCGCGGTCTCCGTCGCCCTCTCCCGGCAGCTCCTCTGGCGCATGCTCGGCGCCGACCATCCGATGGAGGCGCACAAGATCGACTCGCGGGCGATCTACTGGATGGGGGGCTCGGCCGACGCTCGCGAGGGCGTGGCCGCGTTCCTCGAGAAGCGCCCCGCGCGCTTCACGCTCCGGCCGAGCGTCGACATGCCCGAGTTCTATCCGTGGTGGACGCCGCGCGCTTTCCGCTGAGCGGGCGTCGGCCTTCGTCCGCGAGCGGCGTCGCGGTTGCCGCTCCGGAACCGAGCCGGTAAAAACAAGCGGTGGTGACCGGCGACGAGATCCGCCAGAGCTTCCTGGACTTCTTCCGGGAGCGCGGCCACACCGTCGTGCCGAGCGCCTCGCTCGTTCCCGAGGACGACCCGAGCCTGCTCTTCGTCAACGCCGGCATGGTGCAGTTCAAGCAGGTCTTCCTCGGCAAGGAGCGCCGGCCGTACGTGCGCGCGGTCGACGCCCAGAAGTGCCTCCGCATCAGCGGCAAGCACAACGACCTCGAGCAGGTGGGACGCGACACCTACCACCACACCTTCTTCGAGATGCTCGGCAACTGGTCGTTCGGCGACTACTACAAGCGCGAGGCGATCGACTGGGCGTGGGAGCTGTTGACGCAGGTCTGGAAGCTGCCGAAGAGCGCGCTGTGGGCGACGGTGCACACCACCGACGAGGAGGCCGCGGCGCTGTGGCCCCGCGTCACCGACATAGACCCGGCCCGCGTGCTGCGCTTCGATGCCGAGAACTTCTGGGAGATGGGCGAGACGGGTCCCTGCGGCCCCTGCTCGGAGATCCACATCGACCGCGGGGCCGACGCCTGCGACCGTCGCGCCGACCCGGCGCATCGCTGCGGCGTGAACGCCGGCTGCGCGCGCTTCATCGAGATCTGGAACCTCGTCTTCATCCAGTACGATCGGGACGAGGCCGGCACGCTCACCGAGCTGCCCGCGAAGCACGTCGACACCGGCATGGGTCTCGAGCGGGTGGCGTCGCTGCTCCAGGGCGTTCGCACCAACTACGACTGCGACCTGCTGCGCGGCATCATCGCGCGCGTCGAGAAGCTCGCGCGCAAGCACTACGGGCGCTCCGCCGCGGACGACGTCTCGCTCAGGGTGATCGCCGACCACGGGCGGGCCGTCACGTTTCTCATTGCGGACGGCGTGCTGCCCTCGAACGAGGGCCGCGGCTACGTGCTCCGCCGGCTGCTGCGCCGCGCGGCGCGCCACGGGAAGCTCCTCGGACTGTCCCGCGCGTTCCTGCACGAGGCGGTCGACGCGGTGGTCCACACGATGGGACGCGCCTATCCCGAGCTCGTCGAGCGTCAGGGACGCATCCTGGAGGTGGTCCGCGACGAGGAGGAGCGCTTCGCCGCGACGCTCGACCGCGGTCTCGCGCTGCTCGCCAGCGAGATCGAGCGAGTGCGCCGCGCCGGACACGCTGCGCTCCCGGGCGACGTCGCCTTCCGCCTCTACGACACGTTCGGGTTCCCGCTCGACCTCACCGAGGACATCCTCGCCGGCGAGGGGCTCGGGGTGGACCGCGCCGGGTTCGACCGCGCCATGGAGGAGCAGCGCGAGCGCGCGCGCGGCGGCCAGCGCTTCGTCGACGCCGAGGCGGCGCCCGGAGTCCTCGCGCGCTCCGACGGCCTCGCCACCCGCTTCCTCGGCGACCGCGCCGTCGAGGGGGAGTCGGACGTGCTCGCGCTGCTGGCGGGCGGCCGCGAGACGCGAGGACCCGTCGGCAGCGGCACCGAGGTCGACGTGGTGACCGCCGAGACGCCCTTCTACGCCGAGTCGGGCGGGCAGGTGGGCGACCGCGGCTGGCTCGAGACCCGCGACGGCGCGACCCGCATCGAGGTGGTGGACACGCAGAAGATCGCGCCGGCGGTCGTCGCCCACCGCGGCATCGTGCGGCAGGGCTCGGTGTCGGTCGGCGACCGGCTGCGTCTCCGCATCGACGTCGCCCGGCGCGAGGCGGCGCGGCTCAACCATTCGGCGACGCATCTCGTGCACGCTGCGCTCCGACACCAGCTCGGGCCGCACGTCCGGCAGGCGGGCTCGCTGGTCACGCCCGAGCGGCTGCGCTTCGACTTCAACCACCCCCGTCCGGTGGGCGAGGGGCCGCTCGCCGAGATCGAGGACGAGGTGAACACGCAGATCCGCGGCAACCTCGAGGTGTGGACCGAGGAGCTGCCGTACGACCAGGCGATCAAGGCGGGCGCGCTCGCGTTCTTCGGCGAGAAGTACGGCGACCGCGTGACGGTGGTCCACATGGGCGACTACTCGGTGGAGCTCTGCGGCGGCACGCACGTCGCGCGCACCGGCGACATCGGGCTCTTCAAGGCGCGCGGCGAGGCGGGCGTGGCGGCGGGCGTGCGGCGGCTCGAGGCGGTGACGGGCGAGGGAGCGCTCGAGGCCGTTCGCCGGCACGAGGCGGTGCTGCGCGAGATCGCCGGGCTCCTGCGCGGCTCCGAGGAGGAGGCGGCGGCGAAGCTCGAGAAGCTGCTCGCCCAGCAGCGCGAGCTCGAGAAGCGCATCGCCGAGCTCCAGGGAAAGCTCGCGGGCGGGGCCACACGCGACGTCCTCGCCGACGCCCGCCGGGTGGACGGCGTCACGGTGCTCGCCACCCGCGTCGACGGCCTCGACGACAAGGGGCTGCGCGAGATGGCGGACCGGCTGCGCGAGCGCATCAAGTCGGGCGTCGTCGTGCTCGGTACGGCGCAGGGCGAGCGGGCGCTGCTGCTCGCCGCCGTCACCAAGGACCTGATCGGCCGCTTCCATGCCGGCAACATCATCAAGCAGCTCGCGCCGCTGGTGGGCGGGGGCGGGGGCGGGCGCCCCGACTTCGCGCAGGCGGGCGGCAAGGACCCTGCCCGGCTCGACGAGGCGCTGGCCGCCGCCTACGACCTGCTCGGCGCCGGGAGCCGCTGAAGCCTTGGCCGACCCCGTCCCGGCGCCCGCCGCGCTCCGCTTCGACGACTCGCGGCTCTTCCGCGAGCTGCTCGGGCAGCACGACGAGCACCTGAAGACGCTCGAGCGCCAGGTCGGCGTCCGGATCGACGTCACCGACCAGACGCTCAGCCTGGCCGGCGACCCGCTCGAGACCGAGCTCGCGAGTCGCGTCCTCGTCCAGCTCTACGGCCTCCTCGAGCAGGGCTATCCGATCTACCCCGCGGACGTGGACTACGCGGTCCGCATCCTGTCGAGCGACCGGAACGCCAAGCTGCGCGACATCTTCCTCGACACGGTCTTCATCTCGGCGCACAAGCGCGTCATCACGCCGAAGAGCGTGGCGCAGAAGGCGTACATCGACGCCATCCGTGGCTTCGACATCGTCTTCGGCGTAGGGCCGGCGGGTACTGGGAAAACTTATCTAGCTATGGCGATGGCCATCGCGGAGCTCATGAAGAACAGCTTCAGCCGCATCATCCTGACGCGCCCCGCCGTCGAGGCGGGCGAGAAGCTCGGTTTCCTCCCCGGTGACCTCGCCGAGAAGGTGAACCCCTACCTCCGGCCGCTCTACGACGCGCTCCACGACATGGTCGACTTCGACCGTGCCCGCAAGCTCGTCGAGCGCGGCACGATCGAGGTCGCGCCGCTCGCCTTCATGCGCGGCCGCACCCTGAACGACTCCTTCGTGATCCTCGACGAGGCGCAGAACACGACCACCGAGCAGATGAAGATGTTCCTGACCCGCCTCGGCTACGGCTCGAAGGCCGTCATCACGGGCGACGTCACGCAGGTGGAC
>VBLD01000441.1:0-200 GCA_005879205.1 Deltaproteobacteria bacterium
CACGCGCCGCCTCGCAAGCGGCGCAGGAGCCAGAACGGATGTCGGAAGCTCGGGCGATATATCCGCCGCCGATCGCGGGCGCGCTCCTCGCGGAGGAGCGACTGCACGTAGGCCCGCTCCTGCGGGACAGTGGCGTGGTCAACGGCAAGCGCGAGGTGCTCGCGCGCCTTCTCGGGCACGCAGAGCCGCATGTAGAGCTC
>VBLD01000441.1:208-2578 GCA_005879205.1 Deltaproteobacteria bacterium
ATCCCTCGGGCTCGAGCGCGACTGCCCGCTCGAGATGCTCGAGAGCGCGCTCGACCTGGTGGTGCCGCGCGCACGCAACGCCCAGCATGGTGTGGGTTGCGGCGGTGTCCTCCCCGAGCGTGACGGCCTGCTCGAGGAGCGAGATGGCCTCTTCCATTCGGCCTCGCTCGAAGGCGTGCTGTCCGGCCTCGAGCGCCTGACGCCGATCGCGGATGAATCGCGTCGCGCCTCACCTCCGGTCGAAGAGGCTATGACCGGGCTTCACCGTCTGCAGGAGCGCGAACACGATCACGACTGTCACGCCAAACAGGATCGACAGCACCATCGTATCACCTCCCGACGTCCACAGAATGGCCGGTGCCCGGGGTCACGAGCTGGAACTCCGGGTAGCCGAGCGCGCCCATCTCGGGCAGGTCGAGCCCCTCGAGCTCCGCCTCGGCGCTGACCCGCTGGCCGACGAAGACGTCGACGATCCAGTTGCAGACGTACGAGAGCGTGAAGATGACGCCGACGAGCGTGCACACCCCGATGAGCTGGGCGACGAACTGCCCGGCGTCACCGTAGAAGAGTCCCGTCACCGACCCGTCAACGCCGTTCCAGCTGCCCCCGTAGTTGCTCGTGCCGTCGGCGAAGAGGCCGAGGCTGAGGACTCCCCAGAGCCCGCATGTCCCGTGCACGGAGATCGCGCCCACCGGGTCGTCGACCTTGAGCACGCGCTCGACGAACTCGACGCTCAGGCAGACGAGGAAGCCGGCCGAGAAGCCGATGATCGCCGCGCCGACCGTGTTGACGAAGCCGCTCGGGGCGGTGATCGCCACCAGCCCGGCCAGGAGGCCGTTGCCGCTCATCGAGGCGTCGGGCTTGCCGAAGCGGATCCACATGTAGAGGATCGCGGCGAACGAGCCGGTCGCCCCGGCGAGCATCGTGTTGACGGCGATCGAGCCGATGCGGAGGCTGCCCGCGCCCGACGCGCCGAGCGTGCTTCCCGGATTGAAGCCGAACCAGCCGAAGGCGAGGATGAAGCAGCCGACGAGCACCATGGTGATGTCGTGCCCGGGGATGGCGTTCGGCGAGCCGTCGCGGTTGTACTTGCCGATCCGCGGCCCGATGATGAGCGCGACCGCGAGCGCGGTGAGGCCGCCCACCGAGTGCACGACGCCCGACCCGGCGAAGTCGCAGTAGCCGTGCCCGAGCTTGAAGTTCGCGCCGAGCTGCGAGAGCCAGCCCCCGCCCCATGCCCAGTTGCCGAACAGCGGATACGTGATGGCGCCCAGGAAGAAGGTCGAGATCGCGAAGGCGACGAACTTCCAGCGCTCGGCCGCCGCCCCGGTCACGATCGTGGTCGCGGTGTCCATGAAGACCATCTGGAAGAGGAACAGCACCATGACGCCGACGTCGTAGGCGCTGCCGGAGAGGAAGAATCCCTTCGTGCCGAAGAGTCCCCAGTCCTTGCCGAACAGCGAGAGCTTGAACTCCCCGTTGAGCGGGTTCATCCCGCCCAGGTTCGTGATGCCCGCGGAGCCGCCCTGCTGGATCGCGAAGCCCATGACCCAGTAGGCGAACATCCCGAAGCCGTACACCATGAAGTTCATCATCATGGTGTGGTTCGCGTTCTTGGCGCGGCAGAGGCCGGTCTCCACCATCGCGAAGCCGGCCTGCATGAACATGACGAGGAAGCCCGCGACCAGCGTCCACACGAAGTTGATCGCGATCCGGTTCTGACCGACCTGGTTCACGACGTCGGCGATGGTCAGCCCCGCCTTGGGATCGGCCATGACGATGTCGGCCGCCGAGCCCGTGAGCGCCCCGCCCGGGTCACCCTTGGCGAGGTCGTCGGAGCTGGGCGTGCTCACGCCCTTCAAGTCCGCCGTCGTTATGGGGACCGGATCGGCGGCTTCGTCAGCATAGAGCGGCGTCACGCCGCCAAGCGAGGCGGCAAGGATCGCCGCCGCCCACCAACCATTCCGCCGGTGCGCGCGCGAAGCCCTCATCGCCAAGCCCCTCCCTTTTTCCAGCTCGCATTCTGTATGTATGCACTGGTGAGCGTCGCGATGCCGCCGAGCGACGTTGCGAGGCCAAGAGAGGCAAGGATGAGCCGCACCGCGACGGCGTCGCTCGCGACGAGTCCGCCCACGGCGATCATCCAACCGCCCACGAGCAACAGCAGCGCTAGGACCTGCATGATCGCACCTCCGTCAGTAGCTCTTCGCGGCCCGGGCGGTGGCCGGGGCCATCCCCCGCGGGTTCTCCGCCGCGCTCCCCGATTCGGTCGACGTCTTGATCGACCGCAAGCCGACGAATGAAGCCGCCAACAAGGCAAAGCCGATCAGCGCGACCGGCCAGCCGAGCGCGAACAACCCTGCCGGGCCC
>VBLD01000441.1:2672-3304 GCA_005879205.1 Deltaproteobacteria bacterium
GGCCTCTTGCCCGCGCTCGCCCGTTCGAATGCGGACCACGTCCTCGACCGCCATGATGAAGATCTTCCCGTCGCCTATCCGCCCGGTGCGCGCGGCGCTCGTGATGACGTTGACGACCTCGGCCACTCGGCTGTCGTCGATCAGCACCTCGATCTTCACCTTGGGCAGAAAATCGACCACGTACTCGGCTCCGCGATACAGCTCAGTGTGACCCTTCTGCCTCCCGAATCCCTTGACCTCCTGAACGGTCATGCCGTTGATTCCGGATCTCGACAGGGCCTCCTTCACTTCATCGAGCTTGAACGGCTTGATGATGGCCTCGATCTTTTTCATCACGCTCCTTTGGTCCCCGTGCCGCCGAGGCAATGCAGTTCACACCGAGGCCAGGGTCAGCAACGGTGGTGCCACTCCAACCAAAGATGGAGATGACACCCAGCGAAGGATGGAGCAGTGACATGTCCAAGCGGGGCGACCGGCGATTCGGAGATGCTCGACTCGGATGGCGTGCCCAACGACTACGCGTCAGCTGCGCATCAGTTGGGCAGGGATGGGCACGTGATGCGGACGGCGCGCGCGGAGCTAACGCGCCCTCTCTTGAATGCCGATGAGTCCCGTTCGGATCGCATAGAGGG
>VBLD01000441.1:3409-3890 GCA_005879205.1 Deltaproteobacteria bacterium
AGCCGAGCGCGACGTGCCGGACGATCTCGCGCTCCCGGGAGGTGAGCGCCTCGGCGGCCGGGTGGGACATCTGAGCGGTCAGCTCGGCTTGCAGAGCGGGGGGCATCCAGACGTGCCCCTCCGTCACGGCCCGCAGAGCCGCCATCAGCGTCTCGAGGGCGAACCGCTTGAAGACGACGGCGCGCGCCCCGGCGCGGATCGCCGCCAGGGCGTCCGACGGCTGCTCGCTGGCCGTGACGACCACGACCCGGACGCGGCGTGCCAGGCTCTCGATGTCGGCGAGGGCGTTCCGCTCCATCTGCAAGTCGAGCAGCAGGACGTCGCACGGCGTCTTGTTCAGGGTGGGGACGATGTCCGACACGCAGTCGACCTCCGCGGCGACGGACACCTCGGGTTGAAGCTTCAGCATCGACTTGAGACCCTGCCGGAAGAGCGCGTGGTCGTCGGCGATGACAACGCGGAGGGGCTCCGGCATCGACGT
>VBLD01000111.1 GCA_005879205.1 Deltaproteobacteria bacterium
CCTCGTAGTTCTCCTGCTCGAGCGCGAGCTTCGCGCCGGCGTAGCCCTTCGGCTCCTGCTGGTCGGCGATGTCGGCCTCGCCGTGTCCCTCGGTGAAGTAGACCACCTTCTTGGTCGTGCCGGCCACCCGGATGAGCCCGTTGGTGATGTTCTCCTCGGTCGGCTGCGTGACCACGAACGATTCCTTGCCGTATTGGAGGTGCACGCTGCGCGCCGTCGTGATCTTCATCTGCTCGACCAGCGCCGGCTCCTTGTCCGGGTCGACGAGCCGGGACTTGACGCGCCCGGGGTTCACGTACTTGTAGCTGTCGAGCAGGCTCTGGAGCTGGGGGTCCTGTCCGGCCTCGACGAAGGCCGTCATCTCGAGGTCCTCCCCGAGCGCGCCGACCACCTTCTTCGACTGCGGCGAGAGCGTGTAGACGCCCGCCTCGGTCAGGTCCCACCGATGATGATGGCGGTAGAGGAGGTAGTTGGCGCCCGCGGCGAGCGCGAGGAAGAGCACCGTGTAGAGCGCGGCACTCGCCCCGTAGCGCGTCGAGCGCGCACCGAGCGCGGCGCGGAAGCCTTCGAAGCCGAAGGCCAGGTACCCGAGCACGAGCGCCGAGCCGGCAACCAGGTTGAGCAGCACGTACGGGTCGGCGAGGCTCCGGAGAAGCGCGGCGGCGACGAAGCCGAAGGCGAGGAAGACGAGGCCGAGGAGCCCGAAGAGCGACGCCGAACGTCCCACCGCTACCTCACCTCCAGCGGACCGACTCGACCGAGCGCTGGGTCAGGAAGATGCCGATCACCAGGACGGTGACGAAGTAGGCCAGGTCGCGGGTGTCGATGATGCCCTTCAGCAGGGTCTGGAAGTGCTCGGTGATCGAAGCGTACTTGATGACCGCCGCCCCGGCGCCCTGGATCGTCTCGCCGAGCCACCCGATCGTGTACAGCACGAGGAGCGCGAAGAGCGCGCCGACGTACGCGATGACCACGTTGTCGGTGAACGACGAGATCAGCGTGCCGATGGCGAGGAACGCCATCGCCATCAGCGCGAGGCCGAGGTAGCCCGCGACCATGAGCGGCACCTCGGGGTTGCCGTAGAGCAGCAGCAGCACGCCGAAGAAGCTCGAGAGCCCGACCATCAACAGCACCAGGACGAGGCCGCCCGCGAACTTGCCGAGCACGATCTCCCCCACCCGCACCGGCGACGTGAGCAGGAGCTCGTAGGTGCCCGAGCGCTTCTCCTCGGGGAACATCCGCATGGTGATCGCCGGCACGATGAAGATGAGCAGCACCGCCATGTTGTGGAGCAGCGGGACGATCACCATCTCGTTCAGGTTGAAGCGGGAGAGCATCTCCGGGTTCCGCATCATGCTGTAGATCTGGAGGCTCGTGTTGAACGCGGTGATGAGCGCGTAGAAGAAGTAGCCCGCGAGCGCGAGGTAGGCCGCGATCAGCACGTAGGCGACGGGCGACGCGAAGTAGGAGCGGATCTCCCGGCCGGCGATCGTGAGGACGTTCCGCATCACGCCTCCTCCTCGGCCGCGGTCGCGGCGCGCGCGCCGTCGACCGTGTCGCGCGAGATCGCCTCGATGAAGACCTCTTCCAGCGACCGGGTGCGGGTGAGGTTCGTCAGCTGATCCTCGAGGACGACGCGTCCCTCGTTGATGATGACCACCTTGTCGCACACCTGCGACACCTCGGGCAGGATGTGCGTCGAGAGGACCACCGTCCGCTGGGTACCGAGCGTCCGGATGAGGCTCCGGATCTCGATGATTTGGCGCGGGTCGAGGCCGATCGTCGGCTCGTCGAGGATGAGTACCGGCGGATCGTGAATGAGGGCCTGCGCCAGGCCGACGCGCTGGCGGAACCCCTTGGAGAGGTGTCCGAGGAGCCGGCTTTGCACCCCGCCGAGCCCGCAGGTCTGGACCACGCGCTCGAGCGCGTCCTCGATCGCGCTGCGGCCCATCCCCTTGAGCTTGGCCGCGAAGCGCAGGTACGGGACGGCCGCCATGTCGTTGTAGAGGGGCGGGTTCTCCGGCAGGTAGCCGATGCGCCGGCGCACCTCGGCCGACTGCTCGAAGACGTCGAAGCCGTCCACCCGGACCGTGCCGCTCGTCGCCGGCATGAAGCCGGTGATGATGCGCATGGTGGTGGTCTTGCCGGCGCCGTTGGGGCCGAGGAAGCCGAGGATCTGGCCCGGCTGCGCCGTGAACGAGACGTCGCGGATCGCAGAGAGGTCGCCGTACCGTTTGCTCAGCTTCGCGACTTCGATCATGGGTAAGTTAAGACGTTGGGATCGCGGCGGAAATTCGGGGAGCGTATCTAGCGACCCCCTCCGGGGAAGTCAAGTTTGGGCACGACCAAGGCGGAGCCGGCGGCCGCGCCGCGACTGTACCTCATCGACGGCAGCGGCTATGTCTACCGGGCCTTCCACGCGCTGCCGCGGCTCAACACCTCGCGCGGGCTGCCGACCAACGCCATCCTCGGCTTCGCTAACATGCTTGCGAAGCTGCTCCGCGAGGAGCGGCCGCGCTACACGGCGGTCGTCTTCGACGCCCCGGGTGAGACATTTCGCGACAGCATGTACGCCGACTACAAGCAAAACCGTCCCACCACCCCGGACGAGCTGCGGCCCCAGATCGGCTACATCCGCCGGATCGTCGATGCCTTCCGGCTGCCCGTGCTCCAGATCGCCGGCGTCGAGGCGGACGACGTGATCGGCACGCTCGCCGCGCAGGCGAGCGCGGCCGGCCTCGAGACCGTGATCGTGACCGGTGACAAGGACATGATGCAGCTGGTCGACGAGCGGACGACGCTCCTCGACAACATGCGCGACCGCCGCTTCGGTCCCGCCGAGGTGCGGGCGCGCTTCGGGGTCGAGCCGTCGCTCGTGCCCGACGTCATGGGCCTCATGGGGGACGCGATCGACAACATCCCGGGGATCGAGGGCGTCGGCGAGAAGACGGCGAGCGCGCTGGTCGCGCGCCTGGGGCCGGTCGAGCGCATCCTCGAGCGCCTCGACGAGGTGGAGCGGATCGGGCTCCGCGGCGCGAAGAAGATCCGCGAGACGCTCGCTCGCGAGGCCGACACCGCCCGCCTCTCGAAGGCCCTGGCCGTCGAGACGTTGCGCTGCGACGGCCCCGACCCGACCGCGCTCCGGCCGCTCTTCGTCGAGCTCGAGTTCCACTCCCTGCTGCGCGAGCTGGTGCCCGCCGGCGAGCTCCCCGAGGTGGAGCGCTGCGTCGCCGGCACGCCCGAGGAGGTCGCCGCGGCGCTGCCGGCGCTCTCGGGCGCCGGAGCGCTCGCGGTTGCTTGGGGACTCGACTCCGGGCGTGCCACGGCCGCGCAGCTGACCGCGCTCGCCCTCGCCGGACCTACCGGGCCGGTGCAGGTCGTGGCGGCCCCCGAGACGCCGGCCGTGCTCGCTGCCCTCGCGCCGGCGCTCGGCGACCTTGCCGTCGCCAAGCTCGGCGGCGATCTGAAGGCGCTTCGCGTGGCGCTCGCGCGCCGCGGCGTGGCGCTGGCCGGCCCCGCCTTCGACGTCACGCTCGCCTCCTACTGTCTGAACCCCACCCGTCCCGACCATGCGGTGCCGGCGCTCGCCGAGGAGCTGCTCGGAGAGGCGTGGCCGCGCGGCGCGGACCCCGCCGAGACCGCGTGCCGTGCCGCGCGGGCCGTCCATCGCCTGAAGCCGGTGCTCGAGGACCTGCTCCGAGCCCACCAGATGGAGCGGCTCTTTCGCGACCTCGAGATGCCGCTTGCCGCGGTGCTCGCGGAGATGGAGCTGGTCGGCGTCGGGCTGGACGTGGCGGCCCTCGGCAAGCTCTCGGTCGAGATGGGAGCCCAGCTCGAGCGCCTCGTCGGGGAGATCTACTCGCTCGCCGGCGGCGAGTTCAACATCCACTCCCCGCCGCAGCTCCGCGTGGTCCTGTTCGAGAAGCTC
Organism: Deltaproteobacteria bacterium; assembly: GCA_005879205.1. GTDB lineage: Bacteria > Desulfobacterota > Binatia > DP-6 > DP-6 > DP-3. Next base: position 3,929 of record VBLD01000111.1, read on the forward strand.
AAGATCTCCAGCCGCGGGGTGCGGCGCGGGAAGACCGGACTCTCGACCGACGTCGACGTGCTCACGCGGCTCGCGCGCGAGCACCCGCTGCCGGCCAAGATCCTCGAGTACCGGATGCTGTCGAAGCTCAAGTCGACGTACGTCGACGCGCTCCCCGCGCTCGTCGACCCGCGCACCGGGCGGCTCCACACCTCCTTCAACCAGACCGTCGCCGCGACGGGACGCCTCTCGAGCTCGGAGCCGAACCTGCAGAACATCCCGGTGCGGACCGAGGAGGGGCGGCGCATCCGGGCAGCGTTTGTCGCGCCTCCCGGCCACCGGCTGATCTCCGCCGACTACTCCCAGATCGAGCTTCGCCTGCTCGCGCACCTCTCGGGGGACCCGGTGCTGGTCGAGGCCTTCACCCGCGGCGAGGACGTGCACGCCCGGACCGCGGCCGAGGTCTTCGGAACCCTGCCCCCGGCCGAGGGACGACGCCTCGCCAAGGTCATCAACTACGGGATCGCCTACGGGATGGGCGCCGCACGGGCGGCCCGCGAGCTCGACCTGCCGCTCGCCGAGGCCCAGGCCTACATCGAGGGCTACTTCGCACGTCACGCCGGGGTGCGGGCGTTCATCGACGCCACCATCACCGAGGCACGAGCCCGCGGCTACGTGACGACCGTGCTCGGACGCCGGCGGTACCTCCCCGAGCTGGGGGCGAGGGATCCTGCGGTGCGGCAGTTCGCCGAGCGGGCCGCCACCAACACCCCGATCCAGGGTTCGGCCGCGGATCTCATCAAGCTCGCCATGCTGGAGGTGCCGCGCCGGCTTGCCGCAGCGGGCCTGGCCGCCCGCCTGCTGCTCCAGGTGCACGACGAGCTGGTGCTCGAGGTCGCCGAGGCGGGGCTCGAGCAGGCGGTGGCATGCGTGCGGTCAGCCATGGAGAACGTCTGGCCGCTCCGCGTCCCCCTGCGGGTTGACGTCCGGCACGGAGCCAACTGGGCGGAGGCGCACTGACGCGATGGCGTTCCCGCGTCCGGTGAATACCAGTGCCTCCGGTGCCGTCTGAGGGTTTGCGGGCCGTGCCGTCTAGCGACTGGGAGCTCGTCCGGCGCGCCCGTGAAGGTGATCGTGACGCGTTCCGCGAGCTGGTCGAGCGCTACCAACGCCGGGTGGCCTCGCTCGCATTGGGCATGCTCCGGAGCCGGGAAGACGCGCTCGACGTCGTGCAGGAGACTTTCGCCAAGGCCTATCAGCACCTCGACCGCTTCAAGGGCGACTCGGGCTTCTACACCTGGCTCTACCGCATCGCGTTCAACCTCTGCATCGATCAGCAACGCCGCGAAGGCAAGCTCGCCGACCTCCGCCCCCCGCACGACGAGACCGGTTCGATGGAGCCGCCGCCCACGGTCGACGGTCCACCCCCGGACGAACCCTTCCAGCGCGTCCGGAGCGCCGAGATCGGCCAGCGGCTCGAGCAGGCGATGCGCGAGTTGACCCCCGATCACCGCGCGGTCATACTCCTCCGCGAAGTGCAGGGCCTCTCCTACGAGGAGATCAGCCGAGTCCTGGAATGTCCGAAGGGCACGGTGATGAGCCGGCTCCACTACGCCCGCCGCCAGCTCCAGTCGCGCCTGCGGGAGCTCCTGTGACGTGCGCGGACGTCGAGCGGCTGGCGGACGCGTTCGCGGACGCCGAGCTGCCGGCGCCGACGATGCTCGCGGTCGCACGTCATGCGGCCGGCTGCTCAACCTGCGACGAGTCGGTCCGCCGGCTGCAGGCCCTGCAAGAGTCGGTGGCACAGGCGGTGCGTGCCGAGACCGACGCGCTCGACCTCTCCGGGGTATGGCCGGCCGTCGCGGCCGCCGCGGACCGGGTCGACGCCCGCCGGAGCTGGAGCCGACGGGCGCGAGCCCTGCCGGCCGCGTTGGCCGGGGCGCTCGCGGTGGCGGCGGCCGCCGTCTTCTGGATGCAAGGCGTCCGTCCCGCCGTGGAGTCGGGCCCCGCGGTCGTCGTCTCCCGGACCCTTCCCAACCAGGCGTACATCGACCGCCTGGCAGGCAAGGACCTGCGGCTCCGGCGCGAGCCGCGGAGCGGGACGACGATCATCTGGGTCAATGCCACCGCCGGAGACCTCGGGCGGTGAACCGCGCTGCGGCCGTGGCGCTCGGCATGCTCGGTGCGGCCCTGCCGATCGCCGCCGCCGTGGCCCTGGGGATGGAGGTGCAGGTGGTGAGCGTACGCGCCGCCGAGCGCGGCTCTTCGGACGCCGAGCTCCAGCCGGTGCGCGCCCGCCTGCGGCGGCTCGTCGGCTACCGGTCCTTTCGGGTCGTCCACGAGGAACGCCGGCAATGCAGCTGGCGCAACACCGAGGAGTTTGCGATCCCCGGCGGCCGCTCGCTCCGCGTCATGCCGAAGGGGATGCAGGACGAGGCCGTCGTGATGCAGGTCCGCTTGCTCGACGGGCGGCGCCGGCTCGTCGACACCGACGTCCGGCTGCGCAATCGGGGCACGATGCTGCTCGGCGTCGGCCACCGGGCGGGCCGCGCGGACGGAGCCTTGATCATCATGCTGAAGGCGGAGGCGCAATGATTGGCTGGCCAACGGAGTGGCTGGACGAGGTAGGCAATCAGCTGTGGGCGGTGCTCGGAGCGTTCCGGGGCGAGGTCAGCCGTCAAGGGGTGATGACGCTCTTCCGGCCCGTCGCTCCTTTCAACCGGCCCGACTTCCTGGCGCCGGCCGTGACCATCGCCGCGTTGCTGTCGGTGCTCCTCCTCTCGGGTGTGGCGGTCGCCGCGCTCGGCGCCTTCGTGACCGCCCTGATCGCGCTCTACCTCTTGCTCGTGCAGGTGTTCGGCGTGACCATCGAGGTGCACCCCTTCGGTACCGGCGCGTGACGGCGTGAGCGCGCGTCCCGTGGTGCGACGAAGCACGCCGGTCGGCCTGCTCCTCGTCGTCGCGGGTGTGACGCTCGCCGTCGCCCAGGAGCGGCCAACCCACGAGCTCTCGCACCCACCGACGCGGGACCAGGCGAGTCCATCCGGGGAGCGGACCGAAACCCGGGAATTCCTCGACAACGCCCGCCGGCTGTATGACCGGGCGTACAAGCTGCGAGAGAACGCCGAGGCCTTGCGCGAGGGCAACCGCTACGAGGAGGCCGAGGCGTTCGATGAACGCGCGCTGAACCTCGAGGACCAGGCCCGCCAGTACGAGCACCGCGCCGAGGAATCGCGGCTACCCGCGACGAGCCACCGCCCCGCCCCGATCGAGGAGTGAACCCGCGGCCGATCAGGCCGCGCGCATCGCCCACAGCGCGGCCGATCAGGCCGCGCGCATCGCCTTGATCAGCACGTCGGCCACCTCCGGCCTGCTGAACTCCTTCGGCGGCCGCTCGCCCCGCGACAGCATCTCCCGCACCTTCGTGCCCGACAGCGCCACGTGCTGGCTCGCATCGTGGGGACACGTCTTGGTGGACGCCATGCTGTCGCACGTCCGGCAAAAGAACGTGTGGTCGAAGCGGAGCGGCATGATGCCGATCTCCTCCGGCGCGAACTGATCGAAGATCTTCTGCGCGTCGTACGTGCCGTAGTAGTTGCCCACGCCCGCGTGGTCGCGCCCGACGATGAAGTGGGTGCAGCCGTAGTTCTTCCGCATGATGGCGTGGAAGATCGCCTCCTTGGGGCCGGCATAGCGCATGTTGGCGGGCAGCACCGAAAGGAGCGTCCGGTCGGCGGGGTAGTACCGCTCGAGCAGCACGCGGTAGCACTCCATGCGCACGTCGGCCGGGATGTCGTCGCCCTTCGTTTCACCGACCAGCGGATGGAGAAGCAGCCCGTCGACGATCTCGAGCGCGCATTTCTGGATGTACTCGTGTGCGCGGTGCACGGGGTTGCGCGTCTGGAAGGCGACGATGCCCTTCCAGCCGCGCTCCCGGAACGCGGCGCGCGTCTGGCGCGGCGTGAGACGGTGCTCGGGGAAGGGCAGGTCGGCGGGATGGCGGAGCAGCGTCACGCGGCCGCCGAGGTAGACCTCGCCCTGCGCCAGGACCGCGGCAACGCCCGGATGCTTCGGATCATCGGTCCCATAGACCGAAGTGACCTCCCGACGTTTGTCGGGCCGGTAGATCTCCCGCAGGTGAAGGACCGCGAGCGTCGCGCCCGCCTCGTCCTGGAGCGCGACGTCGGCGCCCACGGCGAGCCGCCGCGCCTCGTCGGCGCCGACGCCGAGGGTCACCGGGATCGTCCACACGACTCCGCTCGCGAGACGCATCCGGTCGACGACGCTCCGGTGGTCGGCCTCGCCCATGAACCCGTCGAGCGGGCTGAAGCCGCCGATCACGATCATCTCGAGATCGGAGAGCGCCCGGCGGTCGAGCCGGAGTGCCGGCAGACGTCCGGCTTCGCGCTCCCAGCGAGCGCGCTCGGCCTGCGTGGCCTCGCGCTCGACGAGCACGCCGCCGTGCGGCGCGATGGCATCCTCGAGTCTGTCGTTCGTCATCCGGTCACCCTACGAGCACGTTCCGAGAGATGCAAACGAATCAGCGGCCCACGCCGAGGCCGATCAGCGGCCAGTACCACGTGGCGGTCGCCATGAAGGCGAGCCACGCGGCGGCGACCAGCACGAAGCCGGGAACGAGCATGTCGCGCAGACGCAGGTAGCCGGACGAGTACGCGATGGCGTTCCCCGGTGTGCCGACCGGCAGCGTGAAGGCGAGGCCCGCGGGAAGCGCCACCGCCGGCGCCATCACCCGCGGGTCGATCCCGAACTGCTGCGCGATGCCGATCGCCACCGGCATGAGCAGCGCCACCACGGCCGAGTGGCTCATCGCCTCGGTCAGGAGGATGCCGATGGCCGAGATGACGGCGAGCACCTGGAGCGGGGTCTGGGCCCAGCGGCTCACGGTGACGCTCGCGACCCAGCCCGAGGCGCCCGAGCGCGTCATCGCCGCACCCAGCGCGATCGCCCCGCCGTACATGAGAAGGATGCCCCAGTTCACGTACTGCTCGAGGTCGGGCCAGGTGAGGAGGCGGAGGAGGAAGATCACGACCACGCCGGCGAGCGCGATGTTGGCGAGGCCGAACTCCTCGCCGCCCACGATCCAGGCGACGAGCGTCGCCAGCATGACCAGGCCGATCGACTTCTCGCGTACCGAGGGCCGCCCCATGCGCAACAGCTTCTGCGCGATCACCGCGTCGGCATCGCGCACCGAGTCGATGTCGATCGGGAAGAACCGCACGATCACCTGCCACCCCACCACGAGCAGGATGGCGACGATCGGCCAGGCGGCGAGCGTCCACTCGGCGAAGCTGTAGCTCTGCCCGCTGGTCTCGCGCAGCATGCCGATCGCGAGCGGCGCCCGCCCGCCGCCGAGCAAGGTCGCGATGCCGCCGATCTGCGTGCCCCAGGCCATGGCGAGGAAGAGCGCGCGCGCATAGTTGCTGCCCTCCCGCGGCAGGCGGAGCACGCGCGCGATCTCGAGCGTGATCGGGAAGGTCATCGCGGCGACGGCGTGCTCCGACATGAAGAACGACATGAACGCGTTCATGAGGAAGAGCGAGAGGAGGAGCGTCCGCGGCGTGTGACCGAAGCGGCGCAGGATCGTGATCGCGATGCGCGACGAGAGCCCGCATTTGATGAGCGCGGCGGCGAGGATGAAGGCCCCGAGGATGAAGAACACCGCCTCGTTGCCGAACAGCGCGTAGGTCTCCTTGGCCGAGATGACCCCGGTCGTGGGCAGCAGCACGATGGCGAGCAGGCTCGTCACCATGAGCGGCAGGACGCTCGTCACCCAGTAGACGAGACAGAGCGCGAAGATGGCGAGCGCGTTCTGGCCCGCGGGCGAGAGACCTTCGGGCTGCGGCATGGTGCGGACCATCAGGTACACGACCAGCCCGGTGCTCAGCAGGATCGGCCGGTACGTCCGCTCGGCGAGGATGCGCCACAGCGGCCGGGTGTCGATCAGGATCTCGGCGCGCGATGGCTGCGGGACGGCCACTAGACGTGCGAGGCGTCGAAGGACTCGCCCACCGTCCGGACCCGCAGGCGGCGGCGGAAGCGGGCGAGACTGCGGGCGGCGAGCGCACCCAGGCGGAAGCGCGTGAGCCGCTGGACGGCCACCGCCAGCCGCGCCCCGTCGCCGGCGAAGTGACGGGCCTCGAGCGGAGTGATGCCGAGCGACAGGTCGCGCATCCATCCCATGTTGATGCGGCGCTCCTTCACGGCGCGGTAGAGGCGGGCGAGGACCGGCGCCACCTCCGCCCCGTCGAGCGACGCGCGCGGCCCGACCGCCTCGGGCGTGCGGAACACGGACACGACGGGGACGACGGCCATGGCGGCGAGCGCGTCGATGCCGCGCATGGTCGACTGCGGCGGCTCGAGGCCGACCACCAGATCGGTCCACACGGTGCCGCTCGGAAACACCTCGGCCGCACGGGCGAGCGCCTCGAGGTACCGCTCCCGCCCGATGTAGCGTGCGCGCCCGACGCAGTGCCGTTTGAGGGCGTCCTCGTCGAACATCTCGAGGTTGTAGCTGAGCGCATCGACGCCCATGGCGTAGGTCCGGTCGATCCACCGGTTGTCGCGCGGTGGGTGGACCTGGGTGGCGATCAGCGTGTCGAAGTGGCGTCGGACGGCCTCGACGTAGGGCGCGAGAAAGCCCATGCCGCCGTCCTCGGCGTCGAAGAACCCGCTGTTGAAGTAGACGAACTCGGCCGCGCCCTCGTCGAAGGCGGCACGGACCACCTCGAGGACCTCCTCGACCGGTGCCGCGGCATCGCGCTCCGCCGTCGCCGGCGCACCTTCGACGCAGAAGCGGCACGGCGTCCCGCGCAGGCTGAAACCGCAGGCGCCGGCGGGGTTGATCAGGAGGTGGCTCCCATGTACGGCCGCGACGCGCCACATCGGCGTGCCACGCGTCGTGTGCCGCTCGTAGAAGCGCGGCTGCGGGACGGCCCGGACCTCGACGCGGAGGGTCTCGACCCCGTCGGGGTCGCGGCGCACGAGGACGACGCGGTCGCCGTCCACGAGCAGGCGGAAGGGCGAGCCGGCCGTCGCGCGCTCCTCGACCGGCGCGCTCACCCACACCCCCTGCGGCAGCACGAGATCGAGCGAGCGCGCCACGGCGTCGGCCCCCGTGCTCGACCGGAAAGGAGCCGAGTGGATGCGCACCGAGGGATCGAGGACGAGGCCCCGCTCGGCGAGCTCGAGCTTCAGATAGGCGGGGTGGGTTGCGGGTCTCACGCCGTGCCCCCGCAGAGCTCACACCCCGCGCCCTGCGGAACCGGGAGGGCGACGCACGCGCCGGTGGCGACGTCGAGATGCCTGGCGCGGCCGGCGTTCGGTGCGCCGAGGAGCAGACCGAGCGTTTCGGCGGCGGCGAGCGCGCCGACGGCGAGAGCGAGCGAGGCGGCGAGGGCGGGCGTGGCCGGTGCGGCGTCGCCGGTGGCGAGCGTCGCGGCGGGGCAGCAGGCGCCGCACGGCCGCCGCACGGCGCTCGCGACCACGCCGCGTGCGCCGCGCCACACGCCGACCACGAACGGCCGGCCGGTCGCGCCCGCGTGCCGGCCGAGGGTGACCGCCGACGCCGGCCTGCCGGTGAGGTCGACGATGACCGCGGCGTCGGGCGGCGGCGCGCCCTCGGCGTGGCGGGTCAGGCGGCAATCGGGGGACAGTTCGGGGAGGGTCGCCGGACCGCAGAGGAGATCGAGGGCGCCGACGCCGGCGCGTCCGATCAGGGTCGCGGCCGATCGCGCCGCCTCGCCGTCGCCGGCCACCACGACGCGGGCGGCGAGCAGCCGCTGCTGGCCGCGACCGCCCACCTCGGGAAGGATGATCTGGCGGCTGTAGCGGTCGATCCGTGCGTCCGTGAGCACGCCGGTGGAGATCATTCGATCACGTTCTTCTCGATCGGCTCGACGGTGATGCCCTGCTCGCGAAACCATGCGACGGCGGCGTCGATCGCCTCGCGCGTGCCGTCGAGCTCGAGCGCGATGATCCCGATGTCCTCGCCGACGCTCGCGCTGCGGATGTTCGTCACCACGTCGAACTTGCGACTGCACCAGTAGATGAGCGGCTCGCGAACGAGGCGCTTGGGATAGGTGAGGTAGAACTTGTCGCGGATCTTCCCGCCCTTGGCCGACGCCGTGCCGCGCTTCATCCGGGCTCCTCGATAGCGCGCCAGCCGAGCCATAGGTTGGTCGAGAGGGTGCCACCTGGAGCCCGGCCACGTGCGCCGCCCCGCACGACTGGCCGACGAGCAAGCCCTCCTCCCGGCCGAGGCGGTAGACCATGGCGTAGGCGTCCTCGGTGGAGATACCGAGCTTCAGGTCGAGCTCCTGCTCGTGGTAGATGCCGGGAACGATCGAGGACGCCATGTGCTTGAGCCCCTCGAGCCCGTGGAAGGCGTCCTCCGGCTCGGCGGCGATCACCTGCACGGCGGGGTTCTGCCCCTTGAGGTAGCGTCCCGTCCCCATGATCGTGCCACCCGTCCCGATGCCGGCGATGAAGTGGGTCACGGTGCCGCCCGTCTGCCGCCATATCTCCGGGCCGGTCGTCTCGTAGTGGGCCTGGGAGTTGGCCGGATTGTTGTACTGGTCCGGCTTGAAGTAGCGCTCGGGATCCTCGGCGAGAAGCTTGCGGCAGAGGCGGATCGCGCCGTCGGAACCCTCGAGCGGGTCGCTGTAGACGACCTCCGCGCCGAAGGCCGCCACCACCCGCTTGCGCTCGAGACTGACGTTGCCGGGCATCACGAGCTTCACCGGGTAGCCGAGCGCGGCGCCCACCATGGCGAGCGCGATGCCGGTGTTGCCCGAGGTGGAATCGAGGATCGTCTTGCCCGGGACGAGCCGGCCGCCGGCCAGGCCGTCGTCGATCATCTTGAGCGCCGGGCGGTCCTTCACCGAGCCGCCCGGGTTGAAGCCCTCGAGCTTGGCCCACATCCGCACCCCGGCGGCGACGCCGTCCCGCACGTGGCGGATCTCCAGGAGCGGGGTGTTGCCGACCAGGCTCGCGACGGAGAGGGCGGCGAGCGGCCCCTCCGTCGGAGCCGTCGGCCGGGCCAGGGCGGCGACGGACGTCATGTCGCGCGCCGCTAGGCGCCTCCGGCGATCGCCGGCACGATCGACACCTCGTCGCCCGCTTTGATCGGCGTGTCGAGCTGCTTCAGAAAGCGGATGTCCTCGCCGTTCACGAAGAGGTTCACGAAGCGTCGCACTTCGCCCTTCTCGTCGCATATCCGCTCCCGGATGCCGGGGTAGCGCCGGTCGAGGTCGCTCACCAGCGCGGCGACGGTTCCGCCCTCCGCCTCGACCGCCTCGGCGCCCGCGGTGTACTTCCGCAGCGGCGTCGGGATCCTCACCTGAGCCATGATGACGGTTCCTCCTTTCGGTTGCCAGACGGACGAAGGCCGCTAGACCGCGCTCGCCTCCCGCCCGTCGTTGAGCCCTGCATAGAGCGCATCGAAGTCCGCGAGGCGAGCCGCGATGCGAAACGGCTGCGCGACGGTGTCGAGCACCGCCTCGAGCGTCTTGTAGCCGTTGCCGGTGACGCTCACCACGATCGACTCGTCGCGCGGAATCCGGCCCTGCTCGATGAGCTTCTTGGTGACCGCGACGGTCGTCCCGCCGGCGGGCTCCGTGAAGATCCCCTCGGTTCGGGCGAGGAGGTGGATCCCCTCGACGATCTCCGCGTCGGTCACCGCCTCCCCCCAGCCGCCCGACTCGCGCACCGCCTTCAGGACGTAGTACCCGTCGGCCGGGTTGCCGATCGCGATCGACTTGGCGATGGTCGCCGGCTTGACGGGCGAGATCAGGTCCGTGCCCTTGTGCAGCGCCTGCACCACGGGCGCGCAGCCGGCCGCCTGGGCGGTGTAGATCTTGAAGTCGCCCGTCGCCAGCCCGAGGTCGAGGAGCTCGCGGAACGCCCTCGCCACCTTCGGCAGGATCGTGCCGCCCGCCGTCGGCACCACGACGTGCTGCGGCAGCCGCCAGCCGAGCTGCTCGGCGATCTCGAAGCCGTAGGTCTTGGCGCCCTCGGTGTAGTAGGGCCGCACGTTGATGTTGACGAAGGCCCAGCCGTACTTGTCGGCGATCTCGCTGCACAGGCGGTTGACGTCGTCGTAGTTGCCGCGGATGGCGATCACCCGCGGCCCGTAGATGGTGGAGCCGATGACCTTGCCCTGCTCGAGGTCGTCGGGAATGAAGATGTAGCAGGAGAGCCCGGCGCGCGCCGCGTGCGCGGAGACGGAGTTGGCGAGGTTTCCCGTCGACGCGCACGACACGGTGTCGAACCCGAACTCGATCGCCTTCGAGATCGCCACCGACACCACGCGATCCTTGTACGAGAAGGTCGGGTGATTGACGGAATCGTCCTTCACCCAGAGCTCGCGAACCCCGAGCGCGGCGCCCAGCCGCTCGGCCCGTACCAGCGGCGTGAACCCCGAGTGGAGACCCACGTGCGGCTCGCCCTCGATCGGCAGGAGCTCGCGGTAGCGCCAGAGGTTCCGCGGCCGGGACGCGATCAGCTCGTGCGTCAGCACGCGTCGAATCGCGGGGTAGTCATAGACGACTTCGAGCGGACCGAAGCACGTCTCGCAGACGTGCAGCGGTGCGACCGGGGTCTCGCCGCCGCACTCGCGGCAGCGCAAACCCTTCACGTAGCTCATGGGACGTCACTCCTTCCGGCATTGGCGGATTCGTGCTCGGCGATGGCCGTGCACGCGGTGCAGCGGGGGTTCGGGGCGAGCGGTACGGTCCGCCAGCTCCCCGTCCAGGCGTCGATCCGGAGCAGGCGGTTCGTCCAGGCCGGCGTCGTGCCGACAAGGAGCCGGACGGCTTCGGCCGCCTGGAACGCGCCGGCGAGGGCGACCACGGGTCCGAGGACGCCCGCCTCCTGGCAGCTCGGCGTCTCCTCGGGTGGCGGCGGCTCCTCGAAGACGCAGCGATAGCAGGCGCTCGCTCCCGGGACGACGGTCATGAGCTGCGCCACGAAGCCGAGGACCCCGGCGTGCACGAGCGGCACCCGAGCCGCCAGCGCCGCATCGTTGAGGACGAACTTGGCGGCGACCGTGTCGGTGCCGTCGACGAGGCAGTCGAAGCCGCGGAGGAGGGCCACGTGGCCCGGGCCGAACCGCTCGCACCAGGTCTCGACGCGGAGCCCGGGCGCGAGCCGTCGGAGCCGCTCGGCTGCGACCGCGACCTTCGGCCGGCCGACATCGGCGGACTCGTAGAGCAGCTGCCGATGGAGATTGGAGATCTCGATCGGGTCGGGATCGACGAGCCCGAGCGTTCCGATGCCCGCCTGGGCGAGCGCGAGAGCCGCGGGCGACCCGAGCCCACCGACGCCGACCACGAGGACGCGGCGGGTGGCGAGGGCAGGTTCGCAGGCATGGCGCACGAGCATGGCAACAAAAAACCCCTTCCCAGAGGAAAGGGGTTCACCAGCGTGCGAACCTTATCTTCCGCAGGCTCTTGCGAGCGCCGCGTCGGAATTAGCACCAGCGTCCCTCGGGACCGGTTGCTGTGGCTTCGCCGGGCCGGGCCCTCCGCCACTCTGGATAAGGCTATGTTTTTTCGTCTCTCCCGGGCCGGAACTAACCCGAAAGGTTCGATTGTGTCAATGCGCGCGGCGCGGCGGGGCACATCGGCTGGCGACCCGCCGCGGCGGCACGGTCCCGACGCGCGCGCTCACGCTCGGCAAGGTTTGCCGCGCCGGCTTCGCCGGCCGCGGCACGCCGTCGGTCGTTGTCCACCAGGTGGCATGCTCGCTGTCGGGCGACTAGTAGGGGGAGGGGGTGGCCGGGCCGTTGTCGGGATATGCGGACACCGCGCGCGGGAGCTGCTGGCGGTCGGCCCTGCCCTGAAGCTCGTCGAGTCGCTGCACGAGTCGCGGGAGCGGGTCGTCGCCGTCGAGGGCAGCGACCTCCGTGCCGAGCCGGCGCCGGGCCTCGGCAGCCAGTGGACCCTCCGGGTGGTGATGGGCCAGGGTGGCGAGCGCGAGGGTGGCGTCCTCGGGCTCCTGGCTTCTGGCGTAGGTCTCCGCGAACACGTACAGCGCCTGCGCGGTGGCATCCGTGTCGGGGTAGTCGGACAGCAGGCTGCGCAGGCGTGCCTCGGCGGCCTTCATGTTGCGGTGCCTCAGGTAGTACTGCGCGATGCCCGACTCGTGCATCGCCATCGCCTCGCGGCACTCGCGAATCCGCAGGCGTGCCTTCTCCGCCCACGGGCTCGACGGGAAGCGGTCGACGAGGTTCTGGAAGTAGGTATTCGCATTGGCCGCTGCCTGCTGGTCGCGGTCGCTGGTGCTCGCCTGCGCCAGATAGGCCATGCCGAGGTGATACTCGACGACCGGCAGGTTCGAGCTGGTCGGGTGCATGCGCTCGAAGTCACCGAAGGAGGCGATCGCCTCGGCGTAGTGCGCGGCGAAGTAGTGCGCCTGCCCGATCTTCAGCTCCGCCTCCTCGGCGTTGGCGTCGAACGGGTGCTGGTCGAGGAGCGCCTTGTAGCGCTCGATGGCGACTTCCCAGGCCTCGTCGTGGTACGCCGAGTTGCCTTCGCTCCAGAGCTTGTCGGAGGGGATCAGCCGCTTCTTGCCCGCGCAGCCGACCGCCAGGATCCCGATGGCCAGCATGGCCAGGACACGGCGCACCAACACGCGGGGACGGTAGTGGAAGCCGTATTTGCAGTCAAACCGCGACGCGATCAGGAACGCGTGTCCGGCCGGACGGAACGCCGGCGGAGGTACGCGAGCGCCAGCAGGTTGTACGTGCCGTGCGCCGCGATGGGGGCGACGAGACCGCCGCTCGCGATGGCGAGCGCTCCGAGTCCCGCCCCGACGACCGTCGCCCACACGATGTAGGCCGCGCCGAGCGGATGGAGCAACCCGAAGAGCACGCTCGCCGCGGCCACGCCGAACTCGCGCTGGACCGCGCCGCGGAAGAACGCTTCCTCCGATACCGCCGAGCCGAGCGCGAGCACGAGGATCTCGACGACGCCGAGGCCGGGTCCGATGCCCGACTCGAGGGAGTCCCAGGCCCGTCTGAGACCCCGCAGGAGAAAGAGCCGCCGCGCCCAGGGCGCGGTGACGAGCGGCAACGTCGCCGCGAGCGCGACCCCCGCGCCGACGCCGGCGCACACGGTTCCGACGGACGGCTCGGCCGCGGACGCGAGGCCGAGCACGCGGACGCTGCTCCAGGCTGCGGCGGCGGCAACCAGCAGCGCGCTTGCCGCGAGCTCCACGCGAAGAGGGGTCCAGTGTATGTGCGCCATGCTTGACCGGTCCTGGGGGCGAGTATAACGCAGCGGCGACCGCAAGGCAGGTACCTTGAGCGAACTCTTTCGCATGTGGAGCAACACGCGGATGGTGGTCCTTACGGCCATCTGTGCGGCCCTCTATGCGGCCATCCTCATTCCCTTCAAGGTCGTGCCCCTGATCCCCGGAATCACCGAGTTCAGGCCCGCCAACGCGATTCCGGTCGTATGCTCGTTCCTCTTCGGTCCGGCCGCTGCCTGGGGATCGGCGCTGGGGAACCTGATCGGCGACTTCTTCGGCGGTCTCGGGCCGGGAGACCTCTTCGGCTTCCTGGCGAACCTGCTCTATGGCCTCGTCCCCTATGCGGTCTGGGAAGCCGTGACCGACGCGCCGCCCGTGCCGGAGGGCCCCCTCGCCTCGCTCGGCCTGCTACTCGTCATGGGGGTGGCCGCCATGCTCTGTGCCACGGTGGTGGGCTGGGGGCTGCACCTCCTCGGGTTCCACCCGTTCACGGTCCTCGGCACCGTCGTGCTGATGAACAACCTCGTGGTGGCCGTCGTGCTCGCCCCCTTCCTGCTCGCGGTGCTCTACCCCCGGGTGCGGCGCGCGCGGCTCCTCTACCGGGACCTCCTCGGCCCCCGCCGCCCGCTCCCGCGCTGGCGGGCCGCGCTCGGCGCCACGCTCGTCCTGGTCGGAACGTGCACGGCGTTCGCGGCCGGGGAGCTGATCGCGGGCGGGCGCTGGGTGGCGCCGTGGGCAGCGTATGAGACGGCGAGCCGGCGCCTCGAGGTCGGCCTCGGGCTCCTGCCCCTCCTGGGCCTTGCCATCGTCGGCCTGGCGCTCCTGTGACGCGCGCGACCGCCGGCGTCGCCTCTGCCGTCACGGTCCGCGACCTCGGCTGCACCTATGCGGGGGCGACGCGCCCGGCGCTCGACGGCCTGACGTGCGAGCTGCCGGCCGGTGGCCTGGCCGTCGTCATGGGCGCGACGGGGGCGGGCAAGTCGACGCTCGCCCGCTGTCTCACCCGCCTCGTGCCCTGCTTCCTGCCTGCCGACCTCCGCGGCGAGATCCGGCTGCTCGGGCAGCCGATCGACGGCGCCCGCGTCGGCGCGCTCGCCGGCACGATAGGGATGGTCTTCCAGGACTTCGAGGCCCAGCTCTTCTCGACCGACGTGACCCAGGAGATCGTCTTCGGCCTCGAGCACACCGGTGTCGCGCCCGACCAGATACCGGAGCGGGTGACCCGCGCGCTCGCCGCCGTCGGGCTCGCCGGCTTCGAGGGACGCGATCCGACCACGCTCTCGGGCGGGGAGAAGCAGCGGCTCGCGATCGCCGGGCTGCTCGCGCTCCGCCCGCCCATCATGGTGCTCGACGAGCCCACCACCGACCTCGACCCCACCGGGCGCGCCGAGGTGTTCGACGTGCTCGGCAGGCTCCGCGCCGAGGGCCTCTCGCTGGTCCTCATCGAGCACGACACGGCGGCGGCCGCCGCCGCCGACCTGCTCGTCCTGCTGCGCGACGGCCGGATCGCGGCGAGCGGCGCACCGGCGCGCCTCCTGGCGGACGTCGATGCGTGTCTCGCCGCGGGCGTACGGCCGCCCGACGTCTGCCGCGTCTTCGCCATGCTCGGTCTCGTCGAGCCGCCGCTCGACGTGACGGCGGCCGCCGAACGGCTGCGGGCGCGCGGGCTCGTGCCTCGGGTCTCCGACGAGCCCGTGAGCAGGCCAGCTGCGGGATCGGCGATCATCGAGATGCGCGGACTCGGCCACCGCTACCCCGACGGCCGGCGCGCTCTCGCCGACGTGAGCCTGAGCATCGGGCGCGGCGAGTTCATCGCCCTCGTCGGTCCCAACGGCTCGGGTAAGACGACGCTCGCCAAGCACCTGAACGGGCTCCTCGCGCCGACCGAGGGGCGGGTGACGCTCGAGGGACGCGACGTGGCCGGCCTGCCGCTCGAGACGCTCGCCCAGCGGGTCGGCTACGTCTTCCAGGACCCGGATCATCAGCTCTTCGCGGCGACGGTCGCCGAGGAGGTGGCCTTCGGGCCCCAGAACGTCGGCCTTCCCGCCGCCGAGGTCGAGGCGCGCGTCGCGGAGGCGCTGGCCGCCGTCGAGCTCCGCGAGCGCGACGCCGACCCGTTCCTTCTCGACAAGGGCGCCCGGCAGCGCCTCGCCGTCGCCGCGATCCTCGCGCTCCGCCCCGACGTCCTGGTGCTCGACGAGCCGACGACGGGCCTCGATTTCCGCGAGCAGGAGCGCATGCTCGACCTGCTCGACCGGCTCCATGCAGCGGGACGCACGGTCATCATCATCACGCACACGCCGTGGGTGATTGCCGAGCATGCCCGGCGCGTGGTGCTGCTGAAGGGCGGACGGATCCGCTACGACGGGCCGCTGCGCCCGTTCTTCGCCGACGAGGGGCTGGCGGCGGAGGCCGCCTTCCGGCCGCCCGAGGTGACGCGCCTCGGACGCCTCCTCGGCTGCACGCCCCTCTCCGTCGCGGAGCTGGTCGCCTGGATCGGGCGGGGCGCCTGACGCCGTGGCGCTCACCCTGTACGTCGCGGCGCCGACTCCGCTGCACCGCCTGCACCCGGTCACCAAGCTCGGGCTCCTCGCCGCCTTCGTGGTCGCGGCCTTCATGGTCGACCGTCCGCTCCTCCTCGTGCCGCTCGCGGCGGTGATCGCCGTCCTGATGGTGCTCGCCCGCGCCCTGCCGAACGTGCGCCGGCTCCGGGTGATGTTCCTCCTCGTCTTCTTCTTCACGCTCGTCGTCTGGACGTTCTTCTACCAGTCGGTCCTCGTGCCGACGTATGGCGGCTTTCTCTACGGCCTCTCGACGGCGATCCGGCTCGACACCTTCCTCGCCACCGGCATCCTCTTCCTGAGCACCACGCGCGTCGAGGAGGTGGCGTATGCGCTCGGCCGGCTCGGCCTGCCCTACACGATGGGTTTCACGCTGACGCTCGCCTTTCGCCTCGTGCCGGTGTTCTTCGACGCGGCGCTGAGCGTCGTCCAGGCGCAGCGCTGCCGCGGCCTCGAATTCGGGCGCGGCGGCGTGGTCGCCCGGCTCCGCCGCTTCGTGCCGGTCATCGTGCCGGTGCTGATCGGCGCTCTCCGGCGCGCCGATCGCATGGCGATGGCGCTCGAGCTGCGCGGCTTCAACTCCGGCCGGCCGCGCACGACGTACCTGCGCGCGCGCGCCGGCGCCGCCGACGTGCTTGCCGGCACGCTCGCGGTCGCGACGGTGGCGACATACGTCGTGCTGTGGGCCGCCGGCATCGGCACGCTCGCGGCGCATCCTTGACACCCCTGCCCCCCCTTCCTATCGTGCCGTCCTTGAGCGCGACGAACCACGCTCGGCCTCGTCACCCCGCTCGGCTGCGGGATCGAGGCGAACTGGGCGAAGCTCGTCGCCGGCCGCTCCGGCATCGGACCGATCACGCGCTTCAACGCGTCGGGGCTGCCGGCGCGCGTCGCGGGTGAAGTGCGGGGCTTCGAGCCCGAGCGCTACATGGAACGCAAAGACTTGAAGAAGATGGACATCTTCATCCAGTACGCGCTCGCGGCGGCGCAGATGGCGGTCGAGGACGCCGGGTTGCCGTCGCCGGTCCCGGGGCCCGAGCGCACCGGGGTGATCGTGGGCGTCGGTATGGGAGGGATCGCGAGCCTCGAGGAAGCCTATCTGCTCTTCGCGGCCGGCAACCTCCGCCGCGTCTCACCCTTCTTCATCCCGAAGCTCATCCCGAACATGGCGTCGGGACAGATCGCGCTCCGCATCGGCGCGCGCGGCCCGAACTACGCGACGACGAGCGCCTGCGCCTCGGGCGCGCACGCCATCGGCGAATCCCTGGTGCTCATACGTGACGGCCGCCAGGACGTCATGGTCGCGGGCGGCGCCGAGGCCCCCGTGTGCCTGCTCGGCGTCGGGGGCTTCAGCGCGATGCGCGCGCTCACCACGAGCTTCAACGACGAGCCCGAACGCGCGAGCCGGCCGTTCGACGCCCGCCGCGACGGCTTCGTCATCGCGGAGGGTTCGGGCGTCCTGGTCCTCGAGGAGCTCGAGCATGCGCGGCGGCGTGGCGCGCGCATCTACGCCGAGGTGGCCGGCTACGGCGCCAACTGCGACGCGTACCACATGACGCAGCCCGCGCCGGAAGGAGAGGGGGCCGCGCAGTGCATGGCGCTGGCGCTGGCCGACGCGGGCGTGGCCGTGGAGGAGATCGGCTACGTGAACGCCCACGGGACGGGCACACCGTACAACGACGCGGCGGAGACCCGGGCGCTCCACAGGGTGTTCGGGCGGCATGCCGCGCGCGTCGCCGTGAGTTCGACGAAGTCGATGACGGGCCACCTGCTCGGCGCAGCCGGCACCGTCGAGGCGGCCTACACGGTGCTGGCGCTCGGCCACGGCATCGTGCCGCCCACCATCAACCTCGACGAGCCCGATCCCGCCTGCGACCTCGACTACGTGCCGCACGAGGCGCGGCGCGCGCCGGTGGACGTCGCGATGTCCAACTCCTTCGGGTTCGGCGGCACGAACGTCTCGCTCGTCTTCCGGCGCGCCGACTAGCTAGCCATGCTCGGCGCCATGCTCGACCGCCGGCTCCACTTCGTCGTCGGCAAGGGCGGCGTCGGCAAGACGACGGTGGCCGCGGCCCTCGCCCGGCTGCTCGCACGCCGCGGCCGGCGCACCCTCGCGATCGAGGTCGACGACGCCCGGCGGTTGTCGGCGCTGCTCGGCGCGAGCGGTACGACCGGGACGCCGACGGTGGTCGCGCCCGGCCTCTCGGTGGTCGCGATCGAGGGCCGCGCCGCGCTCGAGGAGTACCTCGGGCTCATCATCCCGGTGAAGCGGCTGCTCGCCACGATCTTCTCGAGCCGCATCTACCAGTACTTCGTGGCGGCGGCGCCGGGGCTGAAGGAGCTCATGACGGTCGGCAAGATCTGGTACGAGACCACGCGCCAGGAACGCGGGCGACCGCTGTGGGACGCGGTCGTGGTCGACGCGCCGGCCACCGGCCACAGCGTGCAGTATCTCCGCATGCCGCAGGCCGCGCGCGACACCTTCGGCGCCGGCCTCGTGCAGCGCGAGGCCGCGAAGGTGGTCGAGCTCCTGCGCGACCCGCGCACCACGGCCGTGCACCTCGTGACCCTTGCCGAGGAGATGCCGGTCGCCGAGACGCTCGAGACGCACGCGGAGCTCGTGGGTTCGCTCGCCATGCCGGTCGGCTCCGTGATCGTGAACCGGGTCCACCACCGCCGCTTTTCTCCCGCCGCCCTGGCCGCGCTGCGTGAGGCCGCCAGGCGGGTCGGGGCCGAGGAGCGCGCGCTGGTGCGCGCGGTGTGCGAGCGCGCCGCCGAGGAGAGCGGCTGGTCCGAGATCAACGCCGCGTACCTCACACGCCTGCGCGCCGCCATTCGCGACGTGCCGATCGTCGAGCTGCCCTTCCTCTTCGTCGAGGAGTTCGATCGCGGCGAGGTCGACCGCCTGTCGGGCGAGCTAGAGACGGCGAGTCCCGGACGGGCGGCGGTGTCCGCGCTCCGACCATGACGCTCGGCGACCTCGTCGCGCGCCATCAGATCGTCATCTCCGCCGGCAGCGGTGGCGTCGGCAAGACGACGGTGGCCGCGTCGCTGGCGCTCTGGGGGGCGCTCGAAGGGCGGCGTGCCGTCGTGCTGACCATCGACCCGGCCCGCCGGCTCGCCAGCTCGCTCGGCCTCGCGTCGCTCGGCAGCGGGGAACGCGACATCCCGGCCGAGCACTTCCGCGCCCAGGGCCTCGCGCCGAAGGGCACGCTCGCCGCGATGATGCTCGACCAGAAGGGGGCGTGGGATGCCCTCGTCGAGCGGCACGCGCCGCCCGAGGCGCGCGACCGCATCCTCACCAACCGGTTCTACCAGCACCTCTCGCAGAGCTTCGCGGGCTCGTACGAGTACATGGCGATCGAGCAGCTCTGCGCGCTGGCCGAGAGCGGCCGCTACGACCTGATCGTGGTCGACACCCCGCCGACGCGCCACGCGCTCGACTTCCTCGAGGCCCCGCGCCGGATCGCCGACTTCCTCGACCGCAAGATCATCAAATGGTTCGTGCGCCCGTACTTCTCGGCGGGCTGGTCGGCGCTGCGCGCCATGAACCGCACCGCCGGCTTTCTGCTTCGCCGCCTCGAGCAGGCCACCGGCATCGCGGCGCTGGCCGAGATCTCGGACTTCTTCTCGAACATGAGCGGGCTCTTCGAGAACTTCCAGACGCGCATCGACCGCGCCCACGAGATCCTGCGCGCGCCGGGGACCGCGTTCGTCCTCGTCTCGAGTCCCGAGGAGCAGGTGCTGGGCGACGCGGAGTACCTCTCGAGCAAGATGGCCGCGCTGCGCATGCCGCTCAAGGGCGTGGTGCTGAACCGCGTCCACGCCGAGTTCCGTCCCGCCCGCCGCGGGCGCGGCCGGGACGAGATCGGCCCCGAGGAGGTGGAGCAGGTCGCGGATCTGGTCGCGCAGATCGTCGGCGCTCCGGAGGCGCGAGAGCTGGCCGCCAACTTCGTCGACTATCAGGCGCTCGCACGCGGCGAGTCGCTGCGCATCGAGCAGTTCCGCGCCGGCCTTCCACGCGGCGTGCCGGTCGTGCACGTGCCGAACTTCGCCCGCGACGTGCACGATCTCGCGAGCCTCGCCGGCATGCATGCTCATCTGTTCGGGGTGCGCGCGGCAGCCTGAGCTCGCCCGGGTTGACGGACCGACGCAGGAATGGCTTAACGCACCCGGCCCCTCGAACGTCATTCGGAGCAGAGGAGGAGTGAAAATGAACGGACGCTGTGTGAGAGCTTTTCTTGCGGCGATGCTAGTGGGCGGGTTCTACGCCGCCCCGGTGCGTGCGGCCACCAAGACCTTCTTTGCGGTGCTCAACGGTGGCCAGGAGACTCCGGCCACCGACACCGACGCCTTCGGGGTGGCCTACTTCACCTTCGACGACAAGTCGCTGTCGCTCTGCTACTCGGTCACCTTCATCCGTCTCAGCACCACCGAGACGGCGGCGCACATTCACGGGCCGGGCGCCCCGGGGACTGCGGCGCCGGTTCTCGTCGCGCTCGCCCCGGTGCCCGGCAACCCGAAGAACGGCTGCGTCACGCTGCCGAAGGCAAACAAGAAGGACCTCAAGCGCGGCCTGACGTACGTCAACGTTCACAGCTCGAGGTTCCCGAGCGGGGAGATCCGCGGTCAGCTCATCCCGGTGAAGTAGCGATCGAGGCGCGCGGCGCGGCCGGCTCGACCGCCAACTCGGCGTCCGCGCGCAGCGTGTCCCACCGCCGGCACGCGGGACAGTAGCCCTCCCAGGCCGGGGCGAGCTGCAGGCAGGACGCGCAGCGGAACGACGACGCTCCCGCCAGCTGGGGGCCGGCCGCCTGTGCGAAGGCGGCCGAGGCCTGGTCGTGATGCCCCTGCCGGCGGTGGAGCTCGCCCCAGACGAGGTGGGCGAAGGCGTTTCCGGCCGTGGGCTCGCGCAGCCCGCGCAGCACCTCGCAGGCCTCGTCGAAGCGGTCGTGGAGGACCAGGAAGCGAGCGAAGAGGAGGGGCAGGGCGCCCGCCCGCGGATGGCGGCGGACGAGCCGCCGATAGACGCGCGCCGTCCGCTCGGGGCGCCGCTCGGCGGCGTTGGCGCGCTCGATGCGCTCGAGCAGCACCGCGGCCGGGCGATGGCGCGCGCCGCGCTCCCAGACGCGGCGCGCGGCGAGCGTCCGCCCCGCACGGGCGAGGAGATCCCCGGCCCCGACCCACGCGGGTACGAAGGTCGGATCCTCCCGCGCGAGCGCAACCAGGAGTCGCGCCGCGTGCCGCGGATCGGACTCGGCGAACGCCGCCTGGTAGCGGAGGCCGCGCATCATCTGTTGCTCGCGCGCGAGCCCCGACGGCTCGCGCACGCGCAGCAGGAGCTGGCCTTGGATGGAGACCGCCTCCGGCCAGCGGCCCGCCGCGGCGTAGACGTCACGCAGCCGGCGCGCGAGACGCGGGCTCTCCGGCTGCGCGAGCCGCGCCCGCTCGAGCGCCTCGGCGGCGGCACGCAGGTCACCGGTGCGCTCGCAGGCCTCGGCCAGGAAGTCGAGGAGTCGCGGATCGAAACCCACGCGCACGAGCCCGTCGTCCGGATCACCCTCCTGGAGGTAGGTCTCCGCGAGGAGCGCCAGGGCCGGCACATCGGCAGGTACGCCCCCCTCGCCCCGCAGCAGCTCCGTTCGTGCCTGCCCCGAATCCCCATGCCAGAGGAGATCGCGCGCGCGGGTCGTCGCCTCCGCGCGCCGCGCATCGCGGCGCAACCGCCGTCGCGCGCGCCACTCCCGCCACCCGCGGAGCCCCGCGCTCCCCGCCGCGAGGAGCCCCACCGCCGTCCCGCCCGCCGCGAACGCCGCCAGCAGCGCCCCCGCCAGCGGCGCCTGCATCGACCGCCCCGGCGTCAGCCGCACCACCGTCGGCTCGCCATTCAAGAACACGACGTACCCCGAACCGATCACGAGCAACGCCGCCGCAATCGCCACCACCCACCGCGTCACGACTCAAACCCAACCGAGCTCAAGCGAAGCGAGGCGAAGCCGAGCGAGCACCGCACGGGCCCCCAGATGAGTTAAGTCCCGGTTTTTTGTGCGCGGGCCTGACTCTGGAACGGCTCGGGCAGCTCGACGCGCGGGGCACGGATCCACAGCCGTTCGAGGTCGTAGAACTCTCGCACCGGCACGTAGAAGATATGGACCACGACGTCGCCGTAGTCCATCAGCGCCCACTGACCGCGGGGCAATCCCTCGACGGCGAGCGGCCGCACGCCGTCGCGCCCGAGATCCTCTTCGATCGCCTCGGCGATCGCCTGGACCTGCGTGTCGGACCGTCCGCTGCAGATGACGAAGTAGTCCGCAATCGAGGATTTCCGGCCGACCTCGAGCACGACGAGGTCGTAGGCCTTGCGGTCGAGGGCCGCGCGGGTACAGGCGAGCGTCCGCTCCCAGCCGGGCAACGGCGTCAACGCGCGGCGTCCTCCTGCCGGTAGAGGCGATGCTCGGCGATGTAGCGCTCTACCGTGCCGGAAACGAGGAAGCGGATCGATCGGTTGGCTGCGACGCGAGCGCGGATGGCGGTGGCCGAGATATCGAGGCTGGTGATGCGCTGAAGGTTCAGCACGTGCCCCGACTCGTGAAGAAACACTTCACTGGAAGAATCGTACCGGAAGGCCTCGCGAGCCGCAAGCGGAATTTCTTCGGCCCCCAGCCGTTGCGGCCATGGCGGACGCGTCATGACGACGACGTCGCACAGCGTGAAGAGCGTGGCGTGCTCCTTCCAGGTCTCGAATTCGCGGAAGGCGTCGAATCCGATGACGAACGCGATGCGCACCGCCGGGCCGACCTCCGCCCGGAGCGCGCGCATCGTGTCGACCGAGTAGGACGGGCCCGGGCGCTGGAGCTCGACGTCCCAGCTGCGGAAGCCGGGCACGTCGGCGACGGCGAGCTCCACCATCCGGTGGCGATCCGTGGCCGCCGCCAGCGCCACGCCGCGCCGGTGTGGTGGCGCGGCGGCCGGCACGAAGCGGACCTCGTCGAGCGCCAGTGCCTCCCGCACCTCCTCCGCGCCGCGCAGGTGCCCCAGGTGGATCGGATTGAAGGTCCCGCCGAAGATCCCGATCCCGCCTGCCATCCGCGGTTCCGGACTAGTCGCGGACCTGACCGCTGCCGAGCACCTGATACTTGTAGGTCGTGAGCTCGCGCAGCCCCATGGGGCCGCGCGCGTGCAGCCGGTTCGTGCTGATGCCGACCTCGGCCCCGAAGCCGAACTCGCACCCGTCGGTGAAGCGGGTGGAGGCGTTGACGAAGACGGCCGCGGAGTCCACCTCGGCGAGGAACCGCCGCGCGGCGCCCAGGTCCTCGGTGACGATCGCCTCCGCGAGACCGGTCGAGTGGCGCGCGATGAAGGCGAGCGCGGCGTCCATCGACGGGACCACGGCCACGCTCAGGACGAGGTCGAGGTATTCCGTGTCCCAGTCGGCGTCGCTCGCCGGCGCGACGTCGGGCACGAGCGCGCGGGTCGCCGGATCGCCGCGGACCTCGCAGCGGTTGGTGCGCAGCGCGGCCACCATGGCGGGGAGGAAGCCCGGCGCGACCCGCTCGTGCACCAGCAGGTTCTCGATCGCGTTGCAGACGCTCGGACGCTGCACCTTCGCGTTGAGGCAGATGCGCTCCGCCATCGCGAGGTCGGCGCTCGCGTCGACGTAGAGGTGGCAGATGCCCTCGAAGTGCTTGATCACCGGGATGCGACTCTCCTCGAGGATCGTGCGCTTCAGCTGCTCGCCGCCGCGCGCGATGACCACGTCGATGCGATCGTCGCGGCCGAGCAGCCCGCGCACCACCTCACGCCCGCCGTCGACGAGCTGGACGGCCGCCGCCGGCAGGCCCGACGCCTCCACCGCGCCGCGCAGCGCGTCTGCGATCGCCGCGTTCGTCGCCTGCGCCTCGGAGCCGCCCTTCAAGAGGACCGCGTTGGCGGTCTTCAGGCAGAGCGCGGCCGAGTCGGCGGTGACGTTCGGGCGCGACTCGTAGATCGTCAGCACCACGCCGATCGGAACGCGGACCTGGGCGATCTCGAGGCCGTTCGGACGTCGCCACGCGGCGATCGTCTCGCCCACGGGATCGGGGAGCGCGGCAATCTCCTCGAGGCCGCGCGCCATGGCATCGATCCGGGCGGGCGTGAGGGTCAGACGATCGACGAAGGCCGCGCTCTCGCCGGCGGCGCGGGCGCGCTCGACGTCGCCGCGATTCGCGTCGAGGATGCCACCCTCCGTCCGGCGCAGTCGGGCGGCGGCCTCGACCAGCGCCGCGTCCTTGGCCCGCGCCGGCGCCGTGGCCAGCGCTCGCGCCGCCGCGCGGGCCGCGGACGTCAGGGCGTCGACGCGTGCTCCCACGTCCGGTGACGGCCGGGCGTTCATCGACGACCGAGTCTAGCCGACGGTCTCCGGCGGCGCTACCAGGACGAGGTCGTCGCGGTGGATCACCTCGTCGCTGCCCTTGTAGCCGAGCAACCGCTCGATGTCGCGCGAGTGCGCGCCCTTCAGCCGCTCGACCTCGGCCGCGCTGTAGTTCACGAGACCGCGCGCGAACTCTCGTCCGTCGGGACCGACGCAGCTGACGCAGTCGCCGACGCCGAAGCCCCCCACGACGGCGCGCACGCCCGAGGGCAGCAGGCTGCGGCCGCCCTTGCGGACGGCGCGCTCCGCGCCCTCGTCGACGTGCACCGCACCCGCGGGCTTGAGGGCGTAGGCGATCCAGTGCTTGCGGCGGGCGAGGGGATCGCCCTCGGCGAGGATGAGCGTGCCCGTCTCCGCCTCCGGGTCGAAAACCGCGGCCAGCGCTCCGTCGCGGCTGCCGTCGGTGATGATCGTCGGAATCCCGGCGGCGGCCGCCTTGCGGGCGGCCTCGAGCTTGGATGCCATGCCGCCGGTTCCGACCTCGGTCCGTGCCGGCCCGGCGGCGCGCGCGACGAGCGCGTCGTCGGCGCTGGCGAGGGGGACGAGGACGGCGGCGGGGTCGAGCGCGGGGTCGGCGGTGTACACGCCGCCGACGTCGCTCAGGATCACCAGGAGGTCGGCCTCGACGAGCGAGGCGGTCAGCGCCGAGAGATGGTCGTTGTCGCCGAAGCGAAGCTCCTCCACCGCCACCGTGTCGTTCTCGTTGACGATCGGCACGATGCCGAGGTCGAGGAGCGTGCGCAGCGTGTGCCGCGCGTTGAGGTAGCGCCGGCGGTCGGCGAGGTCGGCGTGCGTGAGCAGCACCTGGGCGACGTGGCGGCCGTGCGTCTCGAAGGCCCCTTCGTACGCCGCCATGAGACCGATCTGACCGACGGCAGCCGCCGCCTGGCGCCACTCGATGCGGCCCCGGCGCGGGCCGAGACGGGGGGCGCCGGCGGCCACGGCTCCCGAGCTGACGACGACGATCTGCCGGCCGCCGGCGGCCAGACCTGCGATCCCGGCGGCGATCGTCCGCACCCGGTCGCGGCGGAGCCCGTTCGGGCCGGCGAGGACGTTGCTGCCGACCTTGATCACGGCCCGCCGCACGCGCCGGAGAAGCCGTGCCTTCGGGACGAGCTGGCTCATGGCGCCATCGCCGCGGATGCGGCGGCCTCTCCGCCGGCGCGGGCGCGCCGGACGGCCTCGGCGACGACGCCCATCAGCGCCGCCGCCCCCTCGCCGGTGGCGCCCGACACCGCGTGCAGGGTGATCCCGCGCGCGGCGAACACGGCGCGCACGGCGGGAAGGCGGTCACGCGTCTCGGCGAGGTCGAGCTTGCCGGCGACCACGATCTGCGGCTTCGCCGCGAGGTGGGGATCGGCGAGCGCGAGCTCGCGGTTGATCGCGTCGTAGTCGGCAACGGGGTCGCGGCCGGCGAGCCCCGACGCGTCGAGCAGGTGCACCAGGACGGCGGTGCGCGCGAGGTGGCGGAGGAAGCGCGTGCCGAGCCCCTGTCCCGCGTGCGCGCCGGCGATCAGCCCGGGCACGTCGGCGAGGACGAAGCTCGTCTCGTCGTCGATCCGCACGACGCCGAGATGCGGCACGAGGGTGGTGAACGGGAAGTCCGCCACCCGGGGCCGCGCGGCGGAGACCGCACGGATCAGGGTCGACTTGCCGACGTTCGGAAAGCCGAGGAGTCCCGCGTCCGCCAGCACGCGCAGCTCGAGGCGCAGGTCCCGCTTCTCGCCCGGCGTGCCGGGCTCGGCGCGCCGGGGCGCGCGGTTGGTCGGCGTCGCGAAGTGCGCGTTGCCGCGCCCGCCGCGGCCGCCGCGGGCCACCGCCACCTCCTCGCCCGCCGCCCGCAGGTCACCGAGCAGATCGCCGTCGTCCGCGTCGTAGACGAGCGTTCCGGCGGGCACGCGCAGCACCAGATCGGCGCCGCTCTTGCCGTTCTGCTCCTTGCCGCGGCCGTGCTCGCCGCGTCCCGCCCGCAGCGTCCGCGGGTAGGCGAGGTCGAGCAAGGTGGAGAGTCCGGGGTCGACGGTCAACATGACGGAGCCGCCGTCGCCGCCGTCGCCGCCGCTCGGGCCGCCGCGCGGCACGTACTTCTCCCGCCGGAAGCTCATGCAACCGTTGCCCCCGTCGCCGGCCTCGACCCGGATCAGGACCTCGTCGACGAACTTCATCTCGGTGGGCGGCATGCTAGCCGATGCCCCTCGCCCCCTCCACAGGCGCGGCCGTGACCGCGGCGAGGTTGCGGGTGGCGCGACGAGCGTGCTTCAAGCTGTGGCCTGGCACGCATGCGGTCGACATCTCGCGTCGTGGCGGCCGCGTCGATCCCCGGCCGGATCGCACGCCTCGACTGGCGGGCGATCGAGGCTGCCCTCGACGAACAGGGCTACGCCACCACGGCGCCGCTGCTCGAGGCCGACGAGTGCGTGGCGCTCGGCCGCCTATTCACCGATGAGCGCCGATTCCGGAGCCGCATCGACATGGCGCGCTATCGCTTCGGCGTCGGCGAATACAAGTACTTCGCGGCCCCGCTTCCCGGGCCGGTGGCGGCATTGCGCACGGAGCTCTATCGCCGCCTGGCGCCGGTGGCCAATCGCTGGATGGAGACCCTCGGCTCGGCCGAGCGCTATCCATCGGATCTCGGCACCTACCTCGCGCGCTGCGCGGCGCACGGGCAGACACGCCCGACACCGCTTCTCCTCCGCTACACCGCGGGCGGCTACAACTGCCTCCACCAGGACCTCTACGGCGCGCTCGCCTTCCCCTTCCAGGTGACGTGCGTGCTGAGCCGGGTCGACGCCGACTATACGGGCGGCGAGATCCTGCTCGTCGAGCAGCGGCCACGCGCGCAGTCGCGGGGAGAGGCGATCGTCCTCGCACGCGGCGAGGCGATCGTCTTTCCCAACCGCGTGCGACCCGTTCGAGGCGCGCGGGGCTGGTTTCGCGCCACGGTCCGCCACGGCGTGAGCCGTATCCGATCGGGCGAGCGTCTGAGCCTCGGTATCATCTTTCACGATGCCGAGTGACGCGCGAATGCTATGCCGCCCTGGGAGTCTCGGTCTCCTTGCTCCACGAGGTGGCACGCAGCGACGACATGCGTCTCCACGTCCCGCTCGCCACGCCGACCAGCGTGCGTCCGGCCAGAACGGTGGCGCTCAGCGCCACGTACCCGGCGATCACGGACATCGAGACCGCCGTGCCAACGACCCACGAGAGCAGTCGCAGGCCCTCACCTCCCGCATCACGTGCGTTCATTCGACCCTCGGAGAAGTATTGACGGGTGACGCTTCGACACGTGAACCTCTGGTTGCGACGTGGAGAACCCGGCACTCCGGCGCCGTGACGTCGGCGTTTCGCCGGCCCGGCGTCGGCGTGGCCGAGCCGTCTTCCCGCCGTGCGGCTACGCTTGGGGCGGTGCCGGGACGATCCGGGCGCGGCGGCGATCCTTGCCCAACCGCTCGTACTGCACGACACCGTCGACGAGCGCGAAGAGCGTGTAATCGCGCCCCATGCCGACGTTCGGACCCGGGTGCACGCGCGTGCCGCACTGCCGGACGAGGATGTTCCCGGCCCGCACGGTCTCGCCCGCGAACATCTTGATGCCGCGGCGCTGTCCCCCGCTGTCGCGACCGTTGCGAGTGCTGCCCTGTCCCTTCTTGTGTGCCATCAGCCGATCTCCGTCACCCGTACCGTCGTGATCGCCTGCCGATGGCCCCGGCGACGCCGGTAGTTCTTCCGCCGCTTCTTCTTGAAGACGAGGATCTTGCGGGCGCGTCCGTGGCCGACGATCTCGGCCCGGACCCGGGCGCCCTCGACGAGCGGCGTACCGATGCGGATGGCCTCGTCGGCCGCTGCGAGCAGTACCTCCTCGAACTCGACGCTCGCGCCGACTTCACCCGGGAGCTTCTCGACGCGTAGCACGTCGCCGGGGGCCACCCGGTATTGCTTTCCCCCGGTGCGAATGACGGCGTAGGCCATGAAGAAAAAGCGGCGGCCAAAGGTCTTGCCGCGCCGAGCCATCGTCTGTACTTGAGGGTCCTTCGGGAGTCAACCGCTTCCGCCAGAGCCGATGGTCCGGATCACTCTCTACAGCCGGCACGGCTGCCACCTCTGCGACGCGATGCGTGCGGTCGTCGCCGCGGTGGGGCGCGATCTGCCGCTCCAGGCCGACGAGATCGACGTGGACGCCGATCCGGCGCTCGTCGCGGCGTATGGTGACCAGGTGCCGGTGCTCTTCGTGAACGGCCGCAAGGCGTTCAAGTACCGGGTCGACGCGGCCACGCTCCGCGCGCGCGTGCGGCGGGAGATCGGCTAGCGCATGCCGACGATCGCGATCGACGCCATGGGGGGCGACCACGCGCCGGGAGAGATCGTGAAGGGAGTGGCGCGGGCCTCGCTCGAGACCGACATCGAATGTCTGCTCGTCGGCGACGAGCGCCGCATCCAGGAAGTCCTGGAGACCGTCCCGTACAATCCGGAGCACATCTCGATCGTCGACTGCCGGGACGCGATCGGCATGGACGAGGATCCGCACGAGGCCGTGAAGAACCGGCGCGACACCTCCCTGCTCGTCGCGGCGCGGGCCGTCGCCGAGGGACGGGCGGCCGCCATGGTGTCGGCGGGCAACACCGGTGCCTGTGTGCTCACCGCCGCCCGGCACTTCCGGTTGATCAAGGGCATCCGCCGGGCGGCGCTCGCCAGCGTCTATCCCCGGCACACCGAGTACACCGGTCAGGACCCGCTCGCCCTTCTGCTCGACGTCGGGGCGACCATCCGCTGCGAATCGGAGGAGCTCGTGCAGTTCGCGCTCATGGGCAGCGCCTACGCCCGTCGCATCTCCAAGGTGCCGAGTCCGCGCGTGGCGCTGCTGAACATGGGCGTCGAGGGCACCAAGGGCGGCGAGACCCTGGTCGCGGTGTACCAGCGCCTGCGAAAGATGCCGGCGCTCAACTTCGTGGGCAACGTCGAGGGCAACGACCTGGCGCGCGGTCGGGCCGACGTCATCGTGTGCGAAGGCCTCCTCGGCAACGTCGTCCTGAAGCTCGTCGAGGGCATCGCCGAGGTGTTCACCGACGTGGCGAGCGCGGCGGCGAGGCGGCGGCTCAGCTGGCGCATCGGCCTCGCGCTCCTCTCGCGCGGCATCGAGCGGCTGCGCCAGCTCACCGACTACACGCAATACGGAGGGGCGCCGATCCTCGGCTTCGAGAACCTCTTCATCAAGTGCCACGGGCGCTCGAACGCGCGCGCCGTGACCAACGCCGTCAAGGTCACCGCCAAGGCGGTGCGCGACCGCGTGCCGGCCGAGATCGCCGAGGCGGTCGCCGCGTTGCGATGAGCCCGCTCCGCACGCGCTCGGCCGAGCGGCCGGCGCTCGCGCCCGTCGTCTGCCGCTGGGACCTCGACAAGACGTATCTCCGCAGCGACTTCGACTCGTTCCGCCAGCTGCTGCGCACGGCGTTCGAGCGCGCCGAGGACAAGGTGGACGTGCCGGGGGTGGCCGAGCTGATCAAGGCGATCAAGAAGGCGGCCGCGCGCCATGGCCGGCCGGCGCTCGTCTACTTCATCTCGGCGAGCCCGCCGCAGATCGGGAAGGCGATCCGCGACAAGCTCGCCCTCGACGGCATTGCCTACGACGGCATCGTGTTCAAGGACCAGCTCGCCCATCTGAAGCGCGGGAAGCTCCGGAACCTGCGCGAGCACGTCGGCTTCAAGCTGGTCGAGCTGCTGCGCGGGCGGCTCGACGCCCCCGCCGAGGCGCGCGAGCTGCTCTTCGGCGACGACTGGGAATCGGACTCCCTCATCTATTCCCTCTATGCCGACGTCCTCGCGCGGCGGCTCGACGTCGACCGCCTGCTCCCGATCCTGCGCCGGATCGGGGTCGACGCCCGTCTCGTCGACCAGGTGGTCGCGCTCGCCGGCAAGGCGGCGGGGCCGGACGCCGTCGATCGCATCTTCATCAACCTCGAGCGGCGCACGCCCACTGCCACGTTCCGGCTCTTCGGCCCGCGCGTCGTTCCGACCTTCAACTACTTCCAGACCGCGGTCGCGCTCGGCGTGGACGGCCATCTCGACGTCGAGGACGTCGCGGCGGTCGGCCGCACCCTCGTCGAGCGTTCGGGATACACCGCCCGCCGGCTCGAGAACTCGCTCGGCGACCTCGTCCGTCGCGGCGTCGTGTCGGTCGCCGCCGCCGCCGGCATGGGCGCGGCGTTGCGTGCCGCAGGCGTGCTGTCCGCCGGCGCGCCAGCGCGGTCACGCTGGCGCCGCATGCGCGACGCCTTCCGGCGGCTCCGCCGCCGCAAGAAGACGCGCCCCGCCCCCGTTCCGCTGGCCGGCGGTGCGCTGGATTACGAGGCGATTCTCGACCGGCTCCGTTCGCCGGGCCGGGAGGCATCGGCCGAAGGGAGGCCCGCATGACGGCGGCAGAGTTCGTCGTGGTTCTCGTCACCACCGCCACTGCCGACGAGGCCGCAGACATGGCGCGCGCGCTCGTCGAGGAGCGGCTCGCCGCCTGCGCGAACGTGATCGGACCGATCCGGTCGCTCTTCCGGTGGGAAGGCAAGGTCGACGACGCGACGGAGCACCTGTTGCTGGTCAAGGCGCGCGCCGCGGACTTCGCACTCCTCGAGGGGCGCGTCCGGGCGCTCCATTCCTACGAGGTGCCCGAGGTGATCGCCCTCCCGATCGGCGCGGGCTCGGCGCCCTATCTCGCCTGGCTGGCGAACGCGACGGAGCGCGGCAGCCGAGATTGACGGCCCTCGCGCCGCGGACGCCGTGCGCTCCGCTCGCGACTCCCACCGACCGGGGGGTGTGGGACCGCGCCGTCGGCGAGTGGCGGCGGCGCCATCCCGACGTCCGCCGCTGAACCCGCTGTAGCGTCTGCGGTGCACGCAACCGGCCCCGGCATCGCGTGTTCCGAGGCCGCAGGAGGTTCGGAAGAGATGAAGAAGCTGATCGTCGCTGCCGCCGCGCTCGCCGCCGGGGCGCTCGCGGTGCCCTCGCCCGCCGCCGCACACGTGTCGATCGCCATCGGGCTCCCCGGCTTCGCGGTGGTCGCGGAAGCACCTCCGCCACCGCCGGTGTTCTACGGCCCGACGTACTTCTACCCGGGCTACTACCCGCCGGCTCCCGCCGTCTTCTTCGCGCGGTCGCACCGCGGCCGGTGCCACGGGAGACACCGCGGCTGGAGGCACGACGACTGATCGGGCGCTCGCCGCCGGGGGCCCTCACCCCGGCGGCGGGCGGAAATCGCCGGCCAGCAATCCCAGCAACACCTCGTCCACCCAGCGTCCCTCGACGAACACCTGCTCGCGGCGCCGGCCCTCCACCTGGAAGCCGACCCGCGCGTAGGTTCGAAGCCCTCGCTCGTTGGTCGCGTAGCTCGAGAGGCAGACCTTGTGGAGGTTGAGGGTCTCGAAGGCGTGACGGCACAAGAGCGCGACCGCCTCCGTGCCGAAGCCCCGTCCCCAGAAGCCCGTCCGACCGATGACGATGCCGAGCGTGGCGTGCCGGTCGATGGGATCGATCGCGTGCAGACCGCAATTGCCGACGTACTGCTCGCCCTCACGGAGCACGATCGCGAAGACCTGGTCGCGGTTCGGGTCGAGCCCCCGGATGTACGCACGCGAGCGCGCCTCGGTGTTCGGTTGGCCACGCATGGCGAGCGTTCGCCACACCTCGCGGTCGTTCAGCCAGGCGTGGCAGACCGCCGCATCCTCTTCCTCGAGCGGGCGGAGATAGACCTTGGTGCCGACCAGGTAGGGGTTTCGCATGACCCTCGCAGCTTAGCCGCCGCACGCGCGAGGTTCGACCGCCGTCGCATCGACGCTCGTTGACAACGGCCGGCGGGCACGTTTTCCTGCGCGCCCATGCCCGAGGCGCCGCCGCTCGCCGGCCTGCGCGTGCTGGAACGCGCGAGCTCGCTCGCCGCGACGTACGCCGGCTTCCTCCTGAGCGAGGTTGGTGCCGAGGTGGTGAAGGTCGAGACGGCGGGCCTCGCCCGCCCGACACCCGGTGACCACGTCCTCGCTCGCGGCAAGCGATCGGTCGCGCTCGGCGCCTCCGGTTGGCGAGAGCTGCTCGGCCGCGTCGACGCCGTCCTGCTCGACGACTCCGCCCCGCCGCCGGAGCCGGATCCCGGCCTCGTCCACTGTCACGTCTCCACCTGGGGGCGCACCGGCTCCCGCCTGCCGCCCGACGAGGCGCTCGTCGCGGCGGCCACCGGCGTCCAGGCGCTCCAGTGGTCGTGGTCGCGGCGTCCCGTCTGGCTGGTGACGCCGATGATCGGGTACATGACCGGGATCCTCGCGGCGCTCGGCGTGAGCGCGGCGCTGTTCGCGCGCCATCGCGGCGCCTCCGGGCAGGCCGTCGAGGTGAGCGGAGTGGGCGCGGCGCTCGCGCTCAACAGCGGGACCTTCGTGTCGGGGGCCGGCCACCGGGGCTCCCTCTCGCTCGGCGGCGACCCGCGCGGCGTCTACCCCACCTACGGATTCTACCCGACGGCCGATGGCTGGCTCTTCGTCGGCGCGCTCACGCAGGCCTTCTGGACGAAGCTGCTGACGGCGCTCGACCGCCTGGACCTGCTCGCCCATCCGCGCCTGCAGGGCGACCCGATGACGTTCTTCGAGGCCGACGTGCGCGGGCTCGTCCGCGCCGAGCTCGAGCCGATCTTCGCCACGCGCTCGACCGCGGCCTGGGTCGAGGCGCTGCGCGCGGCTGACGTACCCTGCGGCGCGGTCGGCACCCGGCCCGACTTCCTGCGCGATCCCGAGGCGCGCGCGCTGGGCCTCAGCGTGCCGGTCGAGGATCCCGTGCTCGGGACGACGTGGCAGCCGGCGGCGCCTGCGGCGTTCTCGGACACGCCTGCGCCGCCGCCCCGCGCGGCAGTCCTGCCAGGCGCCGACACCGCGGCGGTCCTCGCCGAGGCGCCGGGCTGGAGCCGTCGCTTCGGTGGCACGCCCGGCCACGGCCCGCGCGCGTGCCTCGAGGGCATCCGCGTGCTCGATCTGACGAGCTTCATCGCCGGCCCCTTCTGCCCGCTCCTGCTCGCCGAGCTCGGGGCCGACGTCGTCAAGATCGAGTCGCCGGCGGGAGACCCGTTCCGCTTCCAGCTCTTCGGCTTCGTCGGCTGGAATCGCGGCAAGCGCTCCCTCGTGCTCGACCTGAAGCGTGCGGCGGGCCGCGAGGTCTTTCTCGACCTCGCGCGGGAGGCCGACGTCGTGGTCGACAACTTTCGCCCTGGCGTCATGGAGCGCCTCGACATCGGCGGAGATCGGCTGGCGGCGCTCAATCCGCGGCTCGTCCACACCTCGATCACGGGCTACGGCTCCGCGGGAGCGCTCGCCGCGCTCCCGGGCTTCGACCCGATCTTCCAGGCACGCTCGGGCCTCGCGGCCGCCCAGGGCGGCGACGACGCGCCCGTGCTGCACATGATCGCCTACAACGACTACTGCGCGGGCGCGCTCGGCGCGTTCACCACCGTCGCGGCGCTCGTCGCTCGCGAGCGGACCGGGCGCGGCCAGCGCGTCGACGTGAGCCTCTTCCGCACCGCCTTCGTCGACCAGGCGGCGCTGATGATCCTCTTTCCCGGGCGGCCGCCGGACCCCCGCGGCGGGCGCGATCATCTCGGCCCGGCCGCGAGCCGACGGCTCTACGCCTGTCGGGACGGGTGGCTCTGCGTCGCGGCTGGGTCGGAGACGGAAGCCGCGGCGCTCGGCCGGCTCGCCGGCATCACGCTCGCGCTCGACGATCCGCCCGGCGGCGCCGCCGCCGCCCGGGTGGCGCAGGTGCTGGCCGCCTGGTCCCGCGCCGAGGCGATCGCGCGGCTGGCCGACCAGGGGGTGCCCGCGGCGCCGGCGCTGGAAGTCGCCGACATCTTCACGGACGCCGGGCTCCGCGGGAGTGGATGTCTCGGCGCGCTGTCGCATCCCGCGCTCGGACCGCTCCAGGTGGTCGGCCCCTTCGTCCACCTCGATGCCACGCCGGCCACCCTCGGGCGTCCCGCCCCGCTCCTCGGCGCCGACCGGGCGAGCGTCCTCGGCGAGCTCGGCTACGACGCGGCGCGGATCGCCACACTCGTCGAGGCGGGTGCGGTCGGCTAGGAGCGCGACCCAAGACATCTTGGGTCGCGAACCGGACGCGAGGGTGTTCCGTCGGGATCACGCCCGACTGTCCTGCCGCGGCTGGCAAAGCCAGCGCGGCAGACGAACACGCCCGGTTCAGCCGCCGTCGCCGACAGGCCCAATTGCCAACGGATCAACATGAGAGTCGCGAGGCCTTTTGAACGGCGCGTGTCCGTCCCGCCGCGCTGGCTTTGCCAGCCGCGGCACGGCGGTGGCGCGTGACGGGAGCGCCACACGCTCGCGTCTGTGTCCGCGACCCAAGAAGTCTTGGGTCGCGCTCCTAGCCTGCCTCCTCGAGCGCGTGCTCGAGGAGCGCCGCGTTGGGCAGCATGCCGTGCATGTTCCGGCGCAACGCGTCGAGAGCCGGCCGGAGGTTCCGGAAGGCGAGACGGCCGCGGAGCGCTTCCAGGTGTGCGGCGTGCTCGGTGAGGAAGCGCGTCAGCACGGTCGACGAGATGCGCTCGAGCCCGCCGAGGTCGATGACGATGCGCT
>VBLD01000442.1:0-2144 GCA_005879205.1 Deltaproteobacteria bacterium
GCCCGTGGACCACGGCGTGCGAGGGGTTCCAGGTCTTCGCGCGGGAGAAGCCCGACATGCGGCTCGAACGGAGCCGCCCCTTCGTGGCGACGGCATGAGCGCGACGGTCGTGAAGCTCGGCACTCAGTGGTTCGAGTACGCCGACGTCCTGGTCGACGTGATGATCGGCTACGCCTGCAACGTGCAGTGCGACTACTGCTCGGTCACCGACGAGATGCGGAAGGAGAACATGGCGACGGCGCCGGTCATGGCGGCCCTCGCCGAGGCGCGCCGGCGTGGCGCGACGAAGGTGAGCTTCGGGGGCGGCGAGCCGACCATCCGGCGGAGCCTCCTGCCGCTCGTGCGCTGGTGCCGCGACCGGGGCTACCGTTCCATCAAGATTCCGTCGAACGGGTTGATGTACTCGTACCGCTCGTTCGCCGAGGAGGCGTGCGACGCGGGCATCACCGATTTCCACATCTCGTTCATGGCGCACACCGAGGAGCTCTACACGCGGATCATGGGAAGACCGGACGCGCTCTCGCTGGTCACGCAGGGCGTGCGCAATTTGAAGGCGCTCGGCCGCAAGCCGGTAGGCGACCTGATCATCAAGCACGACACGTGGATGCATCTCGCCGACATCGTCGAGCACTGGGCGGGCTTCGGGATCGACACCTTCAACCTCTGGCTCGTGTCGCTCAGCGACCGCAACCGGGACAACCTCGAATCGCTCCCGATGGTCTCCGAGATGCGCCCGGGCATCGAGGCCGCGTTCGATCGCGGCAAGCGGCTGGGCGTCACCGTGCGCTCCCGACACATCCCGCGCTGCATGCTGCCGGGCTACGAGGACCACGTCGTGGATCTGCGCGAGGACAAGGTGCTGGTCGTGACGCCGCGCGCGACGTTCGCGCTCTGGGAGTCCAGGATCTCACCCAACACGTACGCCGAGAAGTGCAACGGCTGCCGGTACCAGTACGGCAGCTGCCTCGGCGAGCGGCGCGACTACCTCGAGCGCTGGGGCGACGCGGAGCTCAGGCCGGCCCTCGAACCGGTGGCGGCCCCGGCGGCGTGATGGCGATGACGCGCTCGCAGATCGAAACGCTGGACCCCGCGACGTCGAGCCTGACGCTGTCGCTCGACATCGGCTTGTACCCGCGCGACGTGCTCTATGCGGCGGCATACGTCTTTCTCGACCGTGCGTATGTGCTGCTCGATCGGCAGGACCCCCGGTTCGTCGTGCATCTCCGCGCCAAGCGGCCGCTCGACGAGGCGACGCTCCAGGCCATGGCGGGCGAGTTCGAGAACGAGCTGCTCGCGCAGGCGCTGCGCCACCAGGTGGTCGACGCGAACCAGCGCATCATCGAGGACGTCGTGGCCGTTGCCATCGCGGGCGCCGCGGGTGACGTCGAAGAGAGCGGCGGTGCAGGGCTGGAGGGCGCGCCGCTCATCGATCCCGCAGATCCGGAGGACGGCTTTGTTGCCGACCCGCAGGGCATCGCCCGGCCGTGGGAACCGGAAAAGCAGGGCAGCGAATGACCCCGCCGTCCGGCGATACGGACGCGGCCACCATCCGGCTCCACCGCGCACTGTACGTGGAAGAGGCGATCACCGAGGCGGCCGCGACCTTCGCCGGGCTGGCGTCGTTCGCCGTCCGCGCCGACGGCGAGCACTACATCATCGACGTCACGGACATCGCGCGCGACGTCGACGGCGATGTGGTCGCCGAGTTCTGCAATTTCGCGCTCGCGAACACGGCGCGCCTGCAACGGAGCGGCCATGCTTGACGGCGAGCTCCTGCCCCGCGGGCGGCAGGTCGATTTCGCGCAGCTGGCCCCGGAGCGGTGGAAGCCCGGATTCGCCACGCCCTTCAACCAGCGGATGATCGGCCGGAAGGTGCTGATCACCAACGAGTTCGGCGACTGGTTGCTGCTCGAGCCCGAGGAGTTCCGATCCTTCATCGAGGGAGGACCGCAGCCCGGCGAGGCGCTGTACGATCGGCTCCGGAACGCGAACTTCATCGCGCACGAGGTCGACGTCCAGATGCAGGCGGAACGCTGGCGGCGGAAGAAGCGCTACCTTTTCCACGGCCCGACGCTGCACGGATTCGTGCTCACACACCGGTGCAACCACGGGTGCCAGTACTGCCACAGCTCGGTCGTCGGCAT
>VBLD01000442.1:2220-2654 GCA_005879205.1 Deltaproteobacteria bacterium
CGATCGAGTTCCAGGGCGGCGAGCCCACCGCGAACTGGGACGTGCTCCGGCACGTCGTCGAGTACGCCACGCGGAAGAACGTCGAGGCGGAGAAGATCCTTTCCTTCGCGCTGGTCACGAACCTCTCCCTGATGGACGACGAGCGGCTCGAGTTTCTCCTCGGCCACCGGGTCCAGATCTGCACGAGCCTCGACGGCCCCGCCGACCTCCACAACCGGATCCGGATCTTCAAGAACGGTAACAGCCACGAGCTGCTCGTGGGGTGGATGAAGAAGATCAACGACCGCTACCGCGACATGGGCCTCGACACGAACCACTACCGCGTCGAGGCCCTCCCGACGATCACGCGGCCGAGCCTCGCCCGCTGGAAGGACATCGTCGACGCGTTCGTCGCCGTCGGCTGCCGCGCGATCTTCCTCCGCAAGCTCGATCCG
>VBLD01000443.1 GCA_005879205.1 Deltaproteobacteria bacterium
TCGGAGCGGCCGCCGAGCGACTCCGCGTCGACGGCGAACCCGTGGTTCTGCGCCGTGATCTCCACCTTGCCGGTGGTGAGGTCCTTGACCGGCTGGTTGCCGCCGTGGTGGCCGAACTTGAGCTTGAACGTCCGCCCGCCGAGCGCGAGGCCCATGATCTGATGGCCGAGGCAGATGCCGAAGACGGGCACCCGGCCGAGGAGGTCGGCGACGACCTCGCGCACACCCGCCACGGCGTCGGGATCGCCCGGGCCGTTCGAGAGGAAGACGCCGTCGGGACCGAGCGCCAGCGTGTCGCGCGCGGGCGTGGTCGCCGGGACGACGCGCACGCGGCAACCCGAGCCGACCAGGTTCCGCAGGATGTTGAACTTGATGCCGAAGTCGTACGCGACGACGAGATGCGGTGCGCGACTGTGCGCGGCGGCGACCTCCTCCGCCGTCGCGTAGCCGCGGCCGAGGCGCCACGGCCCCTCGGTCCAGTCGTATGCCTCGGTGCACGTGACCTCCTTGACGAGGTCGCGTCCGACGAGACCGGGCGACTCCTTCGCCTTGCGCAGCTCGAGAGCACCGCCTCCTGCGAGCCGACGTCGCGCAGGTGGCGGACGAGGGCCCGGGTGTCGATGCCCTCGATGCCCGGGATGCCGTGCCGCGCGAGGTACGCGCCGAGGCTCTCCTCCGCCCGCCAGGACGACGGCGCCTCGCGGTACTCGCGCACGACGAACCCCCGCACGTAGGGCCGGCGCGACTCGACGTCCTCGCGGTTCACGCCGACGTTGCCGATCTCGGGGTAGGTCATCGCCACCAGCTGACCTTCATATGAGGGGTCGGTCAGGATCTCCTGATACCCCGTCATGCTGGTGTTGAAGACGAGCTCGCCCGCGGCCTCGCCGAGGGCGCCGAACGCCCGGCCGCGGAACACCGTGCCGTCTGCGAGCGCGAGCAGCGCGGCCTGCTCGCTCACGAGGCCGCGCTCCGGAGCGCGGCGGCCGTGCCCGGCCGGTCGTCGTACACGAGGCGGCCGCCGACCAGCACCGCGACGGCGCGGCCGGTCATCTCCCAGCCCTCGAAGGGCGTGTTCCGTCCCTTCGAGCGGAACAGACGCGCCTCGACCCGCCAGCGCCGCTCGGGGTCGACCAGGGTCAGGTCGGCCGGAGCGCCGGCGTCGAGCGTGCCGGCCGGGAGGCCGAGGGCACGGGCGGGCCCGACGGTCAGACGCGCGACCAGGGTGGCGAGGTCGAGCACCCCTTCCGCGACGAGGCGGAGCGCGAGCGGCAGGGCCGTCTCGAGCCCGACGACGCCGTTCGCCGCCTGCTCGAACTCGACCTCCTTCTCATCGTGATGATGTGGTGCATGATCGGTCGCGAGCGCATCGATCGTCCCGTCGGCGAGCGCGCCGCGCAGCGCCTCGACGTCGCGGCTGGTGCGCAGCGGCGGGACCATCTTGGCGTGCGTGCCGTAGCCCGAGACCACCTCCTCGGTGAGGAAGAGATGGTGCGGGGTCACCTCGGCCGTGACCGGGAGCCCGCGCGCCTTCGCATCGCGCAGCAGCGCGACCGAGCCGGCCGTGCTCACGTGGGCGACGTGGAGACGGCCGCCGGTCAGCTCCGTGAGCGCGATGTCGCGCGCCAGCATCACCTCCTCGGCGGCGGCGGGGATGCCGCGGAGCCCGAGACGGAGGGCCGTGACGCCCTCGTTCATCACTCCGCCGGCGGCGAGGTGGGCATCCTCCTCGTGCACGATCACGGGCAGGCCGAACATCCGGGTGTACTCGAGCGCCCGCCGCATGAGCGCGGCGTCCATGACCGGGCGCCCGTCGTCGGAGACCGCCACGATTCCCGCGCGATGCATCTCGCCGATCTCCGCGAGGCGCTCGCCCTTCAGGCCCGCCGACAGCGCGCCGATCGGGTAGACGCGCGTCCCGCCCGCGAGGCGGGCGCGGTCGAGGATGTACTGGGTCACCGCGGCGCTGTCGTTCACCGGCTCGGTGTTGGCCATGCAGGCGACCGAGGTGAAGCCGCCCGCCAGCGCCGCCGCGACGCCGGTGCGGATCGTCTCCTTGTACTCGTACCCCGGCTCGCGGAGGTGCACGTGCATGTCGACGAGGCCGGGCAGGACGAGGAGCCCGCTGGCGTCCAGAACTGCCGCGTCGCCTTCGCCCGACGCGAAGACGCCGACCAGTCGGTCGTCCTCGATGAGGACGTCGCGCGCCTCGACGGTCCCGCCGACCGGGTCGACCACCGTTCCGCCGGTGACGCGCACGCGCTCGCTCACGCGCGTCCTCCGGTGCGCCGGCGGAGCGGCTCGGCATCCCCGAGCACTTCCGCCCCACCCTCGCTCGCCTCCTCGCCCTTGCTGCGCGCGACCAGCAGGTAGAGGAGCGCCATGCGCACCGCGACGCCGTTCGTCACCTGGTCCATGATGACCGAGTACGGTCCGTCGGCGACGGAGCTCGCGA
>VBLD01000440.1:0-944 GCA_005879205.1 Deltaproteobacteria bacterium
CCAGAAGAGATGCGGCGGCGCCGGCGTTCCCACCGTGAACGGCGGCAGGTAGAGCTCGTGGTTGGTGAGGAAGGGATTCACCTCTCGGCGCGCGCCGCCGAGCGAGCCGGTGAGACCGGTTCCGAAGGTGGAGAGCGAGAAGACGTAGGTGCCGTCGGCGAGGCCCGGCGGCAGCGGCCGCGTCCAGGTGAACGACGCCGAGTAGACGTTCGGTGCCGTCTGCGCGACCGGGTCCGTGACGATCGCATCGGCCATCAGCATCGGACCGCTCCAGTGCTCGACCGGCAGCCCGGTCGGGGTGATGATGGTCGAGAAGAACTGGTTCGCCATCTGGCGCGGGTCTCCGGCGGCGTTGTAGAGCCGGTGGAGCAGGATCGAGAACTGCGGCGTCAGGCCGGTCAGCGAGTTGGTCGCGTAGAACGTGATCGTGCCGGCGAGCGTCACGTCGTCGCCCGAGCGCGTGAGAAGCCCGGACAGATCGAAGTCGACCCGGTTCTCGAACGTCGAGCCCGCGATCACGAACGGCACACCGCTGCCGGCGGGCGGCGTGAACGGCACCTGGCTCCAGGCACCGGGCGCGGAGTTGACGGGCGCTCGCAGGACGTCGCCCGACGCCGGGTCGATCCACCAGCCGTTCGTCGGATCGTACTTCACGAGCACCCACGCGCCCGGCGGTGCGATGACGTCGGCCGCGAAGCTACCGTCGGCGGCGGCGGTCGTGAAGAGGTCGTTGGCGCTGTTGGGGCTCGCGACGTACACCGGGAAGGGGCCCGGAATCGCCCCCGCCGCCCCGGCGACATGCGTGTAGCCGTTGCCCTGGGGCGTCAGCGTGATCTTGGTGAAGTCGGGCGGCGCCACCGCCTGCGGGGAGTAATCGTCGTCGCGCGACGGCATCGTGGTGGTGGTCGTGCTGGTGGTAGTCGTGGTGACCGTCGTCGTGGTCG
>VBLD01000440.1:991-2106 GCA_005879205.1 Deltaproteobacteria bacterium
GTGGTGGTCGTCGTCGACGTGGTGGTCGTGCTGCTGGTCGTGTCCGTGGTCGTCGTGACGATCGTGGTGGTCGTGGTGGTGCTCGATGCGGTCGTGCTGGTGGTCGTCGGTGGTGCGCACCGGCCCGTCGCATCGCACACCCCGCTCGCGCAGGCCGTCCCGGCCGCCTGCCGCTCGCACTGGTCCGTGCAGCAGGGGTCGCCCAGCTCGCACGCCTCGCCCGCACCGGTGTCGAGCACCCCGTCTCCGCATCGCGAGCGCTCGGCCGTGAAGGACAGCGGCTTCCTCCGGGGCTTCGCGCGCACGGCGAACGTGCCGGTCATCCGCCCGCAGGTAGCGGCATCGACGTGCGCCTTGAGCGTCGCCTGGCCGGGGAGCCCGGCGCACGAAGCCCAGGTGACCACGATCTCGGTGAACCGCTTGCGCGCCTTGATCCGCGTTGCGGTCGTTCCGGGGCAGCCGCTCGCGAGCGTCACCTGAGACCCGGCGACGGTCAGCACGTCGGTTTCCGCCCCCCCGTCGCGGACGATGAGCGGAGCCGTCAGGAGGTACCGGGCGTCCGCGCAGGGAGTTGGCCCCTGGCTACGGGCGAGCGCGGCCGGAGCCGCACACAGCACGGCCACCACGGCCGCCAGTCTGAGCCCCAGTTTCATGTGGTCCTCCGGGCGCCCAGGGGTACGGTGACCCGAGCCACAGGCGCGCGCGAATATCTTCGGCAGATTCCGGGTCGGAGTTTAGGACGCGGATGTCGCTATCGGATTGACACGGGCAGCACGACCCTCGTCAGCTTGACCCGACATGGGGTATGTGACGGGGCATGACGTCCTTCACTCGCATGGTGGATGCCACCTCCGAGGACTACGGGGTCATCGCCCGGCACGCGCTCGGCTTCCAGCAAGGTCTCCCGGATCGGATCCTCCGCCACCTCGCCTTGCTCGCCGGCGACACGGGCGGCTACGCCGTCGACCGGCTCACCCACTCCCTGCAGACCGCCACCCGCGCGCACCGCGACGGGCGCGACGAGGAGTACGTGGTGTGCGCGCTGGTGCACGACATCGGAGGCACGCTCGCCAGCCTGAGCCACTCGGACCTCGCCGCGGTGATCGTGCAGCCGT
>VBLD01000440.1:2148-4300 GCA_005879205.1 Deltaproteobacteria bacterium
CTGGGGCTCGATCGGAACATGCGCGACCGCTACCGCGATCATCCGCACTGGCAGGCCTGCGCGGACTTCTGCGGCGGCTACGATCAGAACAGCTTCGATCCTCGCTACGACACGCCGCCCCTCGAGTTCTTCGAGCCGATGGTCCGGCGTGTCTTCTCGTCGCCGAAGCACTCGATCTACCTTCCGGACGAGGGATAGTCGGATGGCACTCGAACGGCTCCCGTCCTCCGCGAATCCCGCCGACGTGGCGGCGGCGATCGGCCGCGACGGCTATGCGATCGTCGAGCGGGTCGTCGCGCCCGAGGTGCTCGACCGGGCGCGGGCCGAGCTCCAGCCTCACCTGGACGCCACGCCCTTCGGGCCCGACGACTTCGCCGGCCGGCGCACGCGCCGGACGGGCGGGCTCATCGCCCGCTCGGCCACCTGCCGTGACATCGTCATGCATCCGCTCGTGCTCGGCGCGGTCGGCCAGGTGCTCGGCCACGTGACGAGCTTCCAGCTCCACCTGACCCAGGTGATCGCGATCGGTCCGGGCGAGCCCGCGCAGACGATCCACCGCGACCAGTGGGCGTTCGATTTCTTCCCCTTCCCAAAGGGCTACGAGGTCCAGTGCAACACCATCTGGGCCATGACCGATTTCACGGACGCGAACGGTGCCACCCGAATTGTCCCGGGCAGCCATCGCTTCGAGGACCGGCGCGAGTTCACCTACGACCAGACCGAGCCCGCCGAGATGCCCGCCGGCTCGGTGCTCTTCTACACCGGCGCGCTCTATCACGGCGCCGGCGCGAACCGTTCCGACCGGGTGCGCTCCGGGCTCAACGTCACCTACTCCGTGAGCTGGCTCCGCCAGGAGGAGAATCAGTACCTCTCCGTCCCCGCCGAGCTGGCGCGCACACTGCCGGACGAGCTGCTCCGCCTCATGGGCTACGCCCGCGGGGCGTATGCGCTCGGCTACGTCGACGATCTGCGCGACCCGCTCGACGCGCTCCGCGGCGTGGTGAAGAACGACATCGGGCTCGGTGATCTCGACGCGGCGACCGCGCGCGTACGGCAGCGTGCCGGCTGACGCTCGTCAGCGGAAGCGCGGTATGACGTGCGTCGCGAACAGCTCGATCGAGCGCAGCACCTTCTCGTGCGGGATCCGGTCCGCCTGCATGAGCGCGATGAAGTGGTCCAGACCCGCCTGCCGGTATCGCTCGACTTTCCGGATGCAGTGCTCGACGTCGCCGACGATGACCATGTCCTCCCGGTCGAGATCCTCGAAGGTGCAGGCGTTCTGCTGCATCTTCACGATGATCGGGTACTCCTTCGCGATCATGTCGCGATAGGGCGTGCTCTTGATCTCGAGCTCGGCATACTGCCGCTGCATGCCGCGGCCGGTCGGATCGGCGAAGCCGCCGAGCACGCGGAAGGCGTAGAGCAGGTAGTTGATGGCGGCCTCGGTGGCGCCGTTGCGGACGGCATTCTCCTTCGTCTCGGCGACGTGGACGATGGTGAAGGCGCCCACGCGGTCGTTCACGAACTTGCCGACCGGCTTCGCCTCGCCGAGCGCCGTCCGGTAGGCGCGGACCCGGTCGGCGAGCTGCGGCACGCTGACGAACAGCGTGAGCCCGAGGATGCCGATGCCGTTGCGCCCGGCGATCTCCCACGACTGCGGGCTCGTCGCCGCCATCCAGATCGGCGGGTGCGGCTGCTGGAGCGGCTTCGGGACGACGCTGCGCGGCGGCACGGTCACGAAGCGGCCCGTATGGCTGAACGGATCCTCCGTCCACATCCGCGGGATGATCTCGAGCGACTCCTGCCACATCGCACGCGAGAGCTCGGTGTCGATCCCGAATCCGGCCTGCTCGTACTGGCTCGAGCGCCCGGTCCCGAACTCGAGCCGGCCGTCGGACAGGATGTCGAGGGCGGCGGCGCGCTCGGCGACCCGGATCGGGTGGTTGAAGCGGTCCGGCAGGAGGACGACGCCGTGCCCGATGCGGATCCGCCGCGTCCGTTGCGCGGCGGCGGCGAGGAACACCTCGGGCGCGGAGGAGTGAGCGAACTCGGTCAGGAAGTGGTGCTCGACGGCCCACACGGTGTCGAACCCGAGGCGGTCGGCGAGCGCGATCTGCTCGAGCGCCTCGTGGTAGCAGCGGTACTCGCTGCG
>VBLD01000112.1:0-7329 GCA_005879205.1 Deltaproteobacteria bacterium
CTCGATCACCGCGAGATTGGGCAGCGTCTGCGACGCGACCTGGCCGAGGCTCTCGCCCGTCACCAGCGCCTCGGCTCCTGCCGCCCGCGCGATCGCCTCGGCGATGCGGAGCATCATCCGCCGGTAGAGGACGACGCGCAGCGGACGGCCGATCGCCGCGACGATCTGGCGCTGGACCTCGCCGAAGGCGACCAGGTGGAGCGCGGCGGAGAGCTCCCAGCGGACGAGCTCCGCGGCGAGCTGGCGTGCCTTCTCCTGGCTCGTCCGATCGTGGAAGGGGGCACTGTGGAAGTGCACGAAGTCGACCGCGCACCCGCGCCGCATCATCCGCCAGGACGCGACCGGCGAGTCGAGGCCGCCCGAGAGGAGGGCGAGCACCCGCCCGCTCGTCCCGACCGGCAGCCCGCCGGCGCCCCCCACCTTCTCGAGCGAGAAGAACGCGCGCCCGGGCAGGATGTCGACCGCGACCGTCACCGCCGCGTCGTCGAGGTCGACGCGGGAGCCGGTGGCGACCCGGATGGCATGCCCCAGCCGCCGGCTCACCTCGGGCGACGGCAGCGGGAAGCGCTTGTCCGCCCGCTTGGTGTGGACGCGGAAGCTCGGCATGGGAGCGGCTCCCAGGCGCCCGACGATCGCCTCCCCGAGGCGCTCGAGCGCGGCCTCCGCATCGCCCTCGAGCGCCATCTCGTGCGCGAGCGCGAAGTTCGCGAGGCCGAAGATGCGCGCGAGCCGCGCCCGCGCCTCCGGCCACGCGGCGACGTCGTGCAGCGGGAGCAGCAGCCGCGCCGACGCGCGGCCGACCGAGCCGACGGGCAGGCCCGCCGTCGCACGCAAGACGTTGTCGACGAGCCGGCGCACGAAGAACGGCCGGTTGCGCCCCTTCAGCGCGATCTCGTGGTAGCGCAACACGATCACGTGCGC
The DNA here is from genome assembly GCA_005879205.1 of Deltaproteobacteria bacterium. Classification (GTDB taxonomy): domain Bacteria; phylum Desulfobacterota; class Binatia; order DP-6; family DP-6; genus DP-3. The sequence continues at coordinate 922 of VBLD01000112.1, forward strand.
GGCGCCCATTAGCTCCCTCCTACCACAGATGCTACTCTCGTCCGACGACGCATGACGGAACGCCTCGCCGAGGCGCTCGCGCCCGCCCTCGCTGCGCGCGAGCGCGCCGTGCTCGTGCGGCCCGGGAAGACGGCCTCCGCGGTGCTCGTCCCGCTGCTCAACCAGGAGGGAGAGCCACACCTGCTCTTCACCCGCCGCTCGCGGCTCCTGCGCCATCATCAGGGGCAGATCGCGTTCCCGGGTGGCTGCCACCATCCCGCGGATGCGGACCTGGCGGCGACGGCGCTCCGCGAGGCGCGTGAGGAGATCGGCCTCGACCCTGCCGACGTGCGGCTGCTCGGCGCGCTCGACGACATCGAGACCATGGCGACCGAGTTCGTGATCACGCCCTTCGTCGGCCTCGTCCCTCACCCCTACCGCTGGACCCTGTGCCGTGACGAGGTCGACGTGGTCTTCACGGTGCCGCTTCGCCTCCTCGACGCGCCCGGCGCCGAGCGGCACCAGCTCTGGGACTTCAATGGCCGCCAGGTCCCGATCGAATGCTACCCGGTCGGCGAGCACGTGATCTGGGGGGCGACCCACCGCATCACGCGGAATTTCCTCGCCGTCCTGCGGACGCTCGGCTGATGCGACGGTTCCTCGTCCTCACGCTTCTCGCCGCCGTCGTCGGCCTCCTCCTCACGCGTGCCGAGCCGCTCGCCCCGACCGTCGCGCTCGAGACACCCGTCGATGTAGTCGGCCGGGCGACGCCGCTCGTGGTGGTGGCGCGCGACCGCGGCACGGGGCTCGCGCACGTCGAGGTACGACTCGCCTCCGGTGGCGGCCCGGTCGTGGTTGCGAGCGAGGACTTTCCGCGCCGGTCCTGGCTCGGCAGCGGCGTTCACGAGGCGCGCCTCACGCCGACGGTCGACGCCGCGGCGGCCCACCTGACCGAGGGCCCGGCCGAGCTCGAGGTGATCGCCACCGATTACTCGTGGCTGGCCGCGCTCCGCCGTGCCCCACGCCTCACCCGTCCCGTGACCGTCGACCTCACGCCGCCGACCCTCGAGGTGCTCTCGCAGCAGCACGTCATCCGCCTCGGGGGCTCGGAGTGCGCCGTCTATCGCGTCGGCGCCGACGCCGTCGACAGCGGCGTCACGGTCGGCGACGCGGTCTTCCCGGGGACGCCCGGTTTCTTCACCGACGGAGCGCTCCGCGCCGCGCTCTTCGCGGTCGCCCCGGCCACTCCCTCCGGCACGGTGCCGACGGTGGTCGCCGCCGATCGCGCCGGCAATCGCCGCGCCGTCCGGCTCGACGCGATCGTCCGGCCGCGAAGCTTCGCCGAGAAGTCGCTCGAGCTGAGCGACGACTTTCTCACCCGCAAGGTCCCCGAGCTGCTCGAGGCCAACGGGCTCGCGAGCGACGGCGACCTGGTGGCCGGCTACCTGCGCGTCAACCGCGAGCTGCGCGTCGCCACCGAGAAGCGTGTCCGCGAGATCTGCCGCGAGAGCGTGCCCGCACCGCTGTGGGAGGGCGCCTTCCTCCGCCTCCCCGACTCGGCGCCGCTCTCCGGCTTCGCCGATCACCGGACCTATCTGTATCGCGGCCAGGCGATCGATCATCAGACGCACCTCGGCTTCGACCTCGCCTCGTTGCGCGGCAGCCCGGTGCCCGCCGGCAACACGGGGCGCGTCGCGTTCGTCGGCCCGCTCGGCATCTACGGCAACACGGTGATCCTCGACCACGGCCTCGGCCTCTTCTCCCTGTACGGGCACCTGAGCGAGTTGGCGGTCAGCGCGGGAGCGCGCGTCCAGCGCGGCGACGTGGTCGGCAAGACCGGCGACACGGGCCTCGCCGCAGGCGATCATCTCCACTTCAGCGTCATGATCCACGGCGTCCACGTCGACCCGATCGAATGGTGGGACGCACACTGGATCCACGATCACGTCGAGTCCCGACTGGCGGCCTTCCCGCGCGCGGGAGCCGCGCATTGACGGAGCGGCGCGTCCCCCACACGGAAATCCTGACCCGTCTCGGGCTCGCCGCCGCGGAGCTGATCGCCGGGGCGACCGCCGACGATCGCGTGCTCGCGTTGCTCGCCGGTCCAGACGGCGCCGCCCTCGCCGAAGCGCTCGGCGACCTGCCGAGCCCGGCCGTCGCCGCGCTGCTCGTGCGCCTCGAGGCCCGCGCGCCCGAGAAGGCCGTCCGCAAAGCGATCCGACGGGCGCTCTACCGCCTTGCCCAGCGCGGCGTGCCGCGCCCGGAGCCGGCCGCCGAGCCCGCGCGCCCGCGCCCGGCGGTGGTCGAGCTCGAGGGCCTCGTGTCCAGCATCGACGGGCGGGGCGACCGCATCGTCTGGCTCATGCGTCCGCTCGCCAGCGGCACGCTGCTGGTCGCCGCGCAGGTGAACGAGCCCGCCGGTCTCCGCGACCTCCAGGTGGTCGAGGTCGGTCGCAAGCAGCTGCGCGCGACCCGCCAGCGGATCGAGTCGGACGGGCTCAGGCTGGTCGAGGCGAGCTGGCGCGTCGTCGACGCGCTGCTCGTCGAAGCGCAGGAGCGTGCCGGGACACCGGAGCCCGGGCACGACTACCACCGCGCGCGTCCGCGACTCACCACCGAGCCGCCGGCGCCGCCGGCCGAGCCGATCTCGGTGCACGCGCCGCCGCCGGGCAGCACCGAGGAGGCGGCCGCCCTCGCGGCCGACTCCGTCCGCCTCACCGAGGAGCCGGAGTTTCGCGGCTGGGGACCGGACTCCGAGGCCGCGGCACCGTACGTCGACGAGGTCGACGCCATCCGGCAGAGCCCGATCGTGCTGACGCCCCTGCAGCAGCAGGAGCGCCTGCGCGAGGTGCTGGCACGCGCCGCCGCGGCCCTCTTCCCACCCGCCACCCTGGCGCGGCGGCTCGCGGGCACCGCGTACGTGCTGGCGGAGACGGGCCGGGCCGCCGCGGCGCGCCTCGCGCTCGCCGTGGCGGCGGTCGTGCGCGACGCACCCGAGCGCGCGCACGAGGTCCCGTTCGTCGCCGCGCTCGTCGGCGCCGGCGTCGAGGGGATCTTCGGCTCCACGGAGGCCGCGCCCGAACGCCAGGGAGCGCTCGTTCTGACGCCCGAGGAGGTGCTCAGAGCTCGACGGTCATCCCGTCCCGGGCACACTCGAGGGTGATGTCCGGCAGGTGCCGCAGCGGCTCCGCACCGAGGTGCGAGAGGAGGAGCCGCTTGCAGCCGAGCTCGCGCGCGCGCGCCGCGATCTCGGGATACGAGATGTGGATGTCGAGCCGGGTCTCGTAGGTGGAGCACTCGCAGATGAAGAGATCCGCGCCACGCGAGCGCTCGATGAACTCCTCCGTCCAGGCGGAGTCGCCGGAGTAGAGGATGGAGCGGCCGTCGGCCTCGATCCGGTAGCCGAGAGCCACGAGCTCCGGCGTGTGCGGCACGCGGAAGACACTGGCGCGCACACCGCTTTGATCGCGCATCGTTCCCGGCTCGAGCTCTTCGAAGCGCACCGGGAAGGGCATCGGCATCCCGGCGTTCTTCTCGTAGAGGGCGGCGAAGAGGGCACGCACGCGGCGTTCCGTCCCGGGCGGTCCGTAGACCCGCAGCGGGCGCGTGCGCGGCTGCTCGTAGATGTATTCCATGAAGAGGAAGGGGATTCCGCCGAAGTGGTCGCCGTGGAGGTGCGAGACGAGGACGAAGTCGATGCGAGCGGTGTCGTAGCCGCCGGATTTCAAAGATTGCAGGATCGTCGGACCGCAATCGAGCAGGAACGTGGCGCCAGCGCTCTCGACCAGGTATGCGCTGTGCCAGCGCCCGCCCGACCCGAAGGCGTCGCCGGACCCGAGCACCGTCACCCTCACCAGCGCCCCACCCCTTTCGGCGCGCACAGCCATGAACGTGGTGTCAAGTCCGCGCCGGCCCCGGCATCGTCGCCGCGGGGTCCCGAGAAGTATGGTGCTGGCATGTCCCTTGCTCTCCCTATCACTAATGCGGCCGGACCCGGAACTGCTCCATGAGGCTGCCCGCGTGGCGCAGGTGGTCCTGGTCGCCGCGGCGGCGGGCTCGGCGGCCGAGCGGATCCTGCGCCCGGGCCTCGCGATTCGCGGCCTCTCCCTGCTCGCCGGGCTGGCCGGCCTCTACGCCGGCGGCTGGTTCTGGGACGTCGGCGGCTGGTCCCCCGGCCCGGCCGTCCTGGGCCACCCCATCCTGCCGACCGTGGTCGGCGCGCTCGCAATCTGTTCGCTGATCAAGCTCGCGGCGATCGGCGCCGCCGGCCCGCGCTGGTAGCGATCACCGCGGCGCTGCCGGCGGCTGCCGCCGCTCGTCGAGCTCGCGCTGGATGTCGTGGAAGCGCCGCTCGAGCTCGCCGAACGAGCCCTCCATGCGGCCTGCCCGCGCCACGACGTCCTCGAGCTGCCGCGCCAGCTGATCGCGCTGCTGCTCCATGTCACGCAGCCGCCGCTCCAAATCCTGGACCGGCTCGGTGGCGCGCAGGAAGGCGACGCCGGCGCCGGACTCGAGGAGCCACACCGTCGTTCCGACGCCCAGGATGAAGCCGAGGAGCAGCGCGAACAGGACCCGCACGACCGCCATCAGTCTCGTCCCTCCTCGGCCAGCCGCCGCATTTCTCCCACCACGACCTGGAGCGCCGCCAGCGAGACGCGGGGCGCCGCGCGGAGGTCGCGGACCAATGCCTGCACGGCGCCGAGCGCGCGCTCCGGCAGCGCACCCGTCGGATCATCGAGCCGCCGCCGCGTGAGGCGTCGGCGCGCGCCCAGCAGATCCTCGACGAGGCCCTCCGCCGCGCGCCGCTGCCAGCGATCGTCGCCTGCGACGTCGGCGAGCCGCGCGTACAGCCAGGCGAAGTCGACGTGCTGCCCGAGCGAATAGTAGGCGGCGCCCGCCGCCTCGGGGTCGGCCCCCGCCTGCCGCGCGACGGTGACCACGTCGAGCGCACCGACCAGCCATTCCGCGGTGGCGAGGTCGAGGGCGAGCCCCGGGGACAGCCCGCCGATGGCCAGCTCCGAGACGCGCTTGTGGAAGGTCTCCGCCTCGGCTCCCGTCACCCACCCGGGCAGACGGAGCCGGATGGCGGCGACCGCCGGGCCGAGGTCGGCAACCACCCCGGCCGCCGGCCGCTCCGCCTCGGTATTCGCCAGCACCCACTTGGTGACCCGCTCGGCGCTCGCCTCGAGGGCCAGCCGACACGCGCTCTCGACGTCCATCGCGGCGCCGCTCGCGGCGATCGCGGCGGCGAGCGCGTCGCCGTCGCCGAGGCGCCAGCCGATCGCCCACGCGCGCACCGTGTCGGCGGATGCGGCCCCCGTGTCGCGGCCGATCCGGGAGACGAAGGTCACGCCGACGTGGTCGACCAGCGCGTTCGCCACCTCGGTGGCGATGATCTCGCGGCGCAGGCGGTGCGCCCGCAGGGCCGCCGGGTAGCGGGCGGTGATCTCGGCCGGGAAGTAGGCGAGCAGGTACGCTTCCACGAGCGGGTCGTCGGGCAGGCGCGATTCGAGCATCACCCGCTGGAGACGGCTCTTCGTGTAGGCGGCGAGCACGGCCAGCTCCGGACGCGTGAGGCCGAGGAAGGCGCTACGCCGGGCACGCAGCGCCTCGCGGTCGGGCAGCGCCTCGAGCGCCCGGTCGAGGCCCGCGGTACGCTCGAGCTCGGCGATCAGGTCGCGAAAGTCCGTGAGCCGGCTCCGGCTCCGCAGCTGGTCCAGACCGAGCAGCCGGCTCTGCCGGCGATTGTGGGCGAGCACGCGCCCGACGACGGCCTCGGTCACCGCCTGGAGGAGCGCGTGGCGGCTGTCGAGCGCGAGCTCGCCCGCCTCGACCACCGGCCGCAGGCAGATCTTGAGGTTCACCTCGTGGTCGGAGAGGTCGACGCCGGCCGAGTTGTCGATCGCGCCGCCGCCGAGCGCGAAGGCGATCCGTGCGCGCTGCGTGAAGCCGAGATTGCCGCCTTCGGCCACCACGCGCACGCGCAGCGTCTCGGCGTCCACCCGGACGGCGTCGTTTGCCGGGTCGCCGACCTCGGCGTGGGTTTCCGCGGCCGCCTTCACGTAGGTGCCCACACCGCCGTTGAAGAGGAGGTCGGCGTCGAGCGTGAGCACGGCCTGTACCAGCCGTTCGCCGCTCGCTTCGGGGCTCGCGAGTCCGAGGAGCCGCTGCGCCTCGGGCGAGAGCACCACGCGCTTGGCCGCGCGCGCCACGACGGCACCGCCCGCCGACAGCGCCGCCGGGTCGTACGCGTCCCAGCCGAGGCCGTCGCGGAAGAGGCGCTGCCGCTCGGCAAAGCTCGCGGCCGGATCGGGATCGGGATCGAGAAACACGTGACGGTGGTTGAAGGCCGCTCTCAAGCGGAGATGGGCAGACCGGAGCAGGCCGTTGCCGAAGACGTCGCCGCTCATGTCACCGATGCCGGCGACG
>VBLD01000112.1:7366-7979 GCA_005879205.1 Deltaproteobacteria bacterium
CCGAGCGCCTTGTGGTCGTAGCCGTGCGAACCGCCCGAAGCGAAGGCGTCGCCCAGCCAGAATCCGCGGGCGAGCGCGATCGCATTCGCCAGGTCCGAGAAGCCGGCCGTCCCCTTGTCGGCGGCGACCACCAGGTAGGGGTCCTCCGCATCGTGCACGACGAGGCCGCGCGGCGGGATGATCCGGCCGGAGACCACGTTGTCGGTGAGGTCGAGAAGGGAACCGACGAATACGCGGTAGGCGTCGGCGGGCGTCCCGCGGCGCACGACGAAGCCACCCTTGGCGCCCACCGGCACGATCACCGCGTTCTTCACGGTCTGCGTCTTCATGAGGCTCAGAATCTCGGTGCGGAAGTCCTCCGGGCGGTCGCTGTGACGGAGTCCCCCCCGGGCCACGAGGCCCGCCCGCATGTGAATTCCCTCCACCGCGGGTCCGTGGACGTAGATCTCGTAGAGCGGACGCGGCCGCGGGAGGTGCGCGAGGCCGGCCGCGTGGATCTTGAACGCAAGCGACTCCGGGACGGGCGCGGCGAAGTAGTTCGTGCGCACCGTCGCCTCGACCGTCTCGAGAAGCGCCCGCAGCGTGACGGCGTCGCGCAGCGCCTCGACCGTGT
>VBLD01000112.1:8042-11882 GCA_005879205.1 Deltaproteobacteria bacterium
GGCTAGGGATGACGGGCAAGGGCATCGATCACGAGCTCCCGCGGGCCGACGCGCGCCTGCACGGAATGGCCGGCGTAGGCGCGAAGACAGTCCACCGCGCGCCAGTCGAGACCCGCCTCGAGGACCAGGCGGCCGAGGCGGTCGCTCGCCACCCGTCCGGCGCGCACCGCGAGGAGCGCGTCGATCAGTCGCGGACCGGCCGCCGCGTCGAGCCGGCGTCCCTCCCGGTCCTGCACGAAGAACGTCTGCACGAAGAGACGCGGCGCCCCGTGCGGCGTCACCGCCACCTGGTCCTCGGCGAGCGCGCGGAGACCGAGGTTCTCGAGCACGGGCACGAAGTCGGAGAGCACGAGCGGCTCGCCCGGGACGTAGAGGCGCAGCGCACTGGTGCCGGCAGGCACGCCGTCGTCACCGAGCGCGACCCGCATCGACCCTTCGCCGAGCGCCGCCTCGAGGAGCGCGACGTCGACCGCGGCGCGAGCCGGCGGGGTCGACGCCCGATAGCCCTCGGGAAAGGCGGCCCGGTAGCGCGCGGCGAGCCGTGCGGCCTCGGCCTCGCCGTGCCGGGCGCCGAGCTCGTCCTCGAGCCGCTCCTGCCAGCCCCGGACGAGGTCGCGCACGGCGGCCCGCACGTCGGCCAGTTCCGTCCCCGTGAGCCGCGGGCCGTCGCCCGCAAAGGTGAAGGAGAGGAGCCCCTGGTCCTCGTGCAGCACGACGTGGTCGGCGAGGCAGGGGCCGCCGGCGCGAGTGGCGAGCGTCTCCAGGATCCGCTGGCGCGCCTCGCCCGACAGCCGGTCGCGCGGCAGCACGACGAGCGCCGAGAAGCCGCTCGGCCGCGGATGCAACGAGACGGCGACGTCGCCCGTCCGGCCGGACGCCATGACGGCCTCGATGTCGGCGCGGATCTCGGCCGGCGTGGCTGCGAAGAGGTGGTCCTTCGGGAGGACGTTGAAGATCGCGACGATCGTCTTGTAGTCGTGGCTCCCGGGGACCACCTGCTCGGCGGCCAGGATCTGCCCGAGGACGCGCTTGAGCAGCGGGATCTCGGCCGCTTCCTCCGCATACGCCTTCGACGTGAAGAGGCCGATGAAGCGGCGCTCGCCGATCACCTGGCCGGTGGCGTCGAGCTGGCGGATGCCGACGTCGTCCATGTGGGTGCGCCGGTGGACCGGCGACTCGGCGATCGTCTTGGTGATGGTGAGAAGCCGGTCGCCGAGGAGCCGCGCACGGACGGGCTCCGGCAACTCGGCCAGCGGCCGCGGGCGAGAGAACGCCGAGCGGCTCTCGCGGCGCAGCAGGCCGAGCCCGGAGCCGGAGCGCACGAGCAGGACCCGCGTGCCCCCCAGGGTCAGGACCTGATACTCGCGGTAGCCGAGGAAGACGAAGCCGCCGTCCACCAGCCAGTGGAGAAAATCGGCGGCGGCGCACGCCTCGGCGCCGACCCCCGCACCGCCCCGCGCGAGCCCGTCGAGCTCGGCGGCTGCCTCCTAGGCGCGCGCCAGCATGGCGCGAAAGTCGTCGGTCACGAGCCGCACGTCGCCGAGCCGGTCGCGCACAAGCTGCTCGAGCCGCGCGAGCGCGGCGGCGTCGGCCGTGCGCGGGACGGCGACGTGCACGAAGGACTCGCGGCGCCCGCCGCCGTTGGGTGGAGCGAGGGAGATCAACCGCCCCGTCAGGTCGCGCCCGGCAGCGAGGATCGGGTGGAGCAGCGCCCGGGGAGCGGCACCCTCGGCCTCGAGCGCGGCCCCGAGGGTGTCGACGATGAACGGCCGATCGGCCATCACCGTTTCGATGACCGAGACGGAGGCATCCCAGCCCTCGGTCACGTAGCTCGGCGCGATCGCCCGCGCGCGCAACTCGTCGCCCGGCGCGGCGTAGAAACGGAAGGCCGAGGCGACGAGCGCGGCCACCTCCTCCTCGACGAGGGTGCCGACGTAGTCCTGGGCGCGCTGGAGGAGGAGCTGCGCGAAGGTCTCCAGCGCCGCCCCCTCGCCGCCGCTCGCGCGTCGCTCGAGGAGCGTGCGCAGCCGCTCGCCGACGACCGACGCCCCGCGCGTCCCGGTCTGCTCGGGGACCGCCATCAGACGGCCTGGACGAGCTCGGCCGCCAGCACGTCGGCCGGACGGAAGCCGCGTGCCACGAGCACCGCGCGAAGCTCCGCATCGGCGCCGTCGATGCGCGCCGCGAGCTCGCGGCAGCCGCGCCGCCGCGCCCGCTCCTCGGCGAAGGCGACGAGCCCCTCGCCGAGCCGGGGCTCCGTCGAGCGTCGCGCCACCTCGAGCACGGCCGCCAGCCCGCCGCGGAGGAGGGAGCGCCCGTAGGCGAGCGCGATCACCGCCACGATCGCTCCGCCTTCTTCCTCGGCCACGTAGAGGTCCGTCCCGAGGTCGCGCGTCATGCGGTAGTAGAGCCGCTCGGCCCGATCGCCGCCCGGGCGCCCGAGGACCGCCTGCACGTGGGCAAAGTCGTGGCGCCGCCCGCGCCGCACTCGCGTGGTCGTTCCGGGAAGGAGTCGCGCCGCCATCGGCCTGTTCCGCCTAGCCTCCGAGCACGTGTATTGCAAATCCGTCGCGACCCGATAAGCGTGCCGACATGACCGGGCGCACGGCGGGGCGGATGACGGTCGCGCTCGGGGTTTTCGGCCTCGCAATGGCCCCGGCGAGCCTCGCCGAGGACGGGAACGCGCGCGCCGTCGTGACCACGGGGTCGAGCGCCATGCCGTCCTGGACGGCGGACGGGACGCACCTCGTTTTCCACTCGCGACGCAAGGACGCAAAGCAGCACGGCATCGCGTCGCGCAACATCTGGATGGTGGCCGCCGACGGGTCCGAGGAGCGGCAGCTCACCAAGGGCACCAAGGACGAGTACCATCCGGCCCTCTCGCCCGACGGCAAGAAGCTGCTCTTCGTGTCCGAGCTGAACGGCTCGCGCGACATCTGGATCTCCGATCCCGACGGCCAGAACGCGGTGCCGCTGACCGACGATCCCGGCACCGAGGACCAGCCCGCCTGGTCGCCCGACGGGCGGCAGATCGTCTACGCCGCGTTTCCGAAGGAGGGCGGGAGCTTCGACCTCTGGCTCATGTACGCCGACGGCAGCGGGCGGCGGCGGCTGACGACCACCCCGGCCAACGAGATCTTCCCCGCCTGGCATCCCTCGGGCGAGACCATCGCGTACGTGACCGACGTGAACGGCAACTTCGACATCTACAGTCTCGACGTTCGCGACGGCCGCACCGCGCCGCTCGTCGTCTCGCCCGACCACGAGGCGCGGCCCGCGTGGTCGCGCGACGGCACGAAGCTCGCCTTCACCCGCTGGCCCGCTCGCGGCCGCGCCAGCGACGCGACGCCGTGGGTGGCCAACGCCGACGGCACCACCCCGATCGAGCTGGTGGCCGCGCCCGCCCCGGCACTGCATCCCGCCTGGTCGCCCGACGGGCGCACGCTCGCCTTCCAGCATCGGGGCGACAAGGGCTGGGAGATCTGGACGCTCGCCGTGCCGCCCGACATCGCGGCGCCCGGACGGCTGCGCCTCGCGCAGCAGGTACGCGGCGGCGCCGACGTCGACACCGCGAAGCTCCGCAGCGGCGACACGCTGCGCGGCACGCTCACCGATCAGCGCTTCCACGTGCGCACCCCTTACGGAGCGGTCGACCTCGGGCGTGACGCGGTGGCCACCGTCCTCTTCGACACCGGCGAACGCGGGCTTGCTCGAATCGTCCTCGTCAACGGCGACACGCTTTCCGGTCTGCTCGAGAACGACGCGCTCCACCTGACGGCGGGCGGCCGGACCCAGAGCGTGGCGGTCGACGCGATCGCGCAGCTGAGCCTCCGCGCCGGC
>VBLD01000112.1:11948-12389 GCA_005879205.1 Deltaproteobacteria bacterium
CGGTGGGCGGACGATGGAAGTCTCGGCGGGCGAACTGGACCGCGTCGAGTTCACCGAGGCGGGCAACAAGGCCGACGTGGTGCTGCGCAGCGGGGACCGCCTCTCGGGCGAGGTCGTGGGCGAGCGGCTGCCGCTCGTGCTGGCCGCCGGGCCGCGCGTCGCGGTGCACCCGAGCAGCCTGCGTGCGCTCAACCGGACGGGCGAGCGGTGAGGCGCGTCGCCGTGATCGTGCTCGCGCTCGCGGTCGTGATCGGCTGCGCGGGCGTCCATCGCTTCCACCCGAACTTCTACTCGGTCGACGGCGACATCCGCCTCGGCGAGCAGCTCTCGAAGGAGGTTGAGGGCGAGCTCGTGCTGCTCCGTCACAGCGCGCTCAACCAGCTGGTCGGCACGGTCGGTCGGCGGCTGCAGGAGGCGAGTCCCGAGCCTGCCTTCAAGCTG
>VBLD01000112.1:12463-21455 GCA_005879205.1 Deltaproteobacteria bacterium
GCGGACCGGTCTACATAAACATGGGGATCGTCGAGGTGTGCGACACCGAGGACGAGCTCGCCTCCGTCATGGCGCACGAGATGAACCACGTCGCCGCGCGCCATGCGACCGAGATGCTGACCACGCAGAACCTGAGCCAGCTCGCGATCATCGCCGCGATCTCCGTGGTTCCGATCCCGATCCCGCCGATCGCCTGGGAGGGAGCCAAGCTCGGCTACGTGCTGAGCCTGCTGCGTTACAGCCGCGGCAAGGAAGCGGAGGCCGACCGGCTGGGGCTCCGGCTCATGAATGCCGCCGGCTACGACCCCGCGGCGATGGCGTCGGTCTTCCGCAAGCTGTCCGAGCAGCAGCACAGCCTGCCGAGCGTCGTCGAGCGGTTCCTCTCGAGCCACCCGCTCTCGGAGGTGCGCATGCGAGACGCCGAGCGACGCGCAGCCCAGCTCGACCGGCCCGCGACGGCGGCCGTGGCGGCGGCGAGCCCGTCGACGTTCCCCCAGGTGAAGATGATGTTCGCCAAGGACTGACAGTCGTGTGCCGCCCGCTGCCGCTCGTGCTCGCCGCGCTCGCAACGGGCTGCGGGGCGTTGCGCAGCCCCTCCCTGGATCCGAAGGTGCACGTGCGCGGCGAGCACTACCGGGTGATCCACGAGCCGGTCGACCGGCTCTGGCCCCAGGTGCTGCGCGGGCTCGAGGACGAAGGGCTGCGCGTCACGCGCGCCGAGCGCGCGCAGCACACGATCCAGACCGCCGGCCGGCGCTACACGAGCCGCGACGAGATCCGGAAGCTCGGCGACGTCGCCGACCTCTCGGCGGCACGGGGCGCGGGTCTCGGGCGCGCCACCGAGTACGTCGTCGCCTACGCTCTCTTCCTGCTGCCCGCGGGCGAGACGGACACCAGCCTCAAGATCACGAGCACGATCGAGGCGATCGACCGCAGCGAGACGGTCTTCCTCGGCGCCGGCGTCTTCGACGTGATCCCGCACCGCATCGAGGTGCCGTCGCGAGGCGTGGTCGAGCGCGACCTGCTGCGACGGCTCGCGGGCTCGCTCTTCACCGCCGAGGAGATGCTCTTCGTGCTCGGCGAGCCCGGCTTTGACTGACGTCCTCACGGTCGAGCGGCTCACCTTCGGCTTCGACGCGCTCGCGCACCGCGACCGTCGAGTGGTCTTCGTGCCATACGCCGCGCCCGGCGACCGGGTGACGGCCGAGATCGTGGAGAGCCGTGCGGATTTCACGCGCGCCCGGATCGTCGAGGTCCTGGAGCCGGGGCCGGCGCGCGTCCTGCCCGGCTGCCGCCACTTCCCCACCTGCGGCGGCTGTCAGTGGCAGCACATCGCCCCCGCCGCGCAGCGCGACGCGAAGGCCGCGATCGTCGCCGAGCAGCTCGCCCGCAGCGCGGGGGTCCGCGATGCCGAGGTCCTGCCGACGCTCACGACCGGCGACGACTGGCACTACCGCGCCCGCATCACCCTCGTGGTCGAGGGCCGGCGGGCCGGCTATCACCGTGCGCGCTCGCACCGGCTGGTCGAGGTCGACGCGTGCCCGCTCGCCGAGCCCGTGCTCTCCGCCCACCTCGACGCCGCGCGCCGCTGGATCGCGGCGCTGCGCGTCCCCCTCCGGCGCGTGGCGCTCGCGGTCGCCCCGGGCGGCGTCGTCCTGACGGGGGTCACGGCCGCGGCGGCCGGCGCACGCGACGCCGAGGCGACGGAGGCGCTCCTCGCCCGGACTCCGACCGTGCGCGGCGCGGTGCTCGCCGATCCGGCAGGCCGTGGCCGCCTCGTCGTCGGCGATCCGCGGCTCCGCGTCGCGCTCGAGCCGGGGCTCGACCTCGAGGTGCCGGCCGACGTCTTCACGCAGGTGAACCCCGCCGCGAACCGGCTGCTCGTCGCCGCCGTCATGGCGCTCGGCGGCTTCGTGCCCGGAGAGCGCGTCCTCGACCTCTACGCCGGCGCGGGGAACTTCACGCTACCCGTTGCGCGCCGCGGGACGCGCGTCACCGGCATCGAGCGTAACCCGATCGCGGCGGCCGCCGGGCGCGAGAACGCCGCACGCCTCGGGCTCCGCGACGTCACGTTCGAGACCGCGCCGGTGGTCGCGGCGCTCGCCCGCAGGGCACCGGAAACGGCCGACGTCGTGGTGCTCGACCCGCCCCGCGCCGGCGCCGCCGACGCGATCCCCGCGCTCGGCGCGCTGCGTGCCCGTCGCATCGTCTACGTCTCGTGCGATGCGGCCACCCTCGCACGCGACGTGCGGCTCCTCGCAGCGCACGGCTACCGCGTCGCGCGCGTGCAGCCGATCGATCTCTTTCCGCAGACGTTCCACGTCGAAACTGTGACCCTGTTGCTATTGACTTGAAAGGGGGCCGCTCCTATCCTCGGTCCTTCGCGTACGGGGTGCGTCGCCGCGCCCTCGGAGGTCATGGCGTCGATGCCCAAACAGCACGAGAAGCCCGCCCGCCCGAAGGTCACGATCATCCCGGGCCGCGGGGTGAGCCAGACCATCAACTACCTCCTCGAGGATCGCGACGACCTCGAGTGGCTCGTGGCGGTCGGCCGGAACAAGAGCGGTGAGATCTTCTTCTACGACACCGGCGGCGACATCGTCGAAGACCTCGGGACGCTCGAGTACCTGAAGGAGCGCATCACGCGCGCCCACTTCGGCGACGAGCCGGAATAGCGGGCTTCAGTCGTCGGGCAGCGACCCGGGACAGTCGCCCAGGATCTGGTCGCCCTCGACGCGGAGCGGGATGCGATGGAGGCGGCGCCCGCAGGGCGGACCCGCTACACACTCCCCCGTATCCGGCAGGTAGTAGGCGCCGTGCGTCGCGCACTGCACGAAGCGCCGGTCCTCGGTGAAGAACTGGTGCTCGACCCAGTCGAGGCTCATCGGGACGTGCCGGCAGCGGTTCACGTAGGCGTGGTGCTGCCCGCCCCAGTTGAGCAGGAAGCCCTCCAGCTCGAGCCCGTCGCAGCGGAAGACGAACTTCTTGGTCTCACCGGGACGGAGCTCGCCGAGCCGCGCGATCGTCACCGTCATGCGGGACGCATTCTAGCGGCTCAGAGGGCCTGCCGCACGGCCGCGGCGAGAGCGGCCAGGTCCACACACTCGAGCACCGCGTCGCACACGGGGGCATAGCGGGAGAGCACGCTGTCGCCCGTGTCCCAGCGGGCGCGGGGCTCGGGGACGAGCCAGACCAGCCGCGCGACGCGGTCGTGCACCGCGCGCAGCAGGTCGGCGCGCGGCGGGCGGCGGTTGTTGCGCGCGTCGCCCAGGACGAGGAGCAGGGTCGAGCGCCCGAGCAGGTCGCGACGCCCGCCCCACAGCTCCTCGAGCACGCGACCGAAATCCGAGCGCGCGTGGAGGTCGAGCGGCCCGCCCGGCGCCACGTGCCCGTCCTCGATCGAGACCGCGCAGAGCCGGTCGACGTAGACGAACAGATGGGCGCGGCGGAACCAGTCGGCGGCCGGAGCGATGAGCCCGAGCATCAGCTCGCTCGCCGCCGCGACCGAGCCCGAGAGGTCACAGAGCGCCACCAGCTCGGGCCGCGCCGGACGGCGCGCGCGGAAGCGCGGGCGGGCGGGCACGCCGCCGCTCGACATCGAGGCGCGGATCGTGCGGCGGAAGTCGACCCGGCCGCGCCGCATGCTCCGCTCGCGCCGGGAGAGCCGCGCCCGCAGCCGGCGACCGAGCTCGCGCACGACGTCGCGCGCCTCCTGGACGTCGCGGGCAGTGAACTCGTCGAATGGAAGCCGCATGAGCGCGAGGCGTCGCGCGACGCGGCCGGGGCGACGGGCCGCGTCGCGCGGCGAGCGGTCTTCGAGACCTTGCGGGGTGCGCGCGGTCTCGCGGCTCGCGCTCGGCGGCCGCGCCGGCGCCGGCCGCCGTCGCTCCGCCTCCGCCGGCTCTTCGCGGGGACGGCCGCGACCGCCCGCGGTCCCGCGCCCGCCGGCGGTCGCGACCGCACCCACTCCGCCGCCGGCGCGGCGCTGCCGCGCGCCCGCCCGGCGCTCGACGCCCACCAGCGGGAACGCGGCGTCGAACAGCCGGTCGAAGGTCGGGCGATCTGCCTCGTCCTTCACCAGGCAGGCGGCGAGCGACTCGCGCAGCACCTCGCGTTCGACGCCCGCCGCGGCGACGCCGCGCACGGCGTCCATCGTCTCGGCGACGGACACGTCGACGCCGTCGGCGCGCAGCGCCTGGACGAAGGCGAGGATGCGCGAGCGCATCCCGCGATGCTAACCCGTCAGACCAGGACGAGCGACAGCAGACGGGACATCCAGGGGATGAAGGAGAAGAACAGGTAGACGGTGGCCAGGAGGACGAGCGACTCGCGCACCAGGGGGCGCGGGCCGAGGCGGCGGAGCAGCACGAGGAAGCCACAGGCCTTCGCCTTGAAGAGGCAGAGCGTGCCCCCGACGCCGAGATACGGGAAGGCGTTGGCGACGAGCGGGTTGCCCTCCCCCCAGAAGCGGAGCCCGTGGTAGGTCGCGACGCCGTCGAAGATCTGGAGCGCGAGGTTCAGCAGGAAGAGCTGGTGCAGGCGCTCGGTGGCATCCATCCGGGCAGATGCCGCTGCAAGGGCAGTGCCAGTCACTCCGCCCGAGTCCGCAGAGGATTCGGCGTCCTACTGCGCCAGCGGTGAGACGGATCGGTACAAAGCGCGTCAGCTCCGCGTCGCCGCGGCGAGCAGCGTCGTCACCTTGCTCTCCGCCTTGCGGAGGTCCTCCTCGTGCTTCACGATCAGCGCGAGGGTCTGGCGGACGGTCGCCGCGTCGAGCTCGCGCACGCCGAGGGCACAGAGTCCGCGCGCCCAGTCGAGCGCCTCGGCGATGCTCGGCGCCTTCCTGAGGTCGAGCTTGCGCAGACCCGCCATGAAGCGGGCGACCTGCTCGCGGAGCCGCGCGTCGAGCTCCGGGACCTTGAGCGCGATGATCTCCGCCTCGGTCTCGGCGCCGGGAAAGTCGACGAAGAGGTGGAGGCAGCGCCGGATGAGGGCCTCCGAGAGCTCGCGGGTGCGGTTGGAGGTGAGCACGACCACCGGGCGCTCGCGCGCCCGGATCGTGCCGAGCTCGGGCACGCTCACCTGGAAGTCGGAGAGCACCTCCAGGAGAAAGGCCTCGAACTCGGGATCGGCCTTGTCCACCTCGTCGATCAGCAGGACGACCTTCCGGGGCGCGGTGATGGCGCGCGACAGCGGGCGCTCGAGGAGGAAGTCGCGCGAGAAGATGTGGTGCGAGACCTCGTCCCAGCCGCGGCCCTCGGCGCGGTCGGCCTGGATGCGGAGCAGCTGCTTCTGGTAGTTCCACTCGAAGAGCGCGCGCGCCTCGTCGAGCCCCTCGTAGCACTGGAGCCGCACGAGGTCGGTCCGGAGCATCTCGGCGAGCACCTTGGCGAGCTCCGTCTTCCCCGCGCCCGCCGGCCCCTCGGCGAGCAGCGGCTTCTCGAGCACGAGCGCCAGGAAGAGCGCCGTCTCGACGCGCGACGTCGTGATGTAGCGCGCGGCGCGCAGCCCGTGGCGCACCTGCTCGCGCGTCATCTCCATCAGCGGATGCGCGGGAGGCGGGTCCGGTCGAGGAAGCGGTGCGGGCGGCCGACCGTTCGCAACCACTCGACGGACGCGTCGACGTCGGCGATGAGCGCCTCGACGTCGACGCCGTGCGCGGCGGGCCGGTAGTCGTCGAGCCCGATCACGGCCTGCGCCAGGAGGTGCACGGCGCCACGGGTCGCGCCCCGGCGCGTGCGCAGGTGGAGGCCCGCCGCGAGCTGGACGAGCGCCTCGAGGAAGGCGCGGTCGGCGGACGGCGCTTCGCGCCAGGCCTCTTCCCACACCTGCTGCGCCTCGAGGTAGCGGCTGCGGTTGAAGAGACGCACGCCGCTCGACACGGCGGTGGCGACGTCGGGCGGGGCGGCGAGTCGACGGGCCGTGGTCACCTCCGGTCGACGCGCGGCACGGCCGCCTCCATCTCGCGCGCGAAGTGCTCGGCGGGACGCGCGGCGGAGGGGTCGAGGTCGAAGTCCTCGTCGGCCGGCGAGGTGGCGAGCTTCGCGAGCAGCTCGTCGATCTCGCGCTTCGCGAGGCCGAGACGGGCGAGCTCCTCGCGGCTCACGCGCCCGGGTCGCGCCTCGAGCCCGCCGTCGTCGACGCGGACAAGACGGCGCATCGCCTCGAGCTCGCCACGCGAGAGGTGCGCGCCGCGAAACTCGTAGTCCAGCCAGGCCTCAAAGCTGAGCGGCGCGACGCGCTTCAGCATGCCGGCGATGACGCGGGCGAAGACGCGGATCTCGTGCTGCGCGTGCGGGTCGACGCGCACGGTGAGGAAATGGAACAGGTTGTGGAGGTCGATCTTCCAGTACCACTGCGTGTAGGTCGAGAGCGGGAGGTCGATGCGTGCCAGCTCGCGCGCGACGTCGTGGCCGACCAGCCACTCGTACTGCTCGGCGGCGAGCCGGCGGACGGCTTCCGCACGCGCGACGGCATCGGCGTGGAGCTCTCGCAGCGGCGCACCGCCGCGCCCCTGCCGGTTGCTGGCCGCCTGCGCCTGGAAGGCGGCCGGCTCCGGCTCATAGAACAGGAGAGGTATCAAGCTATATCTCCCGCTATACTCGTTCGCGCTTGCCGAACGATGCCGGATCCATTGCCTTGCCACGAAGATCGGCATCGCGCAGTGGAACTTGAGCTCGACCATCTCGCTCGGCGTCGTGTGGCGGTGGCGGCGGAGGTAGCGGATCAAGCCGCGCGTCTCGCTCGTCCGTCGCGTCCCGTAGCCGTACGAGACGCGCGCCGCGCGCTCGACGTCCTCGTCGGAGCCCATGTAGTCGACGAGCGCGACGAAGCCGTGGTCGAGGACCGGGAAGTAGAGTCCGAGGATCTCCTCGGCGGCCGGGTTGGTCGGGCGGCGCGTCTCCACGGAATCTTCTTACGAGTTGCCCGGCGCCGACGCAAAAGGCCCCGTGCCGCTCACACCCACGGCGGCCCCACGAGCGAGAGGACGAGTCCCGTCGCGAGCTTCGGGTAGAAGTAGGTCGACTTCTCGGGCATGAGCTCGCCGGCGAGACACACCGCCCGTACCGCGGCGATGGGCGGCGCGTTCAGGAGGAACGCGGCCGCCGCACGGCCGGCGGCGACGGCCTCGGCCGCCTCCTCGTCGTCGTGCGTGAACTCGAGACCGGCGGCGGCGACGCCGAGGATCGGCTCGAGAATCGTGCGGTGTAGCAGCTCGACGTCGAGGGTACGAAGGACCGGCGGGAGGTGGGCGAGGCGGGCGAGCGTGGCCGGGCGCGGGCGAAGGCGAAGGCGGCGATCTGCCAGGAGGCAGTCGATCTCACCGGCCTGACGTCGCCGCCCGGACGCCGGCGGCTCCGCCTCGAAACTCTCGCGAAGGCGCTCCTCGAGCCGTCCGGGCGCCAGCGACAGCGGGCCGCGGACGAGCCGATGCGTGGGGAGGATCGCGACGCCCTCCTCCTCCATGTTGGCGAGGTAGGCGAGCACGTACTCCGCGGCCTGGTTGCCCCGCTGCTCGTCGCGGTACTGGAGCGCGGTCTCGTAGCGGTGGTGGCCGTCGGCGATGATGATCGTCTCGGGGGCGAGCGCGCGTTCAATCCGGTCGATGGTGGCGCAATCCGTCACGCGCCAGAGCTGATGCCAGCCGTTCACGTCGACGACGGGGTCGCCGAGCGCGCCGACCAGCTCGCGCAGCGGCTCGCCCGGGCGGGCGTAGAGGCCGAAGATCGGGCTCAGATTGGCGCCCGTAGCGCGCAGGATCGCGAGGCGATCCGCCTTCGGCCCGGGCAGCGTACGCTCGTGCGGGAGGACGATGCCGGTGCTGAACTCCTCGAGACGGAGCCGGCAGAGGAGCCCGTCGCGCCGGCGGGTCGTGCCGTCGGGCAGGCTGAAGCGCTGCGAGTAGACGTAGACCGCCGGTGTCGGGTCGCTGACGAGGAGCCCGCGCTCGATCCACTCGCGGAGCGTGCGCGCCGCGGCGGCACCCCGGTCCGCCTCCTCGGGCAGGATCAGGCGGACCACGTTGTACGGACTCCGCGCGTGGAGCTCGGCCTGCTCGGAAGGCGTGATGATGTCGTAGGGCGGGGCGAGCAGCAGGCCCGGGTCGCCGGCGCGGGCCGGGTCGTAGCGGAGCCCCTGGAGCGGGCGGACGACGGCCACCTCAGCCGCCCTCGAGCGCCCGGACGAGCGCTTCGCCCGACACCGGGCCCGCGCGCAGCACGCGCACCCGCCCCTCCTCGACCGCCGCGACGGTGGAAGCGCCACCCGGCAGCTCGCCGCCGTCGAGGTAGACTGCAACGCCGTCGCCGAAGCAGGCGCGCGCCTCGTCGATTCGCCTGGGCGGCGTCCGTCCCGGCGGATTCGCGCTCGGCGCCGTGACGGGACGGCCGAGGCCGGCGACCAGGGCGGCGGCGACGGGATGCCCCGGCACGCGGACGCCGATCGTGCCCGAGCCGGCGGTGAGGGCCGCGGGCAGCCGCTCGCGCGCGGGGAGCACCAGGGTCAACGGCCCCGGCCAGAATCGCGCCGCGAGCCGCCGCACGGCCGGCGAGATCGCCGCGGCGACCGTCTCGGCCATCGCAAGGTCCGTGATCAACACCAGGATCGGCTTCCCTGCCTCGCGACCCCGGACGGTGACCAATCGCGCAACCGCATCGTCGGACAGCGCGTCCGCGCCGAGGCCGTAGGTCGTCTCGGTCGGGAAGACGACGAGCGCCCCGGCGGCGAGCGCCGCGACCGCCGCCTCAGTCGGCGCTCTCAGGCGAGATCTTCCTCTGCAGCCGCAAGTTCTTTCCCTCGACGCTCTCGGCCAGCTCCGTCTTGAAGCGCTCGAGCCGCTCGCGGATCGGCCGGCTGCGAAGCGCGAGGATCTGTGCCGCCAGCACGGCGGCATTCTCCGCCCCGGGGCGTCCGATGGCGACGGTCGCGACCGGGACGCCACCCGGCATCTGGACCGTGGCGAGCAGCGCGTCGAGCCCCTGGAGCGGCGTCG
>VBLD01000112.1:21609-29645 GCA_005879205.1 Deltaproteobacteria bacterium
GGATCTCGAACGCGGCGAGACGTTCCGCCGCGCCTTCCATCGTCTCCCAGTCGCTGTCGCTGCCCATCACGATACCGACCTGGGGCCGGCCGTCACGCGCCGCCATGCTGACCATCCTTTCGCTCGCGAGCCAGGGCGCGATGCCCGATGTCGCGCCGGAAGTGCATGCCGGGCCAGCGGACGTAGTCGACCGCCGCATAGGCCTCGGCCACCGCGGCACCGACGGTGTCGCCGAGGGCGGTCACGCCGAGCACGCGCCCGCCGTCGGTGACGAGCCGGCCATCGTCCATGCGGGTGCCGGCGTGAAAAACCGTTCCCTGCGCCCAGCCGTCGAGGCGCTCGAGACCCTCGATCCGCCGCCCGCGCTCGACGGCCCCCGGGTAGCCCTCGGCGGCGAGCACGATGCAGACCGCGGTGCGCGGGTCCCACTCGATGGTCTCGCCCGCGAGCCGGCCCTCGCAGGTGCGCACCATGAGGTCCAGGAGGTCCGAGCGGAGTCGGGCGAGGATGACCTCGGCTTCCGGGTCGCCGAAGCGCACTTCGGGCGGCCGTCCTGGAGCATCAAGCCGGCGTACAGCACGCCGACATAGGGCGTGCCCTGCTTGGCGAGCGCCTGGACCACCGGCGCGACGACGTCCCGCATGATCTCGGCCTCGAGCGCCGGCGTCACGACGGCCGCTGGAGAATAGGCACCCATGCCGCCGGTGTTGGGCCCCTGGTCGCCGTCGAGGACACGTTTGTGGTCCTGCGAGGTGGCGAGCGGCACGACGGTCGTGCCGTCCGAGAGCGCCATGAACGAGACCTCCTCGCCCTCGAGGAACTCCTCGACCACCACCTGGCTTCCGGCGTCGCCGAAGAGACGGCCCCGCATGAGCTCGTCGATCGCCTCCTCCGCCTCGGCGGCCGTGCGGCAGATGAAGACGCCCTTGCCGCCGGCGAGGCCGTCGGCCTTGACGACGACGGGCGCGCCCACCTCGTTGACGTAGCGGACCGCATCGTCGGGATCGGCGAACACGCCGAAGAACGCGGTCGGCACGCGTGCGTGCCGGAGGAGGTCCTTCGTGAAGGCCTTGGAGCCCTCGAGGCGAGCCGCGGCGGCCGTGGGGCCGAAGGCGCGGAGCCCCGCGGTCGCGAAGCGATCGACGAGCCCCATGGTGAGCGGCAGCTCGGGCCCGACGACCGTCAGGTCGATCGCCTGCTCCTTGGCGAAGCGGAGCAGCTTGGACAGGTCGTCGGCCGCCACCGGCACGCACTCCGCCACCTGCGTGATGCCGGCGTTGCCGGGCGCGCAGTAGAGCGCCGTCAAGCGCGGGCTCTGCCGGAGCTTCCAGCAGAGCGCGTGCTCGCGCCCGCCGCCGCCGATCACGAGGACGCGCATGCCGCCTCAGTGCCGGAAGTGACGCACGCCGGTGAAGACCATCGCCGCGCCGCGCGCGTCGGCGGCGCGGATGACCTCCTCGTCGCGCGTGCTGCCGCCCGGCTGGATGACGGCCGTGGCGCCCGCCTCGAGCGCCTCCTCGAGGCCGTCGGGGAAGGGGAAGAAGGCGTCGCTGCCCACCACCGATCCGTGGAGCGAGATGCCGAGCCGCTCGGCGCGGGCGCGGGCGGTACGCACGGGCTCGACGCGCGAGGTCTGGCCGCCGCCGAGCGCGAGCGTGCGGTCGGCGGTGGTGAAGGCGATGGCGTTCGACTTGACGTGCTTGACCACGCGCCAGGCGAAGGCGAGTGCCAGAAGCTCCTCGGGCGTCGGCCGCCTCCTGGTCACGACCCGCGCCTCGCGCGGGTCCTCGATCGCGGTGTCCTGGTCCTGGACCAACATACCGCGCACCACGCCGCGGACGGCGGGTGCGCGGACCTCGTCCGCCTCGGGGTGCCAGCGCACGAGCCTGCGCTGCCTCTTCCGTTTCAGCAGCTCGAGGGCGTCGGGCTCGAAGTCGGGAGCGATCAGGACCTCGGTGAAGATCTCGTCCACCGCCCAGGCCAGCGCAAGCGTCCACGGTCTGGTGGAGACGACGATCCCCCCGAAGGGCGACTCGGGGTCGGTTGCATAGGCGCGCTTCCAGGCCTCCAGCGGGTCGCCGCCGAGACCGACGCCGCACGGCGTGTTGTGCTTGAGGATGGCCACGGCCGCGTCCCGCCCGGCACGGAACTCCTCGGCGAGGGCGAGGGCGGCGTCGATGTCGACCACATTATTGTAGGAGAGCTCCTTGCCGTGCAGGGGCTCGGCGACCCGCAGGAAGTCGCCGTAGAGCGACGCCGCCTGGTGGGGGTTCTCGCCGTAGCGCATGTCGAGCGCCTTCGGCCCGCCCCGGTGGAACGACGCCCCGAAGCGCGCCCCGTCGTAGCACGCGGTCGCGCAGAAGACCTTCTGGGCGAGGCGGCGGTTGGTTTCGACGGAGACGGTGCCGCCCGCGCCCCGGAGCTCCGCGAGCACGGGCTCGTAGTCGTCGGGATCGACGATGACCGTCACGTGCGCATGGTTCTTGGCGGCCGAGCGCAGCATCGAGGGGCCGCCGATGTCGATCTGCTCGATCGCGTCCTCGAGTGTGGTCCCCGGCCGGGCGACGGTCTCCCGGAAGGGATAGAGGTTCACGGCGACGAGGTCGATCGGCTCGATCGCGTGCGCGCGCATCTCCGCCACGTGGGCGGGAACGTCGCGGCGCCCGAGCAGCCCGCCGTGGATCTTCGGATGGAGCGTCTTCACGCGGCCGTCGAGCATCTCGGGAAAGCCCGTGTAGTCGCTCACCTGGGTGACGCACAGGCCCGCGTCGGCGAGGAGCTTGGCGGTGCCGCCCGTGGACAGCAGCTCGACGCCGAGGTCCGCCAGGCCGCGCGCAAACTCGACCAGCCCGCGCTTGTCGCTGACGCTCAGGAGCGCGCGGCCGATCCTAGCCATCGAACTCTTCCACGTACACCCGCGGCACGCGCTTGCCCACCGAGGTCAGGACCTCGTAGGCGATGGTGTCCACCCAGCCGCCCACCTCGTCGGCCGCGATCGCGGCGCCGTCCTGGCTCCCGAACAGGACCACCGGCTCCCCGGCCTGGACGTCGCCGACGTCGGTCACGTCGACCATCGTCTGGTCCATGCAGACCCGGCCCGCGATCGGCGCGCGCCGACCCCGCACGAGCACCTGAGCGCGGTTGGACGCGAGCCGGTGGTATCCGTCGGCGTAGCCGAGCGGGAGGACGGCGATCGTGCTCGGCCGCGTAGCCACCCAGGTACCCGCGTAGCCGACCGGCGTCCCCGCAGCGACCCGCCGGGCCTGGGCGACGCGGGTCCGCAGACGCATGGCCGGCTCGAGACGCGCGCGCGACGCCAGGTGCCGGGCGGGGGCATAGCCGTAGAGCATGATCCCCGGCCGCACCATCGTGAAGTGGGCGGCCGGTGCGGAGAGCGTGGCGGCGCTGTTGGCGAGGTGTACCTCGGCCGGGCGCACGCCGGCGGCGGCGAGCGCCTCGACGGCCGCGCGAAAGCGCTCGATCTGGGCCCGCGCCGACGCCGTGTCGACCGCGTCGGCCGAGGCGAAGTGGGAGAAGACGCCGGCCATCCGGAGACCCGCGAGGCCGCGGATGGCGGCGCCGAAGCCCGCGACGTCCGCCGGGTCCAGGCCGAGCCGCGTCATGCCGGTCTCCACCTTGATATGGATGCCGACCGTGCCTCCCGCCGCCCGGGCCGCGGCCGCCAGCGCCTCGGCCGCCGCGCGCGTCCAGACCGCAACCTCGAGGTCGCCGGCGACGACGGCGCCCTCCTCGCCCGGAAAGGCACCACCGAGCACGACGACCGGGCCCCGGACGCCCGCCCGGCGGAGCTCCGCCCCCTCCTCGACCGTAGAGACGCCGAGCGCCGCGGCCCCGGCCTCGACGAAGGCGCGCGCCGCCGCGACCGCGCCGTGGCCGTAGCCGTCGGCCTTGACGACCGCGAGCACCTTCACGGCGGGACCGACGAGCTCCCGGGCGGCGCGGAGATTCGTGCGCAGCGCCCCGAGACTCACCTCGGCGACCGTGGGTCTACCCTGGATGTCGTGCATACGGAGCGGGTCGGTAGAAATTTCTCGTTTATCAAATGGGCTGACAAGGTGCGAGGGACGGCACGCGCAGGCGCCTTTTATCCTTGACGGCTAACGTGCCGCCGCGGTACCAGCCAGGTTGCGTCAGGGGGCCACGATGCACCTTGCTGCATGTCGTCTCCGCCTGTTGCTGCTCGTCGCTCTCACCGGGTACGCGCACGCGGCCGGCGCGACGACCTATACTTTGCTCCGGAGCTATCGCTATCCGGCCACGGTGAGTCTCGGCCGATCGGTGGCGGCCGTTGGCGGTACGATCGTCGGGGGCGCCCCCCTCCAAGCCGGCACCGAGGCAGGCGCCGTGTATGTGTTCGATCGCGCCACGGGAGCGCTGCTGCGGCGTCTGGCACCGCCGCAGTCCCCGGTCGCGGACTTCGGCAAGGCAGTCGCCGCCTTCGGAAGCAACCTGCTCGTTGGCGCGACGTACGCCAACGCCGCGTTCCTCTTCGACGGCACGACGGGCGCGCTCCTCCGGCAGTTCACCAACCCCGGCACGAGCAACCCTGCTTTCGGCTCGGCTGTGGCGGCAGACGGCAACTACGTGCTGGTCGGTGCTGAGCAGGCGGTCTATCTCTTCGATGGGACGACCGGCGACTTGCTGCGGACGTTCTCCAGCGGGATATACGCGATTGCGGCGACGGGTGGGCAGCTTCTGGTCGGCGATCCGTTCACCCCGAATGGGACGGGTGCCGCCTACATCTTCGATGAAGCGACGGGAACCCTCCTCCGGACGTTGGTCAGCCCGGTGCCCCAGACGAATGAGTTCTTCGGGGGCGCGGTTGCCTGGGCCGGCACGAACGTCGTGGTTGGCGCCCCCGGCAACAATGTCGGAGCTACTGATTCGGGGGCGGCCTACCTCTTCGATGGTACGACGGGGGCACTCCTTCACGCCTTCCTGAATCCGGTTCCCGTACAATACGCGTTCCTGGGGCAAGCCGTCGCAGCGCTCGGGAACGATATCCTGGTGGGGGGTAGCTATCCGGACGCGTCTCCCGGGACGGCATATCTCTTCGATGCCGGGAGCGGGATGCTCGTCCAGACGCTGGTCGCTCCCAACCCGATGCCCGGCGATCGGTTCGGTTTCTCGCTCGCCACGGCAGGCACCGATTTCCTCGTCGGAAGCCCGGATGCCCCGGCGCTCCACCTCTTCGACGCCTGCGGCAACGGTGTCATCGCCCCGCTCGAGCAATGTGATGACGGGAACCTCGCCGCCGGCGATGGGTGCTCGCCGACCTGCAAGCTCGAGCTGTGCGGACCGGCGCCCGCGACCGGCTGCCGCAAGCC
This sequence comes from Deltaproteobacteria bacterium, assembly GCA_005879205.1. GTDB lineage: Bacteria > Desulfobacterota > Binatia > DP-6 > DP-6 > DP-3. Next base: position 26,958 of record VBLD01000112.1, read on the forward strand.
GGCGCCGTCGAAGTCGTCCATCGTTTTCACCGACAACGCCGACAGCCGGCGGGACAAACTCGTCTGGAGGTGGACCCGCGGTGCCGCGACGGATCTCATGGCCTTCGGTGATCCCGTCAACGGGACGAGTTACGCCCTCTGCGTCTACGACACTTCCGGTGCCTCGCAGCCCCTCCTCGGATTGGGCGCGCCCGGCGGCCAGACGTGCTCTTCGGCCCCGTGCTGGCGCGCGACGAACGGTTTCTCCTACCGAGACGGCGGGTTGACGCCGAGCGGTGTGTCCATCATCCGGCTCACGCCCGGCGCCGATGGGAGCGCGCGAATCACCCTCGTCGGGAGAGGCGCGAATCTGGGCCTTCCGCCCTTGCCGCTCATCCCCAAAGTGACCGTGCAGCTGCTGAACACGTCCACCAACGTCTGTTGGGAAGCTAGCTTCTCGACCCCCGCCCTGAACACGTCGACGAAGTTCATCGCCAAGTCGGACTGATCGCGAGGGCCTGAACGTTTCGCGACCGAGCGGCGGTCGACAACACCTGCGATTGTCACGCGCCAGTCGAGCGGCTATCGTCACCGAGGCGTGCAGGTGGTCGTGAACGACGAGCCGAGAGAGCTGTCAGAGGGCGCCACCGTCGCCGAGCTCGTCGCCGGGCTCGGCCTCGGGCCGCGGCGGATCGCGGTCGAGCTGAACCGCGCCGTCGTGCCGCGCGCGAGCTACGCGGCGACCGTGCTTCGCGACGGGGACGCCGTCGAGGTCATCCACTTCGTGGGGGGCGGCTGAGCGCATGAAGGACCCGTTCACTCTCGCCGGACGCGAGTACACCTCTCGACTGATCGTCGGCACGGGCAAGTACGCCTCGTTCGCCGAGACGCGCCGCGCGATCGAGGCCTCCGGCGCCGAGATCGTGACCGTCGCGGTGCGACGGGTGAACATCACCGACCCGTCGAAGGAGAACCTCCTCGACCACCTGCCGCCCGACCGCTTCACGATCCTTCCGAACACCGCCGGCTGCTACACCGCCGAGGACGCGATCCGGACCTGTCGGCTGGCGCGCGAGGCGGGGGTGGGAACGCTCGTCAAGCTCGAGGTGATCGGCGACGAGAAGACGCTCTTCCCCGATATCCCCGCCACGATCGAGGCCGCGCGCGTGCTCGTGCGCGAGGGCTTCCAGGTGCTGCCCTACATCACGGACGACCCGGTCGCGTGCAAGCGTCTGGAGGATCTCGGCTGCGCGGCGGTCATGCCGCTCGCGGCGCCGATCGGCTCCGGCCTCGGCATCCGGAACCCGTTCAACCTCCGCATCATCGTCGAGCAGAGCCGCGTGCCGGTGATCGTCGACGCGGGCGTGGGGACCGCGTCGCACGCCTCGGAAGCGCTCGAGCTCGGCTGCGACGGGGTCCTCATGAACACCGCCATCGCGGGCGCGAAGGACCCGATCCTCATGGCCGAGGCGATGCGGCTGGCGGTCGAGGCCGGGCGGAAGGCGTTCCTCGCCGGACGCATCCCCGCCAAGCTGCACGCCTCGGCGTCGAGTCCTCTGGACGGCCTGATCCGCTGATCTGCTATACCGTGCCCCGTGCGCAGGCCTGCGGGAGCCTGGTGCTCGGCGTCGCGCTGCTCGGGCTCCTCGTGTGGGTGAGCAATGCCTTCTTCGCTCCCTAGGCTCGTCCTGGTGACCGACCGGCGCGCGACCGACCGCGACCTGGTGGCGGTGGTCGAGGCGGCGCTCGACGCCGGGCTCCCGGCCGTCCAGCTGCGCGAGAAGGATATTCCCGGGCGGCCGCTCCTCGCGCTCGCCGAGCGGCTGCGTGCTGCGACGGCGCGGACCGGCGCGCTTCTCTTCGTGAACGACCGCCTCGACGTCGCGCTCGCCGCGGGCGCCGACGGCGTGCAGCTCGGCACGGGCTCCGTGCCGGTCGAGATCGCGCGCCGCCTGCTTCCGCCGGGCACGCTCGTCGGCATCTCGACGCATGCGCCCGGCGAGGCGGTCGCCGGCGCCGACTTCGCGCTCTTCGGCCCGGTGTGGGAAACGCCCTCGAAGGTGGGGGCCCAGGGGGAGTCGCGCTTGCGCGACGCCGTGCGCGCGGCGGCGGTTCCGCTGCTCGCGATCGGCGGCGTCACCGCCGGGCGCGTGGCGACGGCACGCGCCGCGGGCGCCGCGGGCGTGGCCGTCATCCGCGCCATCCTAGCCGCGCCGGACCCGGGGGCGGCGACGCGCGCGCTGCTCGCGGCGCTGGATTGACGGCGGCCGCGGACCCGGTCTACTGGCTGTTCTGGGGACGGCCATGGCCTGTATCTTCTGTCGCATCGTCGCCGGCGAGATTCCCGCCGAGGTCGTCGCCCGCGAGCCTGACGTGGTAGCCTTTCTCGATGTCCAGCCGCTGGCCGACGGTCACGTCCTCGTCGTGCCGCGCGCGCACGTGGCGCTGGTAGAAGACCTCGAGCCGGCGGCGGCCGACGCGCTCTTTCGCGCCGTCGCCCGGCTGGCGCGGCCGGTGCGCGAGGCGCTCGGCGCCGCGGGAACGACGATCGGCGTCAACAACGGCGAGGCGACGGGTCAAACGATCGACCACGTCCACGTCCACATCGTCCCCCGCTGGGAGAGCGACGGGGCGGGCAGCATCCATACGATCTTCCCGCGTCGCACGCGCCGCTCGCTGCCGGACGTGGGCGCGGCGATCCGGCGTGCG
>VBLD01000112.1:29674-35442 GCA_005879205.1 Deltaproteobacteria bacterium
TCACCCCGACGTGACGCGGCCGGACCCGCACGCCGGCTTCCGCCGCCAGCGCCACCCGGGCTTCGAGCTGTGGGTCGACTCCCCCGAGGAGTCGACGGCGGCCTTCGCCCAGTCGGTGGTCCGCGGGCTCGGCGACCACCCGCGATGGCTGCACTGCCGCTACCTCTACGACGCGCGCGGCAGCGCGCTCTTCGAACGCATCACCGAGCAGCCCGAATACTACCCGACGCGGACCGAGGCGGCGCTCCTCCGGGAGCACGCCCGCGACATCCGCGCATTGGTGGGCGCGCCAACGCTGGTCGAGCTCGGCGCGGGCAGCTCGGTCAAGACCCGCCACCTGCTCGACGCCTGGGCCGACGAGCCCGCGCGCTACGTCCCCGTCGACGTGAGCCTCGAGGCGCTGACGATGTCGTGCGCGGCGCTCGCGCGCGAGTATCCCGGGGTCGCGATCCGTGGTCTCGCGGCCTCCTACGAGCGTGCCCTGCCGCTGCTGCGCGAGCTCTCGCCGCTGGTCCTCGTCTTCCTCGGCAGCACGATCGGCAACTTCAATCCGGAGGAGCTCGGCGACTTCCTCGAGCGGGTGTCGGCGGCGCTCGCCGTCGGCGACCACTTCCTGCTCGGCATCGACCTGGTGAAGGACGTGCGCACGCTCGAGGCCGCGTACAACGACCGCGCCGGCGTGACCGCCGAGTTCACGCGGAACTTCTTCGCGCGCATGAACCGCGAGCTCGGCACGCGCCTCGACCTCGAGGCGATCGAGCACGTGGCGCACTACAACGATCGGCTCGACCGGATCGAGATCTTCGCGCGCTTCACGCGCGAGGCGGTGATCGAGCTGCCGGACCTCGGCCGGCGCTTCCGCATCGCGCCCGGCGAGATGATCATGACCGAGATCAGCCGGAAGTTCCGCACCGACGAGATGGCGGCCACCGCCGCGCGCTACGCCTTCGAGACCGTACGCACCTTCACCGACTCGAACAAGGCCTTCGCGCTGCTCCTCATGCGGAAGCGCGGCCGCAGCGCCCTCGCCGAAGGCCGCCAGCGCTCGGCTTGGACGCATCTCGCGACGGCACGGGCGCGGACCCTCGAGCTGATCGAGCCGCTCGACGGCGAGCAACTGACCCGCCAGGTGAGCCCGCTCCTGAGTCCCATCGTCTGGGACCTCGGCCACGTCGCCAACTTCGAGGAGCAGTGGTCGATCCGCGCGCTCGACCCGACGGCGCCCGTCGACGTCGCACGGGACCGGCTCTACGACCCGATCGCGAACCCGCGGTCCATGAGAAAGAAGCTGTCGTTGGGCGACCGGGCGGCCTGCCTCGGCTACCTCCACGAGGTGCGCGAGCGCGCGCGCCAGCGGCTCGCGCAGCTCGACCTCGACGCGAGCGACCCGCTCCTCGCCGACGGCTACATCTACAAGATGATCGCGCAGCACGAGGCGCAGCACAGCGAGACGATCCTCCAGGCGGTCCAGCTCATGGACGGCCCGGCCTACGAGCCCGCGCGGCTGCGCGAGCCGCCGGGCGCGGTGGTGGCCGTCGAGCCCGCGTCGGTCGTCATCCCCGAGGGGCCCTTCGTGATGGGGGCCGACGACCGCGGCTTCGCCTACGACAACGAGCGGCCGGCGCACCCGGTGGACGTGCCGCGCTTCCGGATCGACCTGGCGCCCGTGACCAGCGGCCAGTACCTGGCGTTCATGCTGGACGGCGGCTACCGCCGACGTGAGCTCTGGACCGACGAGGGCTGGCTCTGGCTCCAGGAGGCGCGCGTGGCGCATCCCGCGCAGTGGAGCCGGAATGGCGACGGCATCTGGAACGAGCGCACATTCGGCCGCCTGGCGCCGCTGGTACTAGACCGTCCCGTCGTCCACGTCTCGTGGCACGAGGCGTCGGCCTGGGCGCGATGGGCGGGGAAGCGGCTGCCGACCGAGGCCGAGTGGGAGAAGGCGGCGGCGTGGGACCTCGAGAAGCGCGTCGCGCGCCGCTACCCGTGGGGCGACCTGGCGCCGACCAGCGACCACGCGAACCTCGACCACCAGACCTTCGCGCCGGCGGCCGTCGGCGCCTACCCGCGCGGGCGGAGCTTCTTCGGCTGTCATCAGATGATCGGCGACGTGTGGGAGTGGACGGCGAGCGACTTCGGACCGTACCCCGGCTTCGAGGCCTTCCCGTACCGCGATTACTCCGAGGTGCACTTCGGCCGCGGCTTCAAGGTGCTGCGCGGCGGCTCGTGGGCGACGCGGTCGATCGCCGTCCGCAACACCTTCCGCAACTGGGACTGTCCGCAGCGCCGGCAGATCTTCGCCGGCTTCCGCTGTGCCGCCGACGCCTGAGCTCGGCGCGCTCGGGCTGGCGATCGAGGACGTCGAGTGCCACGTCGGGTCGGTGGCGCTGGAGTCGTACGGCGGCGAGCGACCGACGTCCGTCGTCTGGCTCCGCGGCGCAGGCGCCGCGGGCCGCGGCGAGCACGTCGGGTGGACGCCGGAGGCGCATGCGACGTTCCGGAGCGGGGTCGTCTCCGTGCCGCGCGGCCGCTGGCGGCTCGACGACTGGATGGGGGCGGTGGCGCGCGTGTGCGGGCATCCGTACGACCGCGCGGCACTCGAGGCGGCGGCAATCGACCTCGGGCTCCGGCAGGCCGGCACGAACCTCTTCCGCCTGCTCGACGTGACGCCGCGGCCGGTCCGCTACGTGGTCTCGTACGGTCGCGTCGCCGACCCGGCGGCGGAGGCGCGACGGCACCCCGGCGTCGAGCTGAAGATCGACGCGGACCCGGGATGGAGCGACGACGTGTACCGGGCGCTCGCCGTCCTCGGGCGGATCGCGGTGATCGACTTCAAGGGCCACGGCGACGCGCGAGCCGTCGAGCGCGCGCGGCGCACGCTCCCCGACGTCCTGATCGAGGACCCGCCGTCCGGGACGTCGCCCGGCGGCCGGGTGAGCTTCGACGCATCCATCAGGCATGCGACGGACGTGGCCGCCCTGCCCTTCCGGCCCGCCGCCGTGAACCTGAAGCCCGCGCGCATGGGCAGCGTGCTCGAGGTGCTCGACTGCGCGGCGCTCTGCGCGCACGCGGGAATCGGCGTATACATGGGCGGCATGTTCGAGGTGGGTGCCGGCCGCGCGCAGCTCCGCACGCTCGCGGCCGTCCTCTGCCCCGAGGCGACGAACGACATCGCGCCGCTCGGCATCCGGCCGCCGCGACTCGCGGTCGAGGCGAACGAGGCAGGCTTCGGAGGCGACGCATGACGGAGCCGGACCTCACCGCGCTCCAGGCGATCCTCGATCGCAGCACACGAACCGCGACGCCCGCGGTGGCCGACTCGCTGGCCTATCCCGAGCGCCAGATGACGGCGGCCGAGTTCGTCGAGTTCTGGCAGAGCGTGCGTCTCGTCGCCATGGCGACGGTCGGCGCCGGGGGCCGGCCGCACGTCGCGCCGGTGCACGCGGAGCTCTCCGGCGCGAAGCTGTCGCTCGTCATCTACGAGAACACGGTCCGGCGCCGGGACATCGCCGCGAACCCGCGCGTCGCCTTCACGACGTGGCGCGCCGACGGCGCGGCCGCGATCGTCTACGGGCGCGCGCGCGAGCTGCCCGGGACCGAGCGCGAGGCGCGGCCGGGGCGGAGCGGCCGGCCGCGGCGGGTGGTCGAGGTGGCAGTGGAGCTGACGCGCATCTACGCGATGCGGGCGCCGGAGCGCGGGGCCTGACGCTGGAGCCGGTCTCCGTCGCGTGCTAACCCGGCGCGCGTGAGCGGGGAGCCCTTCGTCGAGTTCGCCGGTGCCGGCTTCCGGGTCGCCGGCGGGCAGGCGATCCTGCGCGGCCTCTCGCTCGCCGTGGCGGAGGGCGAGACGATCGCCATGATCGGCCGCAGCGGCTCCGGGAAGACGACGGCGCTGAAGCTCGTGAACGCGCTCCTCGTGCCGACCGACGGCGAGGTGCGCGTCGGCGGGCGCGCCACGACGGCATGGGATCCGATCCGGCTCCGGCGCCGCACGGGCTACGTGATCCAGGAGGTCGGGCTCTTTCCGCATCTCTCGATCGGACGCAACGTCGGCCTCGTGCCGGAGCTCGAGGGCTGGCCGGCCGAAAAGATCCGCGCGCGCGTGGACGAGCTGCTGGAGCTGGTCGGGCTGCCTGCGGCCGACTTCGCGGGGCGCTACCCTCATCAGCTCTCGGGCGGGCAGCGCCAGCGCGTGGGCGTGGCGCGCGCCCTCGCGGCCGACCCGCCGCTCGTGCTCCTCGACGAGCCATTCGGCGCGCTCGACCCGATCACGCGGACCGAGCTGCAACGCGAGTTCCGCGACCTCCAGGCGCGGCTCCGGAAGACGGCGATCTTCGTCACGCACGACATGCGCGAGGCGGCGCGCGTCGCGGACCGCATCGCGCTCATGGGCGGCGGCCAGTTGATCGCCCTCGGCACGTCCGCGGAGCTGGCGGCGCACACGGATCCCGAGGTGCGTGCGTTTCTCGAGGCGGGCGCGGCATGAGCCCGGACCTGCTGCGCGAGATCGCGACAGAGACAGGTCGCCACGTCGTGCTGGTGGCGATCTCGATCGGCATCGCGACGGCGATCGGCGTGCCGCTCGGTATCTTCCTCACGCGACGGCCGGCGTGGAGCCGGCCCGTGCTGGGGCTGGTCGGCGTCATCCAGACGATCCCGAGCCTGGCGCTCTTCGGGTTCCTGATCCCGGTGCCGGCGATCGGCGGCATCGGCACACGCACGGCGCTCGTGGCGCTCACGTTCTATGGGCTCTTGCCGGTCGTGCGGAACACCGTGACCGGCATCGCGGGCGTCGACCCGGCGATCCGCGAGGCGGGTCGCGGCATGGGGATGACGGACCGCCAGCTCTTGGTGCGCGTCGAGCTGCCGCTCGCGGCGAGCGTCATTCTGGCCGGCGTGCGGGTGGCGACGGTGGTGGGAATCGGCGTCGCGACGATCGCCGCGGCGATCGGTGCGGGGGGGCTTGGTGTGTTCATTTTCCGCGGCGTCGCGATGGTGGACAACCGAATGATTCTCGCGGGGGCGCTGCCGGCGGCGCTGCTCGCAGTGGGCGCGGACCTGACCATCGGGGCCGTCGAGCGCGCGCTCCGGCCGCCGCGATGAGATGGCTTGCGCTCCTGGTGTTCGCCGGTTGCACGGGCGGCGGCGAGCATGTCGTTGTCGGCTCGAAGAACTTCACCGAGCAGCGCATCCTCGGCGAGCTGCTCGCGCAGACGGTCGAGAGCGTCGGGCTCAGGGCCGAGCGGCGCCTCGACCTCGGCGGGACGTTCGTCTGCGACGCGGCGATACGTGCCGGGCAGATCGACGCGTACGTCGAGTACACGGGGACGGCGCTGACCGCGGTGTTGAAGCAGGCGCCGGAGAGCGATCCGGAGCGGGTGCTCGCACGCGTGCGGGAGGCGTACGCGGCGGCAGGGCTCGTGTGGACCGCGCCGCTCGGGTTCGACAACACCTTCGCGCTCGTCGTCCGCGGCGAGGACGCGAGCATTCGCACGATCTCGGACGCGGTGCCGCGCGCGCGCGAGTGGCGAGCGGCGTTCGGCTACGAGTTCAAGGAGCGCGCCGATGGGTACCCGGGGCTCGAGCGTGTCTACGGGCTGCGGTTTAAGGAGATCCGGATCATGGACCTGGGGCTCCTGTATCGGGCGCTCGTCGACCGTCAGGTGGACCTCGTCGCGGGCAACGCGACCGACGCGCAGATCGAGCATCTGCACCTCGCCGTGCTGGCCTATGACAAGCGCTACTTTCCACCGTACCGGGCGGCGCCA
>VBLD01000113.1:0-5911 GCA_005879205.1 Deltaproteobacteria bacterium
CTTCGACCCGATGGGCGTGCACACCGGCGACTCGATCACCGTCGCCCCGGCGCAGACGCTCACCGACAAGGAGTACCAGATCATGCGCGACGCCGCGGTCGCGTGCATCCGCGCGATCGGCGTCGACACGGGAGGCTCCAACATCCAGTTCGCAGTCGAGCCCACCACCGGCCGGCTGGTCGTCATCGAGATGAACCCGCGCGTGTCGCGCAGCTCGGCGCTCGCCTCCAAGGCGACCGGCTTCCCGATCGCCAAGATCGCCGCCAAGCTCGCCGTCGGCTACACGCTCGACGAGATCCCGAACGACATCACGCGCGAGACGCCGGCGTGCTTCGAGCCGACCATCGACTACGTCGTCACGAAGATCCCGCGCTTCACGTTCGAGAAGTTCCCGCAGGCGAGCGACAGCCTCGGCCCGCAGATGAAGTCGGTCGGCGAGGCGATGGCGATCGGCCGGACGTTCAAGGAGTCGCTCCAGAAGGCGATGCGCTCGCTCGAGATCGGGAGCTTCGGCTTCGAGCCGCGCGAGGCGGCGACCGACGCCGAGCTGCGCGAGCGCCTCCGCGTCCCGAACGCCGACCGGCTCTGGCACGTCGGCGAAGCCTTCCGTCGCGGTCTCGGGGTGGACGAGGTCTTCGCGCTCACGGCGATCGATCCCTGGTTCCTCCGCCACGTCGACGAGATCGTCGCCGAGGAGCGCGCGCTCGCCGGGCAGACGATCGAGGCCATCTCCGCCGAGCGGCTCCGGACGCTCAAGCAGGCCGGCTTCGCCGACGCGCGCCTCGCCGAGCTCCTCGGCACGACGGAGGACGCGGTGCGCGCCCGCCGCACGGGCGGCATCGAGCCCGTCTACAAGACCGTCGACACGTGCGGCGCGGAGTTCGAGGCCCACACGCCATATCTCTACTCGACCTACGAGGAGGGCGACGACGAGGTGCGCCCGAGCCGGCGGGGGCGCAAGGTCGTCATCCTGGGCGGCGGGCCGAACCGGATCGGGCAGGGGATCGAGTTCGACTACTGCTGCGTGCACGCGGCGCTGGCGCTCCGGGAGGACGGCTTCGAGACCATCATGGTCAACTGCAACCCGGAGACCGTCTCGACCGACTACGACACCTCGGACAAGCTCTTCTTCGAGCCGCTGACCTTCGAGGATACGCTCGCGCTGATCCGCCGCGAGCGGCCCGAGGGGGTGATCGTCCAGTTCGGCGGACAGACGCCGCTCCGCCTCGCCGTGCCGCTGGCGCGCGCCGGCGTGCCGATCGTCGGCACGTCGCCGGACTCGATCGACCGTGCCGAGGACCGCGAGCGCTTCGAGGCGCTGCTCGCCAAGCTCGAGCTCCGCCGGCCGCCGAACGGCATGGCACGGTCGGACGCCGAGGCGGTCCGCGTCGCCGAGACGATCGGCTATCCGGTGCTCGTCCGGCCCTCGTACGTCCTCGGCGGCCGCGCGATGGAGATCGTCTACGACCGGGACAGCCTCGCCCGCTACATGCGGGTCGCGGTGAAGGTGTCCCCCGCGCATCCCGTGCTGATCGACCAGTTCCTCGAGGACGCGATCGAGGTCGACGTCGACGCGGTGAGCGACGGGACCGACGTCGTCATCGGCGGCATCATGGAGCACATCGAGCGGGCCGGCGTGCACTCCGGCGACAGCGCCTGCTCGCTGCCGCCCTACTCGATCGACGCCGGCGTGCAGACCGAGATCCGGCGGCAGACGATCGTGCTCGCGCGCGAGCTCTGGGTCGTGGGCCTCATGAACGTGCAGTTCGCCGTCAAGGCCGGAGAGGTCTACGTCCTCGAGGTGAACCCGCGCGGCAGCCGCACGGTGCCGTTCGTCAGCAAGGCGATCGGCGTGCCGCTCGCCAAGATCGCGGCGCGCTGCATGGTGGGCCGCTCGCTCGCCGCGCAGGGTTTCACGGCCGAGGTGGTGCCGGTGCACGTGAGCGTCAAGGAGGCGGTCTTCCCGTTCATCAAGTACATGAAGTCGACCGGCGAGGTGATGGGCATCGACGGGAGCTTCGGGGCGGCGTTCGCCAAGGCGCAGATCGGGGCGGGTACCTTGCTGCCGACCAGGGGCCGGGCCTTCCTCTCCGTCCCCGAGGTCGCCAAGGACGCCGTCGTCGAGGTGGCGCGCCGGCTCGCGGCGTGCGGCTTCACGTTGATGGCGACGCGGGGCACGGCGGCCCGACTTCGCGCCGCGGGGCTCCGCGTCGAGACGGTCAACAAGGTGCAGGAGGGAAGCCCGCACATCGTCGACGCGCTCGAGCGAGGCGAGGTGAGTCTGGTCATCAACACGCCGGCAGGCGCGGAGTCGTTCCGCGACTCGTTCCCCCTCCGGCGCACCGCGCTCGAGTGCCGGGTGCCGTACTTCACCACTGTCGCCGCCGCAGCGGCCGCCGCGGACGGCATCGCGCTGATGGCGCGCGGGCCGTTCAGCGTGCGCCCGCTGCAGGAGCATCACCGGCGCGCATGACCGCGCCGCCCGAGCGCGGCACGCCGCTCGCCGACCTGCTCCAGGCGCTGGCGCCGCCCCTCGATTACCTCGCCGCCGACGACTTCCGCCGGCTCGACCAGACGCGGCTCCCGCTCGCGGCCCTCGCCGCGCGCGTGGCGCGCGCCCGGGCGGAGGGGCCGGCGGCCGCCGCCGCGCCGCTCGCGGAGCTCGACGCCGTGCTCGCCACCCTCCAGCAGGAGCCGCCCGAGGCGCACGGACCCGCCCTCCGGCGCGCCCACGCGCTCCTGCCGGCGCTGCGTGAGGCGGCCGCCACGCCGTCGGGGTGGGCGGAGTACCACCCCGCCGCCGGTGCCGTGGAGGCGGCGCTCGCGGCGCTCGGCCGATCGGTCGAGGCGGTGCGCGCGGTCGGGCCGAAACGGGCGGCCGATCTGGCGCGCTTCGGCCTCGCGACCGTGGAGGACCTCCTCTATCACCTGCCGTTCCGCTACGAGGACCGGCGAGCGCTCAGGCGGCTCGCCACGCTCCAGGTGGGCGAGGAGGCGACCGCCGTCGGCGAGGTGGTGCGGGCGAGGGAAGGGCGGGTCGGCCGAAGCGGCCGTCGCATCCTCGAGGTGGTGCTGCGCGACGGCGACGGCATCCTGCTCCTCGTCTGGTTCCACCAGATCCTCTACTTCAGCCGGCGGCTGGCGCCCGGCCAGCGGCTGGTGGTGCACGGCAAGGTCGAGCCGCCGCTCGGTGGCGGCGCGTTCCGCATGATCCACCCCGAGATCGAGACGCTGGCTCGGGACGAGGCGGTCGCCGCGCGCGTGCTGCCGGTCTACGAGAAGCCGACGGAGATGCACGCCGGCGCGATGCGCCGCATCGTGCACGCGGCGGTCGAGGAGTTCGCCGAGCGCGTACCGAGCGCCTTGCCGGCGGAGATCGCCGCCCGCCAGCGGCTCGTCGACCTGGCGCGTGCGCTCCACCACGTGCATCGCCCTGCGCCCGAGGCCGACCTCGAGGCACTCGGCGCCTCGCGCTCGCTCGCCCACCGCTCGCTCATCTTCGACGAGCTTTTCTTCCTCCAGCTCGGCCTGGCGCTCCGGCGGAGCGCCGCCGGACAGGAGCCGGGCACGGCGTTTCCGCCGTCGACGCGTCTCGTCCCGGCGCTCCGCGCGCGGCTGCCGTTCCGGCCGACCGGCGCGCAGGAGCGGGCCTTCACCGAGATCCAGAAGGATCTGGCGCGGCCCCATCCGATGCGACGGCTGCTGCAGGGCGACGTCGGCAGCGGCAAGACGCTGGTGGCGCTGCTCGCGGCCCTCGCCGTGATCGAGACGGGCCATCAGGCGGCGCTCATGGCCCCGACCGAGCTCCTGGCCGAGCAGCACCTGGAGACCGTGCGGCCGCTCACCGAGCCGCTCGGGGTGGGGGCCGTGCTGCTCACCGGCGCGGTCAAGGGTCGCGCGCGGCGCGAGGCGCTCGGCGGTCTCGCCGACGGGAGGATTCCGCTCGCGGTCGGTACGCATGCGCTCATCCAGGAAGGGGTCACGTTTGCGCGCCTGGGCCTCGCGATCGTCGACGAGCAGCACCGCTTCGGGGTGCTCCAGCGGGCCGCGCTGCAGCGCCAGGCGGGGGAGCGAGCGGTCGACGTGCTCGTCATGAGCGCCACGCCCATCCCGCGCACCCTGGCGCTGACCCTCTACGGCGACCTCGCCGTCTCCACGCTGGACGAGCTGCCGCCCGGCCGCACGCCGATCACCACCCGGCTCTGCCGCGAATCGCGTCGCGACGAGGTGTACGCGCGCATCCGCGAGGCCGTGGCCGCGGGCCACCAGGCCTACATCGTCTACCCGCTCGTCGAGGAGTCCGAGAAGTCGTCGCTCCGGGCGGCGTCGACCATGGTGCACGAGCTTGCCGCGGGACCCCTGGCCGGCCTCCGGCTGGCACTCGTCCACGGCCGGATGAAGGCGGAGGAGAAGGACCGGGTGATGCGCCGGTTCAAGGCGAGGGACTTCGACGTGCTGGTCTCGACGACGGTGATCGAGGTCGGCATCGACGTGCCCAATGCGACCGCGATCGTGATCGAGCACGCCGAGCGCTTCGGCCTGGCACAGCTCCACCAGCTCCGGGGACGGGTCGGACGGGGGCAGGCGCCCGGGCACTGCTGTCTGGTCGTCCCCGACTGGACCGGCGAGGATGCGTACCAGCGACTCACCACCCTCGAGCGCTCGACCGACGGCTTCTACATCGCCGAGGCCGACCTCGCGCTCCGTGGACCCGGCGATTTCCTCGGGACCCGCCAGGCCGGCCTGCCGCCCTTTCGCGTGGCGAGCCTGGTGCGCGACACGGCGCTGCTGCGCGCCGCCCGCGACGAGGCGCTCGGATGGCTCGCGCGCGATCCCGATCTCTCGCAGCCCCAATCGGAGACCGTGCGCGCGGTGCTACGCCATCGCTGGAAGGGACGGCTCGGGCTCGCGCAAGTGGGATAGCTGTCGGCGCGGCGGTCAGGGCGCGACGCCGTGCCGGGCCTTCCAGACCGCGACGGCGCCGTCCCACACGGAGCGGTCTGTCGTCACCGTGAAGCAGGGCGGCAGCGGAGCCGGATACGGTCCCTGTCCGAGCCACACCATCACGTTGTTCGAACAGCTGACGAGGCTCGAGGGGACCCCCATCGTGTTGCTACCGCTCTCCGCCACCTGCTCCGCCATGAAGACGTTGTCGTCGAGCTCGAGCTGCGTCGCCAGGTCGCTCCACTTGAAGAACTGCCCGTTACCCAGGTCCGTCGCCAGGCCGCCCCGCGGGCCGGGCATCGGCTGGAGCCGCATCAGCGACTTCCGGATGGTGAGCAACTCGTTCCGGCCGTCGTATCCGGAGGCGATGATCGCGGTCGACGGCCGCTCGCTGATCCCGACGTAGCAGCCGTCGAACAGCGAGTCGTCGATCAGCCCGCCCCGGACGTGGTCGTTCTCGACGCAGTCGTCGCGGACGTAGGTGAGCCATGAGCCACGGATGGTGAAGGGGCCGGCAATCGGTCGGATGCCGTCGGTCACGTTGTCGATGCGAATGCTCTCGACCGTGAAGAAGGGGTTCTCGAAGCGTATGCCGGCGTTGTTCAGGATGTGCATCTGATCCCAGGTGAGGCTCCGGTCGTACTGGCCGAGCTCCACCCCGCCCGAGAAGCAGATCACGCTGCCGCCACCCAGGTTGACCGGATAGAGGTCGGTCGGCGACGGGAGGAACGTGGCTTGCCGGGCGTCGAGCCGTGTGAGGTCGAGCAGCGAGCGGTTGTCGAAGGAGGTCGCCCACGTCCCGGTGACCGTGATCAGCGGGCCCGCCCCATCGAGGCAGCTCGGGATCGACGTGGTCGTGGTGGTGGACGACGTGGTGGTCGTGGTGGTGGACGGCGCGGTGCTCGTGGTGGTGGACGGCGTGGTGGTCGTGGTGGTGGACGGCGCGGTGCTCGTGGTGGTGGACGGC
>VBLD01000113.1:5923-14910 GCA_005879205.1 Deltaproteobacteria bacterium
CGTGGTCGTCGAAGAGGACGTGCTCGTCGAGGTCGTTGTCGTGGTCGTCGTGGCGCGCAGGGTGGTCGTGGTCGTGGTGCTCGTCGTCGTGGTGGTCGTCTGCTTGTGGAGTCCGAAGGCGTTTCCGTTACTGCCTGGCGCTGCGACGGCAGCGCTCGCGTGCGCCAGCTCCATCAGCGCGACGATGAGGGCGACTGCCCCGAGGGGTTTCAGCTGTATTCGCATTGCCATCCTGCGCGGGCAGGGATGTCCCGGCGCCCGTTCTCGGGCGGAACAGTTCAATATGCGTGCCTGCTGACCCGAAGGCGGGCCGCTGCGCGAGCGCCACGGTGAGTGCACGAGCGTCCTCCGCAGCGAGACGGACGGAGGCCTTGCCAATCCGGGCTTTGGAGCATCGAGAAGAAATCCGGAAGCCGCGCTCCCCGGGGACCACCGAACGCGCGAAGGAACCATGCGGTCGCGCACGGAACGGCAGGTCCGCCGCAGTCTGCCGAGTGCGCAGACCTGCTACGCCGGCTCCTGCTGCGTCATGCAGTGCAGCGTGCCGAGACCGAGCACGAGGTCCCCGGCATGGATGCCGATCACCCGCCGCGAGGGAAAGAGTTCCGCCAGGATCGCGAGCGCTTCGCGGTCGTGCACGTCGTTGAAGGTTGGAACGAGGACGGCCGCGTTCGCGACGTAGAAGTTCGCATAGCTCGCCGGCAGGCGCTGGCCGTCGAAGGCGAGCGGGGCCGGCATCGGCAGCGCGACGACTCTCAGCCGCCGGCCATCCTGGTCCGTCATGCGGGCGAGCCGGGCACGGTTCTCGCGCAGCGGCTCGTAGTTCGGGTCCGCGGGATCGTCCTCCTGCGCGACCACCACCGTGCGCGCGTCGACAAAGCGGGCGAGGTCGTCGACGTGACCGTGCGTGTCGTCGCCGGCGATCCCCCGACCGAGCCAGAGCACCTTGCGGACTCCGAGGTGTGCGCCGAGCACGCGCTCGAGCTCGACACGCGTCACGCCGGGGTTGCGTGCCTGCCGGCGCGAGAGGAGGCACTCCTCGGTGACGAGGACGGTGCCGCGGCCGTTGACGTCGATGGCGCCGCCCTCGAGGACCACGCGGCGTCCGCCGACCTCGGGCTCCCAGCGGCGCCGGTGGAGCACGCGCGCGACCGCGTTGCCCACCATGGCGTCGCGGCGGTGGTTCGGGTATTTCGCCCAGCCGTTGAACCGCCAGTGGACGAGGGCGAGGTCGCCGTCGTCGCGGCGCACGAAGATCGGGCAGCTGTCGCGCGTCCAGGAGCGGTCGGTCGGGACGCGCAGGAGCCGGACCCGGCGCAGGTCCACCCCGCCGTGGCGCAGGACGGCCCGCGCGCTGCGCGCCGTGCGAGCGTCGTCGACCAGGATGCGGACCCGCTCGCCGGCCGCGAGGTGACGCGCCACCTCGGCGTAGACCCACGGGATGGTCTCGAACTTCCCCGGCCAGTCGCTCCGCTCGCGCGGCCAGGCGAGCCAGGTGCCGGCGTGCGGCTCCCACTCGGCCGGCATGCGGTAGCCGAGCGCGGCGGGCGTCGCCGCCTCGCTCATCCGTCGAGGAGCCGCTTGGTGATCCCGGCGTAGGCGTCGATGCGGCGATCGCGCAGGAAGGGCCAGCTCCGGCGGACGTCCTCCTGCCGGGCGAGGTCGCACTCGACGACGAGGACCTCTTCCCGGGTCGCCGAGGCCTCCGCGAGCACGATGCCGAAGGGATCGCAGGCAAAGGACGCGCCCCAGAACTCGAGGCCGCCGTCCGCCGCCCCCTCGTGACCGACGCGGTTGACGGCCGCGACGTAGACGCCGTTGGCGATCGCGTGCGCGCGCTGCACCGTCTGCCACGCGGCCCGCTGCGTCTCGCCGTGCTCCGCCTTCTCCGCCGGGTGCCAGCCGATCGCCGTCGGATAGAGGAGGACGTTGGCACCGGCGAGGGCCGCGAGCCGCGCCCCCTCGGGGTACCACTGGTCCCAGCAGACGAGCGTTGCGATGCATCCGACGGCGGTGTCGAAGGCACGGAAGCCGAGGTCGCCCGGCGTGAAGTAGAACTTCTCGTAGTAGAGCGGATCGTCCGGGATGTGCATCTTGCGGTAGAGGCCGCGGAGGGCGCCGTCGGCGTCGAGGATCACCGCCGTGTTGTGATAGACCCCCGCCGCCCGGCGCTCGAAGACCGACCCCACGACGACGATCCCGAGCTCGCGCGCGAGCCGCGCGAGCGCCTCCGTGGTCGGACCGGGCACCGGCTCCGCGAGGTCGAAGACGGCGGCGTCCTCCCCCTGGCAGAAGTAGCGCGTCCGGAAGAGCTCCGGCAGGCAGACGAGCCGCGCGCCGCGCGCCGCCGCCTCGCGGATGCCGGCCGTCGCGGTCGCGAGGTTCTCCGCGGGATCGGCCGCGCAGCGCATCTGGACCAGGCCGAGACGGAAGCGAGCGGAGACGGTCATTCCCGCGCAGGTTGCCGCGGGGGTGGCGGGGAGTCAACGCCGACGCGCGGACACGCCCGGTGGCGATCCGCGACGCCGTTCGGCTAGGATGCGCCGCCGGAGGTGGCCGATGGATCTCTCCTACACGCCCGTCGAGGAGACCTTCCGCGCCCGCGTGCGCGCGTGGCTCGCCGCGAACCTTCCCGAGTCGAGCTTGCAGCGTGACCTGCCCGCCATGCGCGCCTGGCAACGGAAGCTCCACGCCGCGGGCTTCCTCGGCGGCGCCTGGCCGAAGGAGTACGGCGGCGCCGGTCTCTCGCCGATGGAGCAGGCGATCCTCAACGAGGAGCTGGCGCACGCGCGCGCCCCGCAGGTGGTGAACGCGATGGCGATCTGGTGGGTCGGCCCGGCGATCATCCGCTACGGGACCGACGCGCAGAAGGAGCGCTTCATTTCTCCCATTCTCAACGCGGACGAGATCTGGGCGACCGGCTACTCCGAGCCGTCGTCGGGGTCCGACATGGCGGCGGCCAAGACGCGCGCGGTGCGCGACGGCGACCACTACGTCGTGAACGGCCAGAAGATCTGGACGACGCTCGCGCACATCTCCGACTGGTTCTTCGTCCTCGTCCGCACCTCGGCCGACGGGCCGAAGTGGGGCGGCCTCTCCGTCCTCCTGATGGACATGCGGAGCCCCGGCATCGACATCCGCCCGATCCGCCAGATCGACGGGGGGTCGGAGTTCAACGAGGTCTTCATGAGCGACGTGCGGGTGCCGGTGGCGAACCGCCTCGGCGCCGAGGGGCAGGGCTGGGAGATCGTCTCGAGCGCGCTCGTCAACGAGCGCAGCGGCATCGCCGGGAGCATCCGCTTCGATCAGGCGCTCGACTGGCTCAGGACGACGGCCCGCGAGCAGCACAAGCTCGGCGACCCGCGCGTCCGGCAGCGGATGGCCGACCTCGCCACCAAGGCGGCGATCATGCGCTGGGCGGGCATGCGCGCGCTCACCGATTCCCTGCACGAGCGGATGAACCCGCACCTGTCCGCCGCCATGAAGCTCATGTCGACCAGCCTCGTCCAGGAGTTCTCCGAGACGGGAATGGAGGTCCTCGGCCCGTGGGCCGCGCTCATGGACGACTCGCACCTCGCGGCCGGCGGCCGCTGGGCCAAGCAGTTCCTGTTCGACCGCGCCATGACGATCGCGGGGGGCACGAGCGAGGTGCAGCGCAACATCGTCGCGCAGCGTGTCCTCGGTCTGCCGCGGAAGTGAGGCCTACAGGCCGAGGGCGGCGTTGACGAGCAGGCCCGCGACGAAGAGCCCGCCCGCCAGCCGGCCGTGGTAGAACGCGGCCGACACGTACCAGAGCGGCCACAGGTGGTACCCGGGCGGCGGCGCCGCCGGCTTCGGCTCGCTGTACGCCTTGAGGACCTGGCGCAGGCGCGGGATGGCGGCGGCGACGAGCAGCACGCCGACGCCCACCTCAGCGCTGACCACGAGCGCGGCGACGGTCACGTAGAAGGCGACCATCAATATCTTGTTCAGGCGCAGCGAGACGTCCTTGCCGAGCAGCACCGGCAGGGTATGGATCCCCCGCTCGCGGTCCTGCTCGTACTTGTCGATGTGCTTGCCGATGAGGACCGTCGTGACGGAGAGGGCATAGGGCACGGACGCGAGCCAGACCCAGGCGGGGATGCTGCCCGCGGTCACGAAGTACGTACCGCCGGTCATGAGCGGACCCCACACGAGGAAGACGCCGGGCTCGCCGAGGCCATGGTGCTTCAGCTTGAGCGGCGGTGCGACGTAGAAGACGCTGATGAAGAGCCCGGCGAGCGCGAAGGCGGCCACCGGCCAGCCCTGGATGCGGAGCAGGGCGAGACCGATCGCCAGGTCGGCGGCGTTGAACGCGGCGATCGTGGCGAGGAGTCCGCGCGTGCTGATCAGGTGTGAGAACAGCGGGTGCGGCGCGTACTGCGTCCGGACGTACGCCTCGGTGTCGAAGCCCCCGATCGTGTCGAAGTAGTCGTTGATCATGTTGTTGGTGGCGTGGGCGATGACGAGGCCGAGGAGCGCGAGCGCGAAGCAGCCCCAGCGCGGCGCGGGAGTGGTGGCGGCGAGCAGTCCACCGATGAGGCCCGAGGTGAGCGTCATCGGGAAGACGCAGGCCCGCGTGATCAGGAGCCAGCGCGAGACGGCGTCGACGGGGCGGCCAGGCGCCAGGTTGCCGCCGAAGACGACCTGCCGCCAGCTCTCGAGCAGTCCGGAGAATCCTGGCGCGGCGACGGCCGGGCGGCCCGCGACCGCGTCGGCGCGGTTCGGCATGGCCGACGTCTAGGCGGTCGGTCGAGGCAGGTCAACCGTCGGTCCGACCGGAACGTAGCACTCGATCGGCCGCGACTTTCCCGGCACGTCGAGGGCGCCAGCGGTCCGGAACTCGATCGCGGATCCGATGCGGGCACGGGTCTCGGCGGAGACCAGGATCGGCGCGCCGTCGCGCTTGGTGAGCTGCTCGATGTGCGCCGCGACGTTGACCGCATCGCCGATCGCCGTGTACTCGCGACGCCGCGGCGCCCCGATGTCGCCGATGACCACCCGCCCGGTGTGGATGCCGATGCCCATCCGCAGCGCCGTCTTCCCGTGCGCCGTGCGTTCCCGGTTCAGGCGCTCGAGCGCCTGCTGCATGGCGACGGCGCAGCGCACGGCGCGCGCGGCGTGGTCCGCCTGCGTCACCGGCGCGCCGAAGTACGCCATGAGCCCGTCGCCCAGATACTTGTCGAGCGTCCCGCCGTGCTCGAAGATCGTCTCCACCATGAGCCCGTGCACGTCGTTCAGGAGCGCGACGACCTGCTCGCCGGGCAGCGTCTCGCTGAGCGCGGTGAAGTCGCGGATATCGCTGAAGAGAATGGTCGCCTCGCGGCTCTCCCCGCTGGGAACGCCGTCCTGGCGGCGGTCGAGCAGCGCGGCCACCTGGGGCGAGAAGTAGCGGCCCATGCGCTCGCGGCGGAGCTGCTCGTCGGCGACGGCGTGCAGAAGGCCGAGCACCCGCCGGCTCGCAGAGGCGCAGACGAGCGCCATCATCGCGGTCAGGAGGAGCGAGACGACGAGGAGCGCCACCTCGACACCGCCGAGCGCGGCGAGGAGCGTCTCGAACGTCATCGCGACGGCGGCGGCGAGCCCGATCTGCCACCGCTCGAGGGTGAGCGAGGCGAGGAAGACGAATGCGAGGTAGTAGGCGACCGCGTGGAACGCCAGGCGCGACGCGTGGTCGTGGAAGCCCCTGGCGTGGAGTGCGGCGATCGTCCCGGCGAGCAGCAGGTAGAGCATCGGCATGTCGACGAGCGGTATCGAGAGCCCGCCCGCGTGCGCGATCCGCGGCGAGCGCCGGCTCCCCCAGTGGAACGCAGCCGCAGCCGCCCACCAGCCGACGAAGAGCGCGTAGGACGGACCGACCCAGGCGGGAGACATGGCGAGCTGCAAGAGTCCCAGCACGACCAGGAACACCGACAGTGCCTGGAGCCGGAAGGCGTTGATCTGCCTGGCGCTCCGGCGCCGCTCGTCGCGGAGCGCGCGCCGGAAGGCATCCGCGGGCTCGCCCACGCGCCTCACAGACACCACTGCCGGCGCCCCCGCAAGAGGATCTTTCGACGCCCGTCGGTTCTGGTTTGACCCTCTGTGGGGGATCGCCTATGTACGGCCGAGGAGCGGAGGGGTCGAGGAGGAACGCCGGTGGCGCTACGCATGGACTTCCCGCGCATCAAGAGACTCCCACCCTACGTCTTCAACGTGGTCGGCGACCTGAAGCTCGCCGCCCGGCGGGCGGGCGAGGACATCGTCGACTTCTCGATGGGCAACCCCGACGGGCCGACGCCGCCGCACGTCGTGCACAAGCGGGTCGAGGCGGTGCAGAAGCCGCAGAACCACCGCTACTCGGTGTCGCGCGGCATCTACAAGCTGCGGGTGGCGATCTGCGAGTGGTACAAGCGGCGCTACGCCGTCGAGCTCGACCCGGATGCCGAGGCGATCGTCACCATCGGCTCCAAGGAAGGCATCGGGCACCTGGCGCTCGCGCTGCTCGGGCCGGGCGACGTCGTCTTCTGCCCGAGCCCGACCTACCCGATCCATCAGTACTCGGTCATCATTGCAGGGGGCGATCTGCGTTCGATCCCGCTCATGCCGGGCGGCGACTTCCTCGGCCTCCTCCAGGAAGCGGTCCGCACCACGTGGCCGAAGCCGAAGCTCCTGATCCTCAATTTCCCACACAACCCCACGACGGAGGTGGTCGACCTCGACTTCTTCCGCGGCGTGGTCGAGTTCGCGCGCGAGCACGAGTGCCTCGTCGTCCACGACCTCGCCTATGCCGACCTCTGCTTCGACGGCTACGTGGCGCCCTCGTTCCTCCAGGTCCCGGGTGCCAAGGAGGTGGGGGTCGAGTTCTTCACGCTCTCCAAGAGCTACAACATGCCGGGCTGGCGGGTGGGGTTCGCGGTCGGCAATCCCGAGATCATCGGCGCGCTCGCCCGCATCAAGAGCTACCTCGACTACGGCATCTTCCAGCCGGTCCAGATCGCAGCCACCCACGCGCTCACCGGCCCGCAGAGCTACGTCGAGGAGATCTGCGAGGACTACCGCAAGCGGCGCGACGTCCTGTGCGAAGGTCTCCAGCGGGTCGGATGGCACGTGCCGAAGCCGAAGGCCACGATGTTCGTCTGGGCCGAGATACCCGATGCCTACAAGGCGATGGGCTCGCTCGAGTTCTCGAAGCTCCTGCTCCGCGACGCGAAGGTGGCGGTGTCGCCCGGCATCGGCTTCGGCGAGTACGGCGACCAGTACGTCCGCTTCGCGCTGATCGAGAACGAGCACCGCACGCGCCAGGCCGTGCGTTGTATCCGGCGCGCGCTCGCGGCGGGGCTGGACGCCAAGGTCCCGCACGCCAGCACGGGCTGACGCGGAGACCCGGGGGGTGGCGGCGCCCGTCCGCGTCGGGCTGATCGGCTTCGGGACGATCGGCACCGGCGTGCTGAAGCTCCTCCGCGCGCATCACGCCGACATCACCCGACGGGTCGGGCGGCCGATCGACATCGTCGCGATCGCCGACCTCGATCTGCGGACCGACCGCGGGGTGTCCCCCGCGCCCGCCCGCTTCACGAAGGATGCCCCTTCGGTGATCGAGGACCCGGCGATCCCGATCATCATCGAGCTGATCGGCGGCTACGAGCCCGCGCGACGCTTCGTCCTGGCGGCGATTCGCGCCGGCAAGGACGTGGTGACGGCCAACAAGGCCCTGCTCGCGGTGCACGGCGACGAGATCGTCGCGGCGGCGGAGGCGCGGGGGGTGCGGCTCGGCTTCGAGGCGAGCGTCGGCGGCGGCATCCCGATCCTGCGCACGATCAAGGAGGGCCTGGCGGGCGACCGGACGGCCGCGGTGTACGGCATCGTCAACGGCACCTGCAACCACATCCTCACCACCATGACGCGCGAGGGCCGGAGCTTCGCCGACGTACTCGCCGACGCGCAACGGCTCGGGCTCGCCGAGGCCGACCCGTCTACCGACGTCGACGGCGTCGATTCGGCGCACAAGCTCGCCCTCCTGACGACGCTCGCCTTCAACGTGGCGCCGCGCTTCGCCGACATCCCGACCGAGGGCATCCGGCGCGTCGAGCCCGCCGACATCGCGTTCGCGCGCGAGCTCGGCTACACGATCAAGCTCCTCGCGATCGCCAAGGACGGGCGCGACGCGGTCGAGGCGCGCGTCCACCCGACGATGATCCCCGACGGCCACCTGCTCGCCGACGTCGGCGGCAACTTCAACGCCATCTTCGTGCGCGGTGCTGCACTCGGCCCGACGATGTACTACGGGCAGGGCGCCGGCTCGATGCCGACGGCCACGGCGGTGATTGCCGACCTCATCGCGGCCGTGCGCGACCGGACGGTCGGCGACGCCGTGCGGGTGCCGCCCTGGGGCGTGCCGCATCGGGCGCTTCGCCGGCTGCCCATCCGGCCGCTCGACGCGCTCGAGAGCGAGTACTACCTCCGCTTCATGGCGCTCGACCGCCCGGGCGTCCTGGCGCGCATCGCCGGCATCCTCGGGCGCGCCGACATCAGCATCGCCTCGGTGATCCAGAAGGACCGGCGCGCGGGGACGACGGTGCCGGTGGTCCTCCGCACGCACCGCGCGCGCGAGCGAAACCTCGCGCGCGCGCTCCGCGAGATCGGACGCCTGCGCGTCGTGCGCGGCCGGCCGGTGTCAATCCGCATCGAGGACCGCCTCGGCTAGACGCTTCGCGTTCTGCTGGAGTCCCGCGAACCTTTGATAGTAGTATCGAGCACCCATGAGCATCGCCCGGGCCTGGGGCGGGCTGATCGAGCAGTATCGCGACCGGTTGCCCGTCGGGCCGAACGAGAAGATCGTCACCCTGAACGAGGGGAACACGCCGTTGGTGCGGGCCGACCGGCTCGCGGCGGTCGTGGCGCCCGGGGTCGAGCTGTTTCTCAAGTGCGAGGGCCAGAACCCCACCGGATCGTTCAAGGACCGCGGCATGACGGTGGCCGTGACCAAGGCG
>VBLD01000114.1:0-2957 GCA_005879205.1 Deltaproteobacteria bacterium
TGCCACGGGGACGAGCCGGCCCCGACACCTCGGGCACCAGGCCCAGTCGTGCCCGGGCGGTTGCACGCGTCCACTATACGGTTGCCGCGCGCGCGGCGCACGGGTACGAGTCTGCTCAGCCGAGGAACGCGCCGCCGTCCACGTGGATCACGTGGCCGGTGACGAAGCGCGAGTCGTCGCTCGCGAGGAAGACGAAGACGGGGGCGATGTCGGTCTCGGGGTCCCCGAGCCGCCCGATCGGCCGCTCTTCCATCGCGCGCCGGAAGCCTTCGGGATCCCGCGCCGCCCAGTCCTGGCCGCGCTTGGTCGCCGCCGCCGGCGCGATGCAGTTGACCGTGATACCCTCCGGCCCCAACTCGCGTGCGGCGGTGCGGGACAGCCCGACGATGCCGGCCTTGGCCGCGCCGTAGTCGCCGAGCCCCGCGTCGCCGCGCTCGGCGGCGAGCGAGACGACGTTGATGATGCGGCCCGCGCCGAGCGCCGCCATGTGCGGGCGGACGGCGCACATCGTCCACCACGCGCCCTTGACGCCGGAGACCCACGAGCGGTCGAACTGCGCTTCGGGGATGTCCGCGAGCGGCGCGCGGGGCCCGAAGCTGTGGGCGTTGTTGACCAGCACGTCGAGGCGCCCGAAGCGGCGGACGGTCTCGGCCACCATCGCCTCGACGTCGGCCTGCCGTCCGACGTCGGTCGGGAAGGCGAACGCCTCGCCGCCCGCGGCGGCGATCTCCTCGACCGTGCGCGTCCCGCGGTGCAGCTTCAGCTCGGCGACGCAGACGCGCGCGCCCTCGCGTGCGAAGGCGAGCGCGACCGCGCGTCCGATGCCCTGCCCGGCGCCGGTGACGATCGCCGTCCGGCCCGCGAGCCGCCCCGTCACTCGAGCCAGCGGTTGAGCGCCCGGGCTCGCCACTCGTTGGTGAGGATGGTGTGCTCGACCGCCTGGCGGACCCGGCGCTGGACGTAGCCGCTGAGACACACCCGCTGCATGAGCTCGAGCGCCTTGTCGCCGTGCTCCTGCTCGGCGTAGGCGTGCACCTCGAGGTCGCGGACGCGGACGCCATAGTGAGTCGCCAGGCCCTCGTAGAGCGTCTTCGCGTAGCCGCTCATCCCCGCGACGCGCTCGCGCGCGTAGCCGAGCGCGCCAAGCGCCTCCTCGTACGAGCGCCGGGCATAGTAGAGGAGCGTGTAGACCGAGCCGATCGTCTCGGGCATCGGCCGGTAGGCGCGCAGCTCCTCGTCGGAGATGCCGAGCGCGCGCGTGTACTCGACCTTCAGCACGACGTGATTCGGATCGCGGAGATAGCCGGCTTCGTCGGCGAAGTTCTGGGCCCAGTGCGCGTAGTGCTCGGAGTCGTCGAGCGTGAAGGCGTCCGTGTCGGGGGCGTTGGCGATGAGCATCGGGAACTCGGGTGTCATCCACAGGCCGAGGTAGTAGAGCTCCTTGGCGTAGCGCTTGACGACGTCGAGGCTCGCGGTGCCGTTGCCGATGGCGGGGATCACGTCGTTCTGACGGTACGGGTTGTGCGCGTCGATGAAGCGGTCGAGACCGGCCAGGAATTCGTCCACCGGCAGCGGCGCGTCGCCCGGCCGGTCGCGCTTGATGACGTCCTTGAAGGGTGCGCGCATGCGGTCTTGGTTGAACGGGCGCGGGCAATGTAGGAGCATCGCGCGATGAGTGTCAACCCGAACGCTGGCGCGCCGCCGCTTGCGGGCGTGCGCGTGCTGGCCTTCACGCAGCTCGGTGCCGGGCCGTTCGCGATGACGCTGCTCGCCGACCTCGGCGCCGACGTCGTCAAGGTGGAGGATCCGAGCACGGGCGGCGACGAGGCGCGCCGCGTGCCGCCGTTCAACGACCCGGCCGCCGGCGACGGCCTCTACTACCAGGCGCTCAACCGCGGCGCCCGGAGCCTGACCCTCAACCTGCGCGCGCCCGAAGGCCGCGAGCTCCTCCAGCGGCTCGTCGCGCACGCCGACGCCGTCTACACGAACCTCCGTGGCGACCTGCCCGCGAAGCTCGGGCTCGACTACGCCGCCCTGGGCTCCGCCAATCCGCGGATCGTCTGCTGCACGCTCTCGGGGTTCGGTCGCACCGGGCCGCGGGCGGGTGAGCCGGGGTACGACTTCATCCTCCAGGCGTACGCCGGGTTCATGAGCGTCACCGGCGAGCCCGACGGCCCGCCGACGCGCGCGGGCGTGTCGGTGGTGGACTTCGCGGGCGGCATGCTGTCCGCCCTCGCTCTAATGGTCGGGCTGCATCGCGCCCGGGAGACGGGTGCGGGATGCGATCTCGACGTCTCGCTCTTCGACGCCGCGCTCTCGATGCTCAACTACCTCGCCGTGTGGACGCTCAATCGAGATTGGCGGCCCGTCCGCCTGCCTGACGGCGCCCACCAGAGCCTCGTCCCGAGCCAGCGCTTCCCCACCCGCGACGGCTGGATCGTCGTCATGTGCATGAAGGAGAAGTTCTGGGAGCGGCTGGTGGAGTGCCTGGAGCTGGGCGCGCTCGGCGCCGACCCGCGCTTTCGGAGCTTTGCCGACCGGCTCGCGCATCGCGACGTGCTCGTCGCCTTGCTCGCGCGCACCTTCCGGGACCGCACCACCGCCGAGTGGCTCGCGCGTCTCCGCGGCCGGGTGCCGGTGGCGCCCGTGTACTCGGTCGAGGAGGCACTCGCCGACGACCAGGCCGCGGCCCGGGAGATGGTCGTCGACGTCGCGCATCCGCTCTTCGGCAACGTCCGGGAGGTCGGATGTCCGATCAAGATGAGCGGGGTCGCGCCCCGCTACCGGCCGGCCGCCCCGCTCGGATCCGACACCGGCGCGTTGCTGGCCGAGATCGGCGTCCTGCCCGCCGACTTCGAGCGCTTGCGCGCATGCGGCGTCGTGTAGTCGGGAGGGCGGAGTGCGCGTGCTGTCAGCCGGCGAGGGGCCGATGCGGTGCACCGGCCCCTCTCTGTCAC
>VBLD01000114.1:2962-15656 GCA_005879205.1 Deltaproteobacteria bacterium
CGCTCACGTTGCCGACGTTGAAAAAAGCGTGCCGCTCGACGAGCGAGCTTTCACGCGGGCGCGACGCCAGAAAGCGACGGGTCGTTCGCGGTTGCGCGCGAACTACTCGTCGCCGTCGAACAGGCCGTCGCCGTTGGTGTCGGGGTCGAGCGGATCGGTACCGCGCTCGATCTCCTGCCCGTCCGAGAGCTTGTCGTGGTCCGTGTCGTAGGCGAGCGGGTCGGTGCCGATCTGCAGCTCGAGGTCGCTGGTGAGACCGTCCTGATCGTGGTCCTCGCCGAGGTCCTCGGTGGGGATGCGCAGGTCGGCGATCGGGGGATCGACGGTGACCGTGTTGCTCTGGCCGAAGTCGGTGACGATCGAGATCGGGTCGCCGACGTTGATGTCGTCGGAGTACGGGTAGATCGGGTCGGACTTCGCCGTGTCGTGCGCCGGGATCATGACCCGCGTCGGCAGCACCTGGATGCCCCCGTAGGGCACCCGGAGCAGGATGTCGTGGTCCCTGAGCCGCACCCGCGTCCGCGCCCGCTTCCCCTCGCGCACGATGAGATTGCAGCCGCCGATGGCGACGTAGCTCAGGTGGTACGTGGTCCCCTTGAGGCGCGTCTTCAGGTTGACGATGGCGGCACCCATGACCTGCGCGCCGCCGCCCGGACAGTTCATGCGCTCGAACGAGAGCAGGTTGGTGTCGCCCACGGCGGTCTCGACCTCGAGCTTTCCCACCAGCCGCTGCGCGCGGCTCCAGGGCATGCGCAGGTAGAGGCGGACTCGCTTGTTCAACTTTCGCCGCTGGGAGTTCCAGATCAGCTGCCGCGTCTGGATGAAGTTGATGCGGTTGATGCTCCCGACGAAGTGCGGAAACAGGTTGGTCCCCTCGATCACCAGCGCGACGTTCCGCGTACGCGGCGCGAACGGGTCGACGAACCCCTCGAGCGAGAAGATCGTCGGCTCGTCCTTGTTCGCGATGCCGTCGTGGTCGTTGTCCTCGTCGCCGTCGAGGACGCCGTTGCCGTCCGTGTCGGGGTTGTTCGGGTCCGTCCCGAAGAAGCGCTCCTGGATGTCGTTGAGGCCGTCGTTGTCCCCGTCGAGCGCGGGCGGTGCGCCACCCACGCACCACGCACGGGCCGGGACGCGGAGGCCGAGCACCAACACGACCACCACGAGTCCGGCGAGGAAGGCACGGCTTGAGAGACGCATGGAGGCGTCGCCTGCTCTTAACCCAGGTCTCGAGGCGAACGCAATGCAAGACACGCACCCGCGGCGCCGTGCGAACGGGCGGGCGATCACCGCGTGAATGGTCCGTCAGGACGCGATGCTGTTCGACCGCGACGCCGCGTTCGCACCCGAGGGGGCCGAATCGTTCGTGGTGCGCCGGAGGAAGAGCACTCCGAGAAGCGTCGCCGCGAGCCACGTCATAGTCTCGCCGTAGCGCACGTAGAAGGTGGTCCCGGCGCTGACGCCCGAGGGCAGCCGCAGGGTCTCGTCGCGACGGATGCGCCCGGCGGGATCGACGAGCAGCGTGGGCCCGGTGCCGGATGCCCGCACCAGCCACCGGCGGGTCTCGATGGTGCGGAAGCGCGAGAACGCGAGCTGTTGCTCCGCACCCGCGCCGAGGTCGCGGTCGCTGGTGAGGTTCACGAGGACGTCGACCCCCTGACGGGCGTAGCGACGCGCGAGATCGGGGAACACGGCTTCCCAGCAGATGAGGGGTCCGACGCGCAGGCGATCGGTCGCGAGCGGCGCATCCGTCGTGCCCGGGCTGAACGGACGCGCCACGATGCCGAGCGCCAGGAGCGGCGAGCGCTCGGCGAACGGCACCAGGCGTTGCTTGTCGTAGGCCGCGACGAGCCGGCCCTCCGGGTCGAACAGAAGGGCTGAGTTGAAATACCGCTGCGCGTCGCCGCGGCCGCTGTGGCGCGGCGCGCCGACGAGCAGCCAGCCCCGGGCGCGCGCCGCGCGAGCGACCCGTTCCCGAGCCACGGGGTCCTCGGCGAGATAGGTTGGAACTGCGGCCTCAGGCCAGACGGTGAGCGCCGACGCGGGCGCGCTCGCCGTGGCCTCGAGGTAGGCGGCGAGCGGATCGCCGGCCAGGTTGTGCCCGCTGATCACCGCGACGCGCGGCGTTGCGCCTGGCGCCTGACCGGGCGGAAAGGCGCGGAGGCGCAGCGCTCCGAAGCCCGAGGCCGAGACCGCCAGGACCGCGGCGACCGCGAGCCCGGTCCGGCGCATCGTGCCGCGCTCGGCGAGCGCCGCGGCCGGCATCAGGACGAGGAATGAGAGCCCCTCGACGCCGGTCAGCTCCGCGAGCTGGGCGAGCGGCAGGAACCCATGCTGGGTGTGCCCGAGGAGGCCCCACGGCGCTCCCCCGAGAGCCCGGATCCGCACCTGCTCGAGGAGGACCCAGACCGCCGGGGCGGCGAGCCAGCGTGGCGAGGGCAGCCACCCGTAGACCAGGGCAAAGGCGGCGAGGTAGGCTCCTCCGTAGGTCCAGGCCGCCGCGATCGTGAGCGCCGCGGCGGCGAGCGGTCCGGTAGCGAGATGTTCTTCCACCGCCGGGTAGAGCCAGAATCCGACGAGGCCGAGCGACCAGACGATTCCCGTCACGGCGCCGAGCCCGAGCCGCATGCCCCATCCGCGTCGGCGGAGCGCGAGCATGAGAGGCCAGAGCGCGACCCAGGCGAGCGGCGCGAGACCGACCGGTGGGAAGCTGATGGCCGCCAGGACTCCTGCCGCGCCGGCAGCAACCCATGGCGCGGATATTGCTCGGCACGCATCGGGGGCATGTTGACCGACCGCCGGCTTCTTCACGTGCTGGTCGCGGCGGTGTCCGCGGTCACGCTCGTGTGCCTGGTCGACTCGACGGCCTGGGTCGGACGGCCGTTCATGGGCTTCCTGCTCGGCCGCAATCGCATCGTTGCACCCGTCGGACTCGCGCACTGGACCGGCTTTCGCGCTCAGGTCCCGTTCGGGTCGCAGCTCGTCGCGGTGGACGGTCAGCCGGTGGCGCGTGTCACCGATCTGGTCGAGCAGACGTGGACGCGTCAAGTCGGAACTCCGGTTCGGTACACCTTCGCGACCCCGGGCGGGCACGTCGATCGGAGCGTCGACGTCATGCGCTTCACGCTCGCCGATTACATCTCGCTGTTCGGCGTCTATCTTGTCAACGGCGCGGTGTTCGTCGTGCTCGGCTTCGTCGTGGCGTACCTGAAGCCGGGCCGGCCGGCGAGCGCGGCGATGCTGGTCTTCGGTCTCGCCTGGGGCCTCTTCCTCCTGGTCTCGCTCGGCGACTTCTATCGCTTCCGCTTCCGCTCGCTCGACGCGGTGGCGCAGGCGACCGCGCCTGCAGCGCTGCTCGTCCTGGCGCTCACCTTTCCCGACCGGCCGATGCCGCGGCGTTCGGGCGCGCTGCTCGCGTTCCTCGGCGTCGTGACGCTCCTGCACGCGATCCTCGACATCCGTCTCTACGACCGGGCACCCGAGCTCTGGATGAGCTTCTTCGAGGCGAGCCTGGTCTACCTCGCGGCGGCCGCGCTGGTGGCGAGCGCCGTGATCTTCCGGTGGTACCGCCGTGCGAGTCCGGACGGACGGGTGCGCGTGCAGGTGGTGGCGGTCGGCACGCTCATCGCCTTCGGGATGCCGGCGATCATGGAGCTGGCCGCCATGACGGCGGGCGTGCCGCTGCCGGTGAACCTGCTGCCGATCCTCACCACGCTCTTCCCGCTCTGCGTCACCTACGCGGTCCTGAAGCACGACCTTCTCGACCTCGATCCGCTCCTCACGCGCAGCGTCTTCTACGCGGTGTTCAGCGTCGCGGTGACGACCGGCTACGTGGCGTTACTCGGGTTCGCGCATGCCCTCGGACCGGAGCTCCCCGCTGGAGCGTCCACCTGGGGGCCGTTCCTCTTCACGCTGGCGGTGGTCGCGATCGTCGCGCCGCTGCGCCGCGCGGTGCAGTCCCTCGTCGACCGGTTCTTCTTCCGCACCCACTACGACCCCGAGGCCACGGTCGAGGCCGTCAGCCGGACGCTCGCCGCGTCGCTCGACCGCAGCGAGATCGTCACCGCCATCGCGCGCACGCTCGCGCAGACGGTGGCTCCGGTCCCGTGCCTGCTCCTCCTGCCCGATGGCGCCGGGACGTTGCGCGACCGGGGCGGCATGGCCGTCGAGGCCGACGACCCGGTGCTGCGCGCCGTGCCCGGGCCGGGCGCCTCGGTCGTGTCGCTCGCCGCGGGCTCGAGCCCGGGGGCGCGCGCGCTCGCCGCCGCGGGCGTGAAGCTGATCGTCGCGCTGCGCGTGGAGGAGGGCCTCGAGGGCCTCCTGGCGATCGGGCCGAAGCGTTCCGGCGCCGCCTACGGCTCGCACGACCTGAGGCTCCTCCGCACGCTCGGCAACCAGTCGGCCATCGCGCTGCGCAATGCGGCCTCCTACGCCGCCGTGCGCGAGCTCACCGGGACGCTGGAGCAGCGCGTCGCCGAGCGGACACACGATCTGGCACGCACCCACGAGGCCCTGTTCGCCGCCCACGCGCAGCTCGCGCGCGCCGACAAGCTCGCCTCCCTCGGCCGCCTGGTGGCGGGCATCGCGCACGAGATCAACAACCCGGTGGCGTTCATCAACGCGAGCGTCGACCTCATCCATACTGCGGCCGTGGACCTGCGCGAGCGTCTCGACGGGACGGCCGATCCCGCCTTTGCGGAGCGCCTCGAGGCGCTCGCGCAGAACGCCAACATCTGTCGCGAGGGAGCGGCGCGCGCCGCGCGCATCGTCCGCGAGCTCACCGCATTTGCCCGCGCGCCGCAGCACGGGCGCGAGCCGACGGACCTGCATGCCGGCCTCGACCGGGCGCTGCAGCTCCTGCGCGGCGAGTACCGCGACCGCATCGAGATCCGCCGCGACTACGGCGACATCCCGCGCCCGCGCTGCAATCCCGGCCAGATCGACCAGGTGTTCATGAATCTCTTGACGAACGCCGTGCAGGCGGTCGAAGGACAGGGGGATATCCGCCTGAGGACGTACGCCGAGAACGGGAGCGTGTTCGTCGAGGTGAGCGACAGCGGCCCCGGCGTTGCGCCGGAGCTGGGCGAGCGTGTTTTCGAGCCCTTCTTCACGACCAAGGCGGTGGGCAAGGGAACCGGGCTCGGGCTCGCGATCGCCCATTCACTGGTCGCGCGCAACGGGGGCGACATCCAGCTCCAGAGCGCGCCCGGCCACGGCGCCACCTTCGTCGTCCGGCTGCCGGTCGAGCCGCCCGCCGTGGTTCCGGAGACCTCATGAGCGACGTCGAAGCGACACCGGCCCTCCTGGTGGTCGACGACGAGGCGCCTGTCCTCGCGCTCGTCCCGCAGCTCTTCCAGGGGGAGTTTCCGGTCCTCACGGCACGGAACGGTGAGGAGGCGCTCACCCGCCTGGCCGAGCGGGAGGTGGGCGTGGTGATCGCCGACCAGCGCATGCCGGGCATGGCGGGTACGGAGCTGCTGGCGCGCGTGGCCGAGGAGAAGCCCGACGTCGTGCGCATCGTGCTGACCGCCTATGCCGACGTCGGGAGCCTTCTCGACGCGATCAACGCGGGGCGCGTCTACCAGTTCGTCACCAAGCCCTGGGAGAACGCCGAGCTGGTGCAGATCGTGCGCGGTGCCATGGAAACCTACGGGCTCCGCCGGCGCAACGCGCGACTGCTCGCCGAGAACACGCGGCTCGTCGGCGAGCTGCAGGCGGCGAACGAGAAGCTCGAGGTGGAGAACCGGGCGCTGCGCCGCGAGGTGAGTGACCGCTACCGGCTCGGCAACCTGATCGGCTCGAGCCCGGTCATGCGCGACGTCTTCCGGCTCCTCGAGAAGGCGAGCCAGTCCTCGGTGACCGTGCTGGTGGCGGGCGAGACCGGCACCGGCAAGGAGCTGGCGGCCGGCTCCATCCACTACAACAGCGGGCGCAAGGGACGGAAGTTCGTCGCGGTGAACTGCGGCTCGATGCCCGAGCCGCTGCTCGAGAGCGAGCTCTTCGGCCACGTGAAGGGCGCCTTCACGGGCGCGCTCCGGGACCGGCGAGGCCTCTTCGAGGAGGCGAACGGCGGCACGATCTTCCTCGACGAGATCGGAGAGATGTCACCCACGATGCAGGTGAAGGTGCTGCGCATCGTGGAGGACGGTCTCGTGCGGCCGGTCGGCGCCTCGCAGTCGGTCCGCGTGGACGTGCGGCTGATCACCGCGACCAATCGGGACCTCAAGGCCGACGTCGAGGCGGGCCGCTTCCGTCGCGACCTCTTCTACCGCCTGAACGTCTTTCCGGTCCCGCTGCCGCCGCTGCGCGCGCGCACCGGCGACATCGCCCTCCTCGCCCAGCACTTCTTCCACCGCTACAACACGCATTCGGGCAAGCAGCTGAAGGGGATCACGGCGGCGGCGCTGCGTTGCCTCGAGCGCTACCCCTGGCCCGGCAACGTGCGCGAGCTGAAGAACGAGCTCGAGCGCGCCGTCGCACTCGCGGAGCCGTGCGAGTCGATCGACCTCGTGCACCTGTCGAGCGAGGTGGCGGGCGACGAGGCGCTGGCCGCGACCAACGGCGACGACGGCAAGCTGCGCGACCGGATGGGGCGGATCGAGCAGCTGCTGATCATCCAGGAGCTGCGTCGCCACGGGGAGAACCGGACGCAGACCGCGCGCCGGCTCGGCATCTCGGTGCGGGCCCTGCAGAAGAAGATCGGGAAGTACGGTCTCCGCGAGCGGGCCGGCTGACCAGCCGGCCGGCGGCGCTCCGGCAGTCGGTCCGACCTGCGCGGAGTGCGCCGTCCGGTTGCATGCGTCGCTAGTTCAGCTGCACGCAGCGCCCGAGGAAGAGCGGGTCGCCGAGCGGGCTCATGGGCGGCTCGGAGGGTGAGTTGACCGCCGCGGCGCCCGGCGGGCAAGTACGAGTGGTGAACCTCTCCTTCACGCCTGTCGAGGAGGTCTTCCGGACCGAGTTGCGAGCGTGGCTCCGGGAGCACGTACCCGGAGGGGCGCCGGCGGCGCCGTCGCTCGCGGACGAGGTCAGAGAGCTCCGCGCCTGGCAGCGGACGCTGCACGGCGGTGGGTGGGTCGGCATTCACTGGCCGCGGGCATACGGCGGGCGCGGGGCGTCGGCGGTCGAGCACTACATCCTGCAGGAGGAGCTGGCGGCGGCGCGGGCGCCCGAGGTGCTCAACCGGATCGGCGTCAACCTGGTCGGGCCGACGCTCATCGCGCACGGCACCGAGGAGCAGAAGCGGCGGTTCCTGCCGCCGATCCTGCCGGCCGACGAGCTCTGGTGCCAGCTCTTCTCGGAGCCGGGCGCGGGGTCGGACCTGACCGCGCTTCGCACGCGCGCCGAGCCGACCACCGGTGGCTGGCTGGTGAGCGGGCAGAAGGTGTGGACGAGCTATGCGCAGTTCGCGCGCTGGGGGATCCTGCTCGCGCGTACCGATTCCGCTGCCCCGAAGGCGAAGGGACTCGGCTTCTTCATCTGCGACATGGAGGCGCCGGGGGTGACCGTGCGGCCGCTCCGTCAGATGACCGGCAGCGAGGAGTTCAACGAGGTCTTCCTCGACGCCGTCTTCGTGCCGCGCGCGCAGCTCGTCGGTGCCGAGCACGAGGGGTGGGCGATCGCCAGCACGACGCTGGCGCACGAGCGCGGCACCTCGCCGCGCCAGCTCGTCATCCACCGCATGCTGCTCGACGACCTGCTCCGGCTCGCCCGCGACGGCGTCGAGGGGGTCGCGCCGCGTCGGCGCGATCCGGTGATCCGCCAGCGGGTCGCGCAGCATTTCATCGAGGTCGAGATCACGCGGCTCAACAACTGGCGGACGCTGTCGCGCCTCGCCCGCCGGGAGCCCCTCGGCCCCGAGTCGAGCTTCGTGAAGCTCTTCTGGAGCGAGATGAGCCAGCGCATGCACGATACCCTGATGGATCTCCTCGGGCCGCGCGGGCTCTGCTGGCAGGCGGGCCCGCACGCGGTGGCGGGCGGCCGCCTGGCGCGCTCGTACCTCTACTACCGCGCGGCCACGCTGTTCGCCGGCACCTCCGAGATCCAGCGGAACATCCTGGCCGATCGGGTGCTCGGGCTGCCGCGTGCGCGATGAGCGCGAGCGAAGAATACTGATGAGCGCGAGCGAAGAATACTGATGAGCGCACCCGGGGAGATGGTCGGCCCGCGCGTCCTTCTGCGACCGTTCGCCCTCGGCGACGTGCCGGCGGTGCTGGCCTATGCGTCCGATCCCGAGGTGACCCGCCATCTGCAATGGGACACCTACGACGATCCCGCCACCGCGGCGTCCTTCATCCGCTCGACTCTCGGCGGCGGTGACACGTGGTTCGCGCGCGCCATCGTGCTGCGCGAGACGGACGCCGTGATCGGCGGCGCCGACCTGCGCGTCGTCTCGCCGCCGGACCGTCGCGCCGAGCTCGGCTACGGGCTGGCGCGCGCCTACTGGAGCAACGGCTACGCCACCGAGGCGGCGCGGGACCTGTATCTCTACGCGATCACGCGGGCGGACTGGGACGGCGTGTAGCGTCGGCCCCGTGTCATCTCACGAGCATCATCTTGCCACTCCCGCACTTGGCGCAGCCGCCGAGAGGGAGGTCGCTGATCTCCTGCGAGATCACGTGGAAGTCGATCCCATGGTTGCTCGTGGCGTTGTCGATGACGAAGGTGGCGAAGCCGGTGACCGTTCCGGTGATGTTGGTGCCGGCGGCGTTGCACTGGACCACGGGGACCATGAACTGCCGATGCCCCTGGTTGTAGAGGCAGTCCAGACCGTGCGTCACCGAGTTGTGGACGCCCGGCACGATCGTGATGGTGTTGCCGACGCTGTAGGACGGGATGGTCTTGCCGCTGCCGCCGCACGAGGTGGAGATCCACTGATCGATGTCGCCCGTGGCCTGGCCGCCGGTGAAGCTCGTCCACGCGGTCCGGGGCTCGTTGTCCTTCGGGAACCCGGTGTCCTTGGGCAGGCAGGAATCCGTCCCGAAGCACTGATCGAACTCCCCCGAAAGAGGCGATGGCCTCCTTATGGATCGTCGAGGTCTTCATGCCGACGAGGCCCGCCACCACGTTGTTCACGGTAACGCTGGGCGTGGCGCGGACGGCGCTCGGGTTGATGCTCGTCTCGGCGAACACGCCGCCGACGTAGGTGCCGACGTGGACGTCGGCCGCGGCGATCGCGACGCTCTGACCGTCGACCTTGTTCTTGGCCACGACGCTGGCGGCTTCGGACTTCGCGGTGCTGGCCGAGCCGCCCTTCAGGAGGTTCCGCGCGCCGGCGGCCGCCGCGATGTCCGCGACGGTCTGCAGCTCGGTCGCCGACGTCCCGAGGTGACCGATGTCGATACCGACCACCGTCAGGGCGAAGAAGGCGCCGGTCAGCCACAGTGCCATCAGGACGGCGGCCTGCCCGCGCTGGCTCTTGCCAGAGCGTTTCATCGCTATCATCCGGTGGATGCAACTTCGGTGCCTCGGCGCACCCGCGGGACGACACATGGGCGGCCCCCCGAACGGCAATAACGGCAATAGTGTGATGCTGACCGTCACGGCCGTGCCGCACGCCACTTTCCGCCTTGACAGCGCGCGGACCGGCGCGGGATGGCTGAGACTATGAATGTACCCGCCGGCCCGCTCGCGGGCATCCGGCTCCTCGACCTCGGCACGCGCGTCGCCGCGCCCTTTGCCGCCACGCTGCTCGCCGACCTCGGCGCCGAGGTGATCAAGGTGGAGCTGCCGGGGCAGGGCGACTTCCTGCGCTCCATCGGCCCCTTCGTCGATGGCTACTCCCTCTTCTGGGCGGTCGAGAACCGCGGCAAGAAGTCGATCACCTGCGATCTGCGCAAGGCGGGCGGGCAGGTGTTGCTCAAGCGGCTGGTGCCGCTGGTCGACGTCGTGGTCGAGAACTTCCAGCCGGGTACGCTCGAAGGCTGGGGGCTCGGCTACGAGGCGCTCGCCGCGCTGAACCCGGGCCTCGTCCTGACGCGCGTCTCGGTCTACGGGCAGACCGGCCCCTACCGCGACCGGCCCGGCCTCGACCGCAACGGCATCGCCGCGGGAGGCCTCCTCTACGTCACCGGTTATCCCGACCGTCCGCCCGTCCGCCCGGGCGTCGTCGTCGCCGACTACCTGACCGGCGTCTTCAACGCCCTCGCGATCGTCTCCGCGCTCTACGAGCGGGACCGGCGGGCGCGCGAGACCGGACGCCCGGCGCGCGGGCAGTACGTCGACCTGTCCCTCTACGAGTCGGTGCTGCGCGTCATGGAGCACACCCTCGCGGCCTTCGATCGCCTCGGTCTCGTGCGCGAGCGCGAGGGCAATCGGCTCTCCAACTCGGCGCCGCTCGACAACTGGGAGACGCGCGACGGGAAGTTCGTCTGCATCGTCGCCGCGGGCGACGGCCTCTTCCCTCGCCTCGCGCGCGCCATGGGGCGCGAGGACCTGCTCGCCGATCCGCGCTTCGCGTCGCTCGCTCTCCGCGCCGAGCACGGCGAGGCGATCAATACCATCGTCGGCGATTGGTGCCGGCAGCGAACGGCGCGCGAGATCGCGGACATCCTCGAGCGGCACGAGGTCCCCTTCGGCGTCGCCTACTCGGCGGCGGACATCTTCGCCGACCCGCACATCGCGGCGCGCGGCGACATCGTCACGGTGGACGACCCGGTCATCGGTCCGCTCCGCATGCAGGGGGTCTACCCGCGCTTCTCGCGTACGCCGGGCGCGATCCGGCGCGGCGCGCCGCGTCTCGGCGAGCACAACGACGAGGTCTACGGACGGCTCCTCGGCCTGTCGGGCGACGAGCTCGCGGCGCTCGCACGCGAGGGCGTCGTCTGACGCGTCGGGTCAGGAGCCGGTGGACGCCGACGTCCCGCGTCGCCCGTCGGGCTCTCGTATTGACGCCAGAATACGGGCTGTGTATGGCGCCACCGATGCCGGGCCCCGGGCGAGCGCGCTGCCGGTGGGCGCGCAGGGCCACGCTCGTGTGGCTCGTGCTCTCCTCCGCGATGGTCGCGCGAGACGCGACGGCCGCCGCGCTCCGTGACAACCTCTACGACGTCAAGGCGCTCGATGCGCGCGAGGCATGGGCGGTCGGCACCTTCGGGGCCATCTATCACACCGCTGACGGCGGCAAGACGTGGCAGGCGCGCGAGAGCGGCACGAAGAGTGCGCTCTTCGGCGTCGACTTCGCGGGCCGTCGCGACGGCTGGGTGGTCGGCAAGTCGGGCCTCATCCTCCACACGGCGGACGAGGGCGCGACGTGGACGCAGCAGACGAGCCCGATCCCGGTGCAGAAGCCGCTCTTCAAGGTGCGGGCCCTGGATGCGCAGACCGCCTGGGCGGTCGGTGACTGGGGCGCGGTGGCCGTCACCCACGACGGCGGCAAGACGTGGGAGGACCGCTCGCTCCCGGACGACGTCGTGCTGTACGACGTCTGCTTCCCCGATGCCGAGCACGGGTTCGTGGCGGGAGAGTACGGCACGCTCCTGGTCACGGAGGACCGCGGTACCACCTGGGTGAAGCGTCCCGTCGGCACCGAGAAGACGCTCTTCGGGGTGAGCTTCTCGAACCCCCGGGAGGGCTGGGTCGTCGGCATCGACGGGCTCGTGCTCCGCACGCGCGACGGCGCGCGCACGTGGGAGGTGCAGCGCGGCGCCGTCGAGGCGGGGTCGATCGAGGAACTCGGGTTTCTCGAGGCGCTCAAGAACCCGGGACTCTACTCCGTGCAGGTCGCCGGCCGGTACGGCGTCGTGATCGGTGATACGGGCATGGTCCTCACCACGGCGGATGGCGGCGAGACGTGGACCCGCCGGGAGCTGCCCGGCAAGCAGCAGCTCGTCTGGATGCGAGGCGCGAGCCTGGCCGGAGGTCCCGAGGGGTTCATCGTCGGGGGCAGCGGGTTCACCGCCCGCGTCGAGCAGGATCGCATCGTCCTTCCCGCGGGCAGCGACGCCGCGGCCGCTCCCTGAGGGTACATGCTCTCCCGTCGGACGATCGAAGCCTATCTCTTCTTCCTCCTCCGCCACCGCGCGCTCGTGTCGCTCGTCGTCGCCGCGATCACCGTTTACCTCGCGCTCTTCATGTGGTTCCGGATGCACGTCTTCACCAACTTCTTCGACCTCTATCCGCGGAACCACCCCTACATCCAGCTCTACCAGCAGTATCGGAGCATGTTCGGTACCGCGAACACGGTGCTGATCGTCGTCGAGGTGAAGAACGGCACCATCTTCGACGACCCGGAGACGGTGCAGAAGGTCGACCGCATCACGCTCGCGCTGCTGCACGACATTCCCGGCGTCAACGGCGAGCAGGTCCTGTCGATCACCCACCCGAAGGTGAAGACCACCCTCACCGCCGGCTCCGGCATCAAGGTGGTGCCGCTCATGTATCCGCGCGTGCCGGAGTCGAAGGACGACCTCGATTTCCTGAAGCTCAAGGTCTACTCCACCGAGGGGGTCCACGGCCTCTTCGTCTCCGAGGACGACAAGGCGACGCAGATCATCGCCGGCTTCTGGGAAGAGTACTTCGATCTGCCCACCATGTGGGTGAAGATCCAGGAGATCGTCCGGCGCGAGTCCGACGAGAACACGAAGATCTACGTCACCGGCATCCCGATCCTCTTCGCCTACTTCATGGAGATCATGCCGCAGATGACGGGCGTGCTCGGCGCCTCGATCGTCATGATCCTCTTGATCCTCTGGGTGGAGTT
>VBLD01000115.1 GCA_005879205.1 Deltaproteobacteria bacterium
AAAAGGCGATATCGGGACGCGATGAATCGTTGCTCGTGTTCGAGATCGGCCGGCCGCCGTTGAAGAGCTGGAAGTGGTCACCGCCGACCAGCCGCGACACGAAGATCGCGTGCCGCCCGCCGCCGATGTCCTCCTCCCACACGACCCACGGCACCGTCGGCTGACCCGGCGTCAGCGTGCCCGCCGCGACGCGCGGGTTCTCGGCATCATTACCCGCGACGGCATTGAGCGAGCAGGCGTCCTCGGCGTCCTGCGAGTCGGCGCACGGGCCGAGGCGATTCGCGCCGCTCGTGTCGAGGACGTTCGTCTTCCCGGCGGTGCCGCTGCCGACCGCCTGCCAGTGGAACTTGCCGTCGGCCGCGGCATCGGCGACCGCCTTGGCGGCGAAGATCATCTGGTTGCTGCGGAGCCCGGCGATCGCCGTCGGATCCTCCTCGTACCAGACCGTCCACACGACGGTGTCGTCCCTGCCGGTGAAGGCGATGTCCGGCTCGACGCCGGCCCGGGTCGGGTCGATGTTGAGCGTCGGGTCGACCGTGTCGTCCGGCGCCGCCTGGCCGGAGGCGAGGCGGTCGATGCCCACCTGCTGCCAGCAGAAGCCGTTCAGGTTGGTTGCAGCCGACGGCCTGAAGTCCGTGCACGGCGTTCCGGCCGCCGCCTGCTTCACGCCCTTCGACACGAATATCTGACGCGGCGCCGTCGCATCCGTCGCGGCGCCGTCGTTCTCCTCCCAGACGATCCACGGGACGGGATCGTTCCCGGCGACCGTCGCCCCGCCGGCGACCGAGGGGTTCTCCGCCGTGCGGTTGGTGTGGATGTTGAGCGAGGGGACGCGCGCGCCGTCCGTGCGGTCCTGACCCGAGGGGAGCCAGTGGTTCACGGCGGCGTTGAAGCGGCTGGCGAAGATGTTGGTCGGGTCGCCGAAGTTTTTGTTCGGCTCGTACCAGGTCACCCATGGCACCGTGCGGCCGGCGCCCGCGAAATCGATCGACGGCGCCTCGGCCACCACCGTCGGATCGATGTTGAGCCACGCCGGGAATCCCTGTGTCACCCAGGCGCCGTTCTTGAACGCGCGCACGAAGATCAGCTGCGTGTCGCCGATCTTCTGCTCGAAGGTCGCCCAGGGCACCTGCACGTTGCCGGCGACCACCGTGCCGCCCGCGACGTCGACCAGACCGGCGTCCTCGGTCGGGTCGATCCCCTTCGTCGGATCGTCGTTCACCTGCGCGCCGCTCGCCGGCAGGGGCGCGAACGCCGCCGAGGCCGGGCGCGCCGTGACGAGAATGCCGGCGAGGATGGTCGCCAGCCCGAAGATGTGTGAGGTCCGTCTCATGGTTGAAGCCTCCTTTGTCCCGCTCTACGCGCGGCACCGGCGGGGGGATGCAGCGGCCAAGGCCAGGGGCCTGGAGTCCGGTGGCCGCGGTCGCTATCTCCGAGCCGGCCCGATGACCCGTGTCGTGACCGTGCTCTGCCTGCTCGTGGCGTCCGTGGCGCGTGGCGACGACGGCTGGCGGGATCGCGTCTCGCTCATCCTGAGCGAGCGTGTGCGCGGCGAGTTCGTCGATTGGTTCCGCCCGCGCCCGGGGACGGCTGCCCCCGGCGCCGAACGCTACGATTTCTTCGCGAGCCAGCTGCGCGCCGGGCTATCCGTCGTCCTGCCGCACGCGCAGCTGACGCTGGTCGCGCAGGACACGCGTCTCGCCAACCTGCCTGCCGATGCCAGCCTGCTGCCGCTTGCCGGCAACCTCGGGCCGGGTGCGATCTACTACGCGAGCACGAAGCAGCGTACGCAGGGCGAGCCGTTCCTGAAGCTCGGCTTCTTGACGCTCCGGCGAGCCGGCCTCGCGGCGACGGTCGGTCGCTTCGAATACCGCGACGGCCTCGAGACCGTGCCCGGCGACCCGACGCTGGCGGCGCTCAAGCGCATCCGGATCGCCGAGCGCCTCGTGGGGCCGTTCGAGTTCACGCACGTGACGCGCAGCTTCGACGGCGCGCGGCTCGCCTACGACCGGCCGGCCTGGAACGCCACGGTCTTCGGCACGCGCCCGACGGAGGGTGGCTTCGAAGTGAGCGCCAACAAGGAGCTCGACGTGACGCTCGCCGGAGCCGCCCTGACGCTCAAGCGCCTGCCCGCCGGCCCGCCCGCGGACGCCCGGGTCTTCTACCTCTACTACCGTGACGGACGGAGCCGCGTGCTCAAGGTCGATGACCGTCCGCTGCCGGTGCGCACCGCGGACCATGCGCCGATCGCGATCCACACCGCCGGCGGGCACGCGCTGACCGTCGTCGACGCGGGGCCCGGTCGCATGGATATCCTCGGATGGGCGGCCGTCCAGGCCGGCGAATGGGGCGTCGATGACCACCTGGCGTGGGCGTGGGCCCTGGAGACGGGCTACCAGCTCCCGGCGCTCGCCGCGGCGCCCTGGCTCCGAGTCGGCTACGACTGGTCCTCGGGTGACGGCAACCCGACGGACGGCCACCACCGGACGTTCTTCCAGCTTCTCCCCACCGCGCGCACGTATGCCCAGCTGCCCTTCTACAATCTGATGAACAGCGGCGACGCCTTCGCGCAGATCCTGCTCACGCCGCATCGGAATTTGAGCCTGCGCTCCGACTATCACTGGCTCACGGTGAGCGACGGGCGGGACCTCTGGTACTCGGGCGGCGGTGCCACCAGCAACCACGTGTT
Source organism: Deltaproteobacteria bacterium (assembly GCA_005879205.1). Lineage (GTDB taxonomy): Bacteria > Desulfobacterota > Binatia > DP-6 > DP-6 > DP-3. The sequence continues at coordinate 2,690 of VBLD01000115.1, forward strand.
CGGCTACGCGGGATCGCCCGCCGGCGGCCAGCACGACCTCGCGCAGGTCGTCGACCTGTCCGCGAGCGTGCGCGTCCACCCGCAGGTCACGGTGAACGGGTACTACGGCCACGCCTTCGGGGGCGACGTCGTGCGCCGGACGTTCGCCGGGAGCGCGGCCGACTACGGCTTCGTCGAGCTCAGCTACCGCCGCTGACTACGTGCTCTGCATCACCGTCGGGCCCGCCGGCGCCGCGGCCCGCGGCGTCGACTCCGAGGTGAGGAAGAGCTGCGCGATCGGCGCGGTGTAGGACTCGACCGGTACCGGGAACTGCGCGACGATCGTCCCGGCCGGGTCGACCCCGAACTCGCCGCAGAAGACGCTCTTGTCCCCGACCTGTGCCCACAGGCGGTACCGATCGCCCGGCGGCAGCGCCGCCAGGTTCTTCAGGACCACCGCCCCGCGCTTCGCGTCGAGATCGAGGGCGACCGTGCCGTACGCACCGCCCGCTCCCGCGAGCGCGAACGAGCGCACGACGTTCGGCTCGTGGAGGGTCGCCGTGAGCTGGCGTTCGAGGCTCAGCTCCCGCCGGACGCGGTACGAGTCGAACCCGAAGGCGAGGGCGAGCGCGGCCGCGGCGGCGGCCGCGAACCGGCTCCAGACGACCCGCCGGGGCGCCCGCGCCCGGACGCGCTCGGCCGCCGCGGCGAGCACGCGGCCGCGCAGTCCGGCAGGCGGCTCGGTGACGGTCGCGAAGGGCACGAGCCCGAGCGTCGCGCGGAGCCGGCGCACCTCGCGTGCGAGCTCCGGGTCGTCGGCCACCCGTCGCTCGAAGGCGGCCGCCTCTTCTGGCGGCAGCTCGCCGAGCACGTAGTCGACGGCGAGCTCCTCGGCAGTGGGGTTGCGTGGCTCGGTCACGACGTCACTCCACGAGGTCCGCCAGGGCCGCGCGCACAGCTCTTCACCGTCCCGAGAGGGGCGTCGAGGGTCGCGGCGATCTCGGCCTGCGTGAGCCCCCGGTAGTAGACCAGCTCGAGCGCGCGCCGCTGGTCCGCCGGGAGATCGGCAAGCGCGCCGCGGACCCGCGCGGCGCACTCGCGCGTCGCGATCCGCTCGGCCGGGGGAGCCCCCGGATCGGGCGGCGGCGCGCTCCGCCACGTCGCCCGGAGGATACGGAGCCGCCGGCTGCGACTCCGCAGCCGGTCGATGGCCCGCGAGCGGGTGAGCGTCGTCAAGAAGGCGCCGAGGGAGCCGCGCGCCGGATCGTAGAGGGTGCGCTGGCACAGCGTCACGAACACTTCCTGCGTGAGGTCCTCGGCCTCGTCGGGCGACTCGAGGATCGCGCGCGCCAGGCCGTAGACGAGGCCGCCGTACCGATCATAGAGCGGGCCGAGGGCGGCTCTGTCTGTGGCGAGGGCACGGAGCAGAACCTCGTCCGGCGGGTCGGGCGATGCTGCCAAGTCGGCGTCCTGGCTATCATAGTCGGTCGGGAGGCGGGATCGCACACCGTCTCTACTACGTCCCGGCCCGCCCGATGGATGCAGCCCGGAAGTCAGGGGGCGTTGGCCTCGGTCGTGGCCGCGAGCGAGACGACGACGGCCGGCGAGTCCCCGATCGGGCCGACCACCGTCGCCGCACCGGACCGGAGGTCGACCGTGTAGAGCTTGCCATCGGTGGCGGCGAAAGCGCGATCGACCCCGGCGTCGGTGACGATGGCGAAGCCGGCGAGGGGCGAGAAATCGACGCCGAGCGGGCCCACCGTGGCGAGGACGCCGTCATTGGGTGGGTCCTGGACCACGAGGACGTCCTGCTCCGCATCGATCTCGAGGAGCTTCGTCGTGGCCGCGTCCCGAACCGCGTTGGTGTACGCCGCCGCCGCGATCCGCGGGCGTTTGCCGGCGTTCGGGTCGGCGGCCGCGTAGGCGAGCGGCGTGTCGACAGCCGCCGCTCCGAGCAACACCTGCACGCGCAGGTTCTGGCCATCGGCGCTGACGAGGCGCAGGCGGTCGGCCTGCGGGTTGAAGCTGATGCCCGAGCGCGTGTCGCCGTCGAAGGGAACGGTGAGGGTGCTGACGAGCGTCGTCGCGCCCGTCGTCGGATCGATCCGGTAGAGGTCGTTGCTCGTGGTGAGCCCGTAGAGGTGACCGTCGGCCGGACGGGTGTCGACGCCGAGAAGCTGCCCGGAGATCCCCCGCAGATGAACGGGCCGGATCGTCTGCGGACGGTCGGCGCGGAAGACCAGCAGGGCGCCGTCGGCCGTGGAGGCGATCAGGATGGGAGCCGGCTCGGCGTGGGATGTGGCCGCGAAGGCGAGGAAGAGCACGAGGAGGCGGAGCCATCTCACCGTCGCGAAGTGGCCGAGTGGCGATGCTGCGTCAAGGGACCCCCGCGCCACCCTGCATCCAGGAAGGCGACCTGCGCGGAGAGTCGGCGGAGATCACATGAACGCAGACGCCAGGGAACGGGCCGAGCTCCGCGCCGCCGCCATCGCGGTGACCTTCTTCATCCTCTGCGCCGTGGCGGCGTTCTATTGCTGAGGGGGAGAGAGACATGACGTCGTCGGCAATGTGGGTAGGGATTCTGGCTGCGGCGTGCATGTTGCTTGGGTGGTGGGACCTGGTGGATTTCGTGTTGGACCGAGTGGGCCCGCAGCCCTCGCAACCGATCGCCGATTGGCCGCATCAGCGTCCGGCGACAGGTCGCTCGATCACGGGCAACGTGGTTCCGATGGAGCGTCGCCGGGGGGGAAGCGACGCGAAGGTTGGGTGAGCAGCGGCGTCGTGGTTGGGTTGCGAGTTTAACGTTTGCGCGCCGGACGTTGCCCCGTTATCGTGGACCAGTTTTCTGGTCCACAGGAGGCGACAGCATGGCACGCACCTTGCCCATTTCCGAGGTGAAGACCCATCTTCCGGAGCTCCTGACGGGTGTCGAGGAGCGCGAGGAAGAGATCGTCGTCACGCGCAAGGGCCGTCCGGCGGCCGTCCTCGTGAACTTCGCGGAGTATGAGCGCTTGAAGGCCACCATCGATGTGCTGAGCGATCGGGCCCTGATGCGCCAGATTCAGCGCAGCCAGCGGTACTTCGCGCGCGGCGGCAAGGGGCTGTCGCTGGACGAGGTATTTGGTGAGCCGCCCAAGCGGGCCCGTCGACGCCGACACTGAATGAGCCGATACCGGCTCGTCATTGCCCCGGAAGCGGCCGAGGTCATCCGCGCGCTCCATCCGGACCTGAAACGGAGCGTTCGAAGCGCGCTCGACGCGCTCGGCAATGCGCCGTCGATCGGCGAGCCGCTGCGAGGAGAGCTGGCGGGGCTCTGGCGATACCGGGTGCGGCGGTTCCGCATCGTCTACACGTCCGACCGGTCCGCTCGCACTGTCCGCATCGTGGCCGTGGGACCCCGACGGAGCATCTACGAGGATCTCGCCGCATCCCGCCGGCGCCGGCCCGGCGACGGTTGAGGCCCGAGCGCTTGACACGGAGGCGCCCTGCGCTATTTGGAAAGCCACTACGGCGTGAGGCATTTCGCCCACGCGTCAAACCCCGCCGGGAGCGATGAGCCCCTGCGAGAGGAGAAGAACATGCATCCAGCGATGATGCACTGGTGGCGATCCCGCCACGCCAGCCGCGAGTACGCTGTGCACGCGGGCTGTGGATCGATGGCCCACGGCGCCTACTGGGCGGCCCCGCCCGATCACGGCGACCTGGGCGCCGGCGCCTTCGGCGTCCGACGGCCCCTTCGCTACCTCGCCTACAAGCTCGGGCTCGACGAGCAGCAGGTGGCCGAGCTGGCGCGCATCCTGAACGAGCTCAAGACCGAGCGCGCGCAGGCCGAGGTCGACGGCCGCCGGGCCGTGACGGCGCTCGCCGACGCGATCGCGGGTGAGGTCTTCGACCAGCAGAAGGCGGCGGAGGGGGCGACGATTCGCGTGCGGGGCGCCGAGCGGCTCCGGGACACGCTCGTCCAGTCGCTCGCCCGTATCCACGCGGTCCTCAAGCCCGAGCAGCGGGCGCGGCTCGCCTACCTGATCCGGACCGGGACGCTGTCGCTGTGAACCTGCGGGCACGCCCGGCGTTCCATTGCTTCACGCCGCGCATCGGTGTAGCGGCCTCACGCGATGGAACGCGACGACGTTGGTATCCTCCACCCGGCCATTGGCGTCGCCGGCCGGATCATGTTCACGCTCATCTTCTTCCTGTCGGGCATCGCACATTTCACCCAGCTGAACGAGTTCGTTGCCTTGATGCCCGCTGCGATTCCGTTCCGCACGTTCTGGGTGATGATCTCCGCCGTGGTCGAGCTCGTGGGCGCGACCCTGATCGTGACGAATCGCTACCCACGTCTCGGGGCGTGGTTGATCGTCATCTTCCTCGTCCCCGTGACCATCACGGTGCACGGGGTCTGGATGATCACTGCGCCAGATCGGCAGATGCAGCAGATCCAAACCTCCTTCTTCTTGAAGGGCGTGGCGATGGCGGGCGCCGCGCTCCTGATCACGCAGCTCGGCGTCAGGCGGACGGAGCGATCGCCCGGAAACTAGAAGAGACTCGTCACGATCGTCCCGAGCACCGAGATCGCCGCCTGGTCCTCGACCGACTGCGTCGCCCGGTTCATGCTGCGCAGCGCGTCGACGCCCGTCGAGTAGAGCGTGTCGTCGGTGAGCGCCTTGCCGATCGTGCCCTGGCCGTCGCGCAGGCTCGCGGTGATCTCCTCGGCGTTGCGCGCCGACTCGTTCAGGTGGTCGACCGTCTCGCGCACCTGGTCGTAGAGGCCCCCGTCCTCGCGGATGAGCCGGCCGAGCGTCCCGCGGCCCTGGGAGAGGTCGCGCGTCACCTGGCCGATGTCCTGCACCGCGTGCTGCACGTCGCCGAGGGCCGCGGTGGCGCGCTCGTAGAGGCTCGAGTCGTTGAGCAGGAGCCCGAGCGTCCCGGTGCCGCGGTCGAGCTTGCCGGTGATCGAGGCGACGTTGCCGGCGATCTGGTCGAGCTCGCTCCGGTTCTCCTCGATCAGGTCGGCGAGGTTGGTGAGCAGCCGTTGCGAGTTGGCGTTGAGGCTCGAGACCAGCTCGTTCACGTTCTGGGCGACGCTCGAGAGCTGGTCGAAGACGTCCGAGAAGCTCGCCGGCGTCTCGCCCTCGAGCGTGTCGCCCGGCTCGGCGGCCTTGGCGGTCGGCGTGCCGAGGGTGAGCGCCACGAAGCGCTCGCCGCTGAGCGCCCGGAAGTCGAGGCGGGCGACCGAGTCCTTCTTGACGGCCAGTCCGCCGTTGATCAGGAGCTTGACCCGGACGCGGTCCCGCTCGATCTGCATGCCGCCCACGCGCCCCGCCTTGATGCCCGCCAGCCGGACGTCGGCGCCGGTGTCGAGCCCCTGGACATCTCGGAAGGTGGCGTAGAGAGGGTAGCGTCGCTTGAAGAGTCCCACCCCGAGCGTCAGCTCGATGGCGACGAAGAGCAGGATGACGCCGACGACGAAGAAGGCCCCGATCCGCTGTTCTCTCGTGAGCATCGCGTCCTCCTACGTGCCGAGCGCGGCGGCCCGCAGGAACTCGCGCGTCAGCGGCTGGCGACTCTGCACGAGCTCGGCCGGGGTGCTGCACTCGACGATGCGCCCCCGGTCGAGGACGGCGATCTCGTCCGCGATCGCGCGCGCCAGGGGCAGGTTGTGCGTGACGATGATCTGGGTCGATCCGTGAGACGCCCGGATGCGCTTGATCAGCTCGGCGATCTGCAGGGTGAGGATCGGGTCGAGGTCGGCGGTCGGCTCGTCGTAGAGGATCAGCTCGGGCTCGATGGCCAGCGCGCGCGCGATCGCGACGCGCTTGCGCATCCCGCCCGAGAGCTCGCTCGGGAGCTTCTCCCCGGTGCCCTCGAGCTCGACGTCGCCGAGGACCCGGCGGGTGATCTCGTCGATCTCGGCCGGCGGCAGGCGCTGCTGCTCGCGCAGCCGGAGGCTCACGTTCTCCGCGACGGTGAGCGAGCCGAGGAGGGCCGCGCTCTGGAAGACCATGGCGATACGGAAGGGCTTCTCCCCGGGCGGCAGCGCGAGGTAGCGCGGGAGCTCGAGATCGCCCACCACGAGGCGGCCGGCGTCCGGGCGCTCGAGGCCGATGATCTGGCGGAGCAGGACGGACTTTCCCGTGCCGCTCTGGCCGACGATCGCGAGCAGCGCGCCGGCCTTCACCGAGAGGTCGACGCCGCGGAGCACGTCGAAGCCGTTGTACGACCGGCGCACACCCTGAAGCTCCACCGCGACGCCCCGGCGCGGCGTCTGTCGCGACCCCGCGCCCATCAGCCGGTCGCGAAGCTCCCGCGCACGATCATGAAGTCGAAGACGAGGATCAGGATGAAGCTCCATACCACGGCCGCCGTGGTGGCGGTGGCGATCCCCTCGGTGCCGCCGCGGGTGCGGAACCCGAAGGTACACGGGACGATCGAGGCGATCATGCCGAAGACGAGCCCCTTCACGAGGCCGATCACGACGTCGTGCAGGTGCACCCACTCGAGCATGCGCGCGAAGTACTCGTTCACCGTGAGCTTGATCGCCGGGTCGAGCGCGACCACCAGCGCGCCGCCCCAGACTCCGATGAAGTCGGAGTAGAGGATCAGGAGGGGCAGGGAGAGCGTGGCCGCGACGAAGCGCGGCATGACGAGGAAGCGAACCGGGTCGATGTCCATGGTGCGGAGCGCGTTGATCTCGTCGTACACCGTCATCGAGCCGAGCTCGGCGGCCATCGCCGAGCCCGCGCGCCCGGCGAGGAGGAAGGCCATCATCACGGGACCGAGCTCCTTCGCCATCGCGAGGCCGACGATCGGCCCGAGCACGCTCTCGTTGACGTCGCGCAGCTGATCCGCCGCCTGCACGACCAGCACCATGCCGACGAAGACCGAGAGGAGGGCGCCGATCGGCAGAGTGTCGGTGCCGACCCGGACCATCTGCGCGACCACGCGCTGGCGGTCGATCGGGGCGAAGGCAGTGGCGCGCGCGGCGGCCATGAAGAGCGAGGTGGCCTCCCCCAGCACCTGCAGGACGTCGAGGATGCGGGCGCCGAGACGCCCGAGCGGCCCGGGCGACCGCGGGACCCGCGCGATCGCCTCAACCGCCATGGTCGCGGCTCCACGCGAGGTGCCAGGGGGCGACCAGCCGCTCCCGCTCGCGCGCGACGAGCCCCCAGCCGACGTTCCAGGTCCCGGCGCCGCCCGGCTCGGTGTCCCACCGGTAGAGGCCGTAGAGCGGCGCCCACATCGCGAGCACGCCGCGATTCTTCGGCATCAGGCTATCGAAGATGGCCGGCATCTGCCCGAACCGCCGCCCGTCCGACTCGACGCTCCGACGGATCGGGAAGAGCGTCGAGAGCCGCTCGCGATGTCCCGACGCCTCGTTCCACTGCCGCTGGCGCCGCCACAGGACCAGAATGGCGTCGTCGCGCTCGTAGTGGAAGTCCTCCTGGTCCTGGCGGTGGACGCGATAGGCGGGCCAGGCGTAGAAGCGCGACGAGAAGGGAGGGCGGTCGGAACGCCCGTAGAACGGGGCGAGGCGCCAGGTGCGGTACTCGCTCTCGCCGAGGGCGCGCTCCCGATAGACGAACGGGAACGGCGCCCCGATCGCCTCGTAGGCCTTCTGCTGGTCGACGGTGTGCGTGTAGGCGAAGACGCCGTAGTAGCGGCCCCGGCGGTGCGGCCCGTCGATGGCGCTCATCACCGGGAGGTCGACGCGGGTCTGCTCCCAGCCGTACCCCGGCACCAGCCGCTCGCGCCGGATGTGAAACGGCCAGAGGATGTAGCTCGTGCGCTCCGTGCCGACGTTCTCCGTGCGGCCGTACACGGGCCAGAACCGGAAGCCGCGTCCCGCCGGTCCCCCGACAGTCGACACGAAGGGGAAGGGGAAGAAGCGGCGCTCGACCCGCGGCTCGGTGAGCCGGAGATAGGCAGGGAACAGCACCGCCCGGGCGTGCTCGAAGCCGTAGAAGTCCGGCATGTCGAGGTAGAAGGGGAGGACACCGAAGTACGTACCGACCACGGGGCTCGAGCGGTAGAAGACGAAGGGGAAGAGGTCGAAGCGGGTCGTCCACACGGGCGCGTGGGTATCCGGCTGTGGGGGCGGACGGCTGCTGTAGGTGAAGAGGAGGAAGCGGAAGGTCTGGTAGTCGTTCTGCCAGCGGGTCGAGACGAGCGGGAAAAGGATGTCGGACTGGTCGTCGCGCTCGGCGCCGCGCTTCTGCCGGAGCCAGAGCAGCGGCCGGATGCGGAGGTCGCGTTCCTCGCGCGTGCGGGTGAATTCGATGATCGGCCCGAACGCGCTCCAGCGGACGACGCCCTCCGCATCATCGCGCGCGTAGCGAAAGAGCGGCCAGAGCTTCACGTCGAAGGCGCCCGCAGGACGCGCGAGCGTCAGAAGCGACGACAGAAGGAGGGCCGCGCGTCTAGCGGGCGATGTCAAGGGACTTCAGGTCGCGCGCCCGGATCTGATATGCCCCGCTCGGCGTCTGGCCATAGAAGGTGGTGGAGCTGCGCAGAAGCAGCGTCACCGGCTCGCCCTCCCGGAGGACGACATCCGCCTTGATGCGATCGCGGTCCTCGCCCGCCGCCTCGAGTCGGACACGCGCGATGTTGTCGAAGGGGACGCGCAGCCGGCCCCGGCCGATCTCGCCCTCCAGGTTCGTATCGCCACCGGCGGTCACGCGCGTCGCCTCGACGCGCGTGCCGTCGACGTCGGTGAACGTGGCGTGGAACTCGCGCTGAGGCAATCCCGTCTCACGACCGCCGCCGAGTCCGCCCATCCCCATGAGGCCGAGGGCCAGGACGGCGAAGGCGAGCGAGAGCAGACGGCGGGTGTGTCCCATGGCGCGCGCCTTCTTAGCGGCTTGCTCACCAGCGTTCAACACGCTTTCGAACCTGGTCGCAGGCCCGACCCTTGACCATACCGGCGGAATGCCTCCTAAATACCCACCCGTGCGTGCGCTCTGTCTGCACGGCCACTTCTACCAGCCACCCCGCGAGCACCCGTGGCTGGGGGTGGTCGGTCCCGAGGCGTCGGCCGCGCCCGACCGCGACTGGAACACGCGCATCACCCGCGAGTGCTACGCGCCGAACGCCGAGGCGCGGGTCCTGGACGGCACCGGGCGGCTCTGCGCCCTGGTCAACTGCTACGAGTGGACGAGCTTCGATTTCGGCCCGACGCTCCTCTCCTGGCTCGCGCCGCATGCGCCCGAGGTGTTCGCCGCGCTCAGAAGGGCCGACGTGGCGAGCCACGCCCGCACCGGGCACGGCAACGCGTGGGCGTCGGCCTACGGCCACCCGATTCTGCCGCTCTCGACGCCGCGCGACGTCCGCACCCAGGTGCGCTGGGGGCGGCGAGACTTCGAGCACCGCTTCGGGCGCGCGCCCGAGGGGATGTGGCTGCCCGAGATGGCGGTCGACGGCACGGCCCTCGCGGCCTTCGCGGAGGCCGGCATCACGCTCGCGCTCCTCGCCCCGCATCAGGCCCGGCGCATCCGGCCGCTCGGCGCCGGCGACGGAGCCTGGACGGCGGTGACCCCGGAGTCGCTCGACGTCCGGCGCCTCTATCGCTGTCTCGTGCCCGGCGGCGGCTTCGTCGACGTGCTCTTCCGCCATGCGGCGCTCTCCCACGGGGTCGCCTTCGGGGCGCTCATCGGCGACGGCGTCGAGCTCGCCAGGCGGCTCCGCGCGGCGCTGGACCACGACGGCAGCATCGTCGCGGTCGCGGTCGACGGCGAGACCTACGGCCATCATCACCGGTTCGGCGAGATGGCGCTCGCCGCCGCGCTCCGGGTGCTGCGCGCGGATCGCGACGTCGAGCTGGTGGGGCCGGCGGCCTTCCGCGACGCGCACCCGCCGACCCACGAGGTGGAGATCGTCGAAGGGACGTCGTGGAGCTGCCCGCACGGCGTGGAGCGCTGGCGCGCGGACTGCGGCTGTCGGGTGGGCGGTGCGGCCGGCTGGAGCCAGGCCTGGCGCGCACCGCTCCGGCAGGCGATCGACTGGCTGCGCGACGAGACGGCCATCCTCTACGAGACCCGTGCCGACGAGGTCCTGCACGACCCGTGGGGCGCGCGCGACCGGTACGTCGAGTGCGTGCTCGATCCCGGACGCACCGCCGGCTTCCTCGCGGCCGAGGCCAGCCGGCGACTGTCGCCCGCGAACACCGTGCAGGCCCGGCGTGCGCTCGAGCTCGCCCGTCACGCGCTCCTCATGCAGACCAGCTGCGGCTGGTTCTTCGACGACCTCGCGGGGCTGGAGCCGGTGCAGGTGATGCGCTACGCGGCGCGGACGATCGAGCTCGCCGAGGTCCTCGGCCGCCGGCTCGAGGACGGCTTCATCGACCGGCTCGCCCCCGCGCGCAGCAACGTCGGGGGCGAGTCGGGCGCCGACGTCTACCGGCGGCGAGCCCGCGGCCGCGCCGCCACGCCCGCGCGCGTGGCGGCGAGCGGCGCGCTCCTGGCGGTGCTCGGCCAGCCGCCGCGCGTCCCCGGCTACGAGCTCGGCTTCTCCGCCACCCCGGCGGGCGGCGAGCTGGAGGCCGAGGTGCGGGTGACCGAGCTCGCCACCGGCGCGCTGTCGGCCGTCCGCGTCGTGGCGGTGCGCGCCGAGGACGGGACGCCGACGTGCCAGGTCGGCGACGCGCGCTTCACGCTCGCCACCCTCTTCGGGGTGCAGCGCGAGCACCTCGCGGAGGCCGTGGGGTGGGAGGGGGCCAGCGCGGCGCGCGCGGCCCGGCACACGGCGCTCGCCCGGTTGCGGACGATCCTCGAACCGCTGCTCGCCGCCGACACGCCCCTGCCGCTCGAGCTCGCGATGCTGCTCGGGTACGAGGCGGCCGAGGAGATCGCGGCCGGGGTCGAGTCCCCCGCGCCCCCGCTCGAAGAGCTGCGGGCGCGGGCGGCGGCGCTGCGGACCCGTGGCGTGCTGTTCCCCGCGCGCTGGCTCGCACGACGGCTCGCCCAGGCGCTGGAGGAGCGGATCGTCGGCCTCCCCGATGGGACGCGCGAGGCGCTCGGCCTGCTCGACCTGGCCGAGGAGGCCGGCGTCGTCCTCGACCTCGGCCGCGCCCAGGTGCGGGCCCTCGCCTGGTGGCGCGAGGCGCCGCCCGCACTCCGAACCGCGCTGCCCGTCATCCGGCTCTGCGAGCGCCTCCGGATCGCCCCCGAGGCACCCGGAGCGACCAGATGAGGGATTAGACGAGGGATTAGACGAGGGATTAGACGAGGGATTAGATGAGCGAGCGTACCGCGCGCACGCCCTTTCACTTCCACAGCTGCTGGGAGCTCCGCGAGATGCTCGGCCGCCGCGCCTTCGACGAGCGCGAGCTGCTCGAGCACCTGGAGGAGGTGCCGCTCGACAGCATCTACTTCCACACCTACAGCTTCTGTCTCCGTCAGCGCGGCCTGCCCGGTGGGTACCCGAACGACTTCGCCACCTGGGCCGCGATCCAGGTGCGCGATCGCGTGCTCGGCGAGAAGCTCGGCATCATCGATCCGCAGGACTTCCCGGATCTCGAGAGCCTGCGCGCCGAGGTCGTGAGCCTGATCGACGACCACCTGGCGCAGCTCCGGTCCGTACCGCGCATCATGTTCGGCTTCGGCGAGCCGTTCTACTTCATGCAGTCACGCGCGCTGGAGATCCCGACCGGCGTGAAGGTGCGGACGCTCCGCGAGTTCCGCAACGCCCTCGCCACGCTCGACACGGGGGCCGTCTACCTGCACCTCGTCGAGGCGCGCGGCCGCAAGGGCCGGCGGCGCGGCGATTTCGCCGCCTGGGTGGACGAGCAGCTCGGCCTCCGCGATCTCGCGGCGCGCATGGGCCGCTTGAACCCCTACCAGGAGAGTCTGGAAGACATCCGTCGCCGGCTGGTCGCGCTGACCGACGAGGCGCTCGCCGGCGCATGACCGAAGCGGTGCCGACGCTCGAGGACTACCGGCCCGTCGCTCCCGCCGGGACCGTCGAGCTCCTCCGCCGCCTCTGCGAGCGCGTGCGGGGCCGGCGCGTGCTGCACGTCAGCACGAGCCGGGAGGTGGGCGGGGTGGCGGAGATACTCCGCCGGCTCGTGCCGCTGCTGGAGGAGGCGGGCGTCGACGCCGGCTGGGAGAGCCTCGACGGCGAGGAGGCGCCGCCCCAGGCGGCGGCCCGCCTTCACGGAACCCTCCAGGGCGACGAGGAGCGGCTGCCGCCGGAGACGTTCGACGAGTTCCGGGCCTTCACCCGCGCGCGGGCGACGACGCTCGAGCTGACCGCCGACGTTGTCGTCACCCACGACGTCCTGCCCGCCGGGCTGGTCGACGCGCGTCCGCCCGAAGGCGCCTGGGTCTGGCGGTGCCACCTCGACGTGTCGCGGCCGCAGCGTCGCGCCTGGACGTTTCTTCGCCAGTTCGTGGTGAAGTTCGACGCCGCGGTCTACTCCCTGCCGAGCTTCGCGCAGCGCCTTCCGATCCCCCAGTTCCTGATCTATCCGTCGATCGATCCGCTCAGCGACAAGAACCGCGAGCTCTCGGCGGCCGAGATCGACGCCATCCTCGAGCGGCTCGGCGTGCCGCGCGACAAGCCGATCCTGCTCCAGGTGGCCCGCTTCGACCGCTTCAAGGACCCGCTCGGCGTCATCGACGCCTACCGGCTGGTCAAGCGGCAGCACGAGTGCCAGCTCGTGCTCGTGGGCGGGGCGGAGAGCGACGACCCGGGGGGGGTGGAGCTCTCCGCGGACGTGCGCGAGGCGGCGAGCCACGATCCCGACCTGCACGTGCTCGAGCTGCCACCGCACGCGCGTCGCGAAGTGAACGCGCTCCAGCGCGCCGCGACCATCGTCTTCCAGAAGTCCACGCGCGAGGGCTTCGGCCTCGGCGTCGCCGAGGCGATGTGGAAGTCGAAGCCGGTGATCGGCGGCTTCGCCGGCGGCATCGCGGCGCAGGTGATCTACGACGTCACCGGCTACACCGTGAACTCGGTCGAGGGGGCGGCCTTCCGGGCTCGCCAGCTACTCGCCGACCCCGGTCTCCGCGAGCGGCTCGGAGCGGCCGGCCGCGAGCACGTCCGCCAGAACTTCCTGATCACCCGGCAGCTCGGCGACGAGCTGGCACTGATGGCGACGCTGCTCCGCTGAACGAGCCCGACGGCGTAGATCGCCACTGTGGCGCAGCCGAGCGCTAGCTAGCTAG
>VBLD01000116.1 GCA_005879205.1 Deltaproteobacteria bacterium
TGAGCAGGAGCGCGTGGTAGCGCCGGGTGCGGATGCCGCTGACGGTGCCGGAGGCGAAGCCGCCGAGGCCGTCGGCCTCGAGCCACTCGGCCCGGCTATGCGAAGGTGAGGACGTTCTTGATCCCCTGCGCCGGCCCGAGCAGGAGGTCGCGATACGCCTCGATGGGGTAGCGACCGGTGATGAGCGCCTGCACCGCCGCGGGCCACCGCTGCTGGAAGACCGTCAGGTCGCGGATGGCGGCCTCGAACGCCTCCTGCCCCGCGTTCACCGTGCCGAACACGACCTGGTTCTTCAGGACGAGGTTCCGCATGATGACGTCGGTGTCGACCTCGATCGGCGCCTTCCGCCCCGGCACGCCCGTGAACACGAAGACGCCGTTGGTGCCGATCGCCTCCATCATCTGGAAGGCGATCGAGGATGCGCCGGTTGCCTCGTAGACGAGGTCGATGTTGCCGACCTGCTCGGCGAGGCGGTCGATCGGGGTCTCCGACGCGGAGAAGTAGTGCGCGCCGATCGCGGTGAGCAGCTCCGACTTCGCGTTCGGCGCCGGCTCGCGCGAGTAGACCGAGGTGTCGAAGTCGGCGGCGACGAGCGCCATCGCCCCGAGCAGCCCCACCGGACCGGCGCCGAGGACGACCGCGCGGTGCCGGAACCGCCGCTGCGTACGCGGGTCGACCCCGCAGGCCCACGGCAGCCGCTGCTGCACCTGGCCCACCTGGATCAGCGCCTTCTCGGCGATGGTGAGCGGCTCGACCAGCACCGCCACGTCGCGCAGCGTGCGCGGGACGACGTGCATGTAGCGCTCGTCATCGACCACGGTCTCGGTCATGAAGCCGTCGAGCCCCTTGATGCCGCGCTCCGAGAAGTCGCCGGTGAAGCAGAAGTCCTGGCGGCCGGCGCGGCAGGCCACGCAGTCCGCGTGCGGGCAGGGCCGGCGCACCATCGTGATCACCAGATCTCCCGGCTTGACCCGTGAGACGGCCGGCCCGACCTCGACGACCTCGCCGAGCGACTCGTGCCCGATGACGAGGTGATCGCTCCCCGCCGGCGGCGTGCCGTACTGGAAGGCGCAGATCTCGCGATCGGTCCCGCACACGCCGACGTCGAGCATGCGGAGCTTCACGTCGGTGGGCGCCCTCGGCGTCGGGGGCTCCTGCTCGATCAGCTTCACCTCGCGACGGCTCGGAAAGACGGCGATGGCCTTCATGGTGCCTCTGATGCGAGCAGATCGCCGCCGGTTTCGCTAGCCGGCCGCCCGCAGCGGAGCCCGCCAGGGCGGCAGCACGCCCATCGCCGCCAGGACGAGCCGCGCCATCCGGGCGACGTGCGTCCGGAAGCGACGCTCGTCGCCGACGTGATGATCGCTCGGGAAGAGGGCCACGGTCGCGTGGGGCTGGCGGCGGGCCAGGGCAAGCAGACTCAGGAGCACGCCGGGCCCGGTGTCGCGGTTCTCCGGCTGCACGACGACGTTGCGGGCGGGGACCGCGGCGAGCTGCGGCCACGCGAGCTCGAGGTGACCCCGGTTGACGATCACGAGCCTCCGCTCGCGCGGGACGAGGGCGGCGATGCGGGCGAACGTCGCCTCGAGAAGCGAGCGGTCGCCGAGGATGCGACAGTACTGCTTGGGGATCGGCGCGCCGCTGATCAGCCGGGTCAGCTCCTGGAGGCGAGTCCCGTCGCCGCCGGCGAGCACGAGAGCCCAGAGGCCGTCTGTTCGCTCCTGCGTCACGCCGCGTTCGATGCGTGGCTGCCTCTCCTGGTTTCGGACGTCCGGCTCCATCCTGCCAACTCTCATCGGGCGCCGGGGCGTCGGCGCCCTTTGCCATGGGTCTTCGCCTGTGCAAGGGGTTCGACCATGATCCGTCCGCTCGACGTCGCCACGTCCGTTGCCGCCACCCTCGCGCGTCTCGGCACCGGGAGGGCCGTCGCCGCGGCGCACGGCCCGCGGCCCGCACGCCGGCTCGAGCTCTACGAGTTCGAGGCCTGTCCGTTCTGCCGCAAGGTGCGCGAGGCGCTCTCCATCCTCGACGTCGAGGCGATGGTCTACCCGTGTCCCAAGGGTGGCCCGCGCTTCCGTGAGGAGGTTCGCCGGCGGGGCGGAAAGCTGCTCTTCCCCTACCTCGTCGATCCGAACACCGGCCAGGCCATGTACGAGTCGGACGACATCGTGCGCTACCTCTTCGCCACCTACGGCGACGGCGCGGTGCCGGCGATGCTCGGGCTGTGGCCGCTCGCCGACGTCACCTCCGGCCTGGCGTCCACCTTCCGGCCCGGCTTCGGGAGCCGCTACCGGCCAGCGCGCGCCCCCGAGCAGCCGCTCGAGCTGTGGAGCTTCGAGGCGTCGCCCTTCTGCCGCATCGCCCGCGAGGCGCTCTGCAGCCTCGAGCTGCCGTACGTCCTGCACAACGTCGCGAGCGGGAGCGCGGGGCGCGAGGCGTTCGTGGCGCGCTCGGGGCGCATGATGGTGCCGTACCTGGTCGACCCGAACACCGGCGCCGCGATGTTCGAGTCCGCGGACATCGTCCGCTACCTGGATACGACCTACGCGCGATAAGCGCCGCGCTGCCCGGTGCGGGTCGTGACGCGGGGCGAACGCTCGGCTATCGTCGCGCCGCGATGAAAGCCATGCTCTGCAAGGAATACGGGCCGCCCGAAAAGCTCGTCTACGCGGACACCGAGCCCCCGGCGCTCGGACCGGACGGCGTGCGCATCCGGGTGCACGCCGCGGGAGTGAACTTTCCGGACCTCCTGATCATCGAGAACAAGTATCAGTTCAAACCCTCGCTTCCCTTCGCCCCGGGGGGCGAGGTGGCGGGCGACGTGATCGAGGTGGGCGCCGAGGTGAAGGATTTCGCGGTCGGCGATCGCGTGATCGGCATGTGCGGGTGGAACGGCTTCGCCGAGCAGGTGGTCGTCCCGTCCGAGAAGGCGCTGCGCATGCCGGACGGGATGCCCTACGAGGTCGGGGCGGTGCTCCCCACGACGTACGGAACGACCGTCCACGCGCTCATCCAGAGGGGACGGCTTCGATCCGGAGAGTGGCTTCTCGTCCACGGTGCCGCCGGTGGTGTCGGGACGGCCGCGGTCGAGATCGGTACGATCCTCGGGGCGCGCATCGTGGCGACGGGGGGCGACGACGCGAAGCTCGCGCGCCTGAAGGAGCTCTACGGCGTGGAGCACCTGGTGAACTACAAGACGAATCCCGATTGGAAGGAGATCGTGAAGTCGATCACCGGCGGCGGCGCCGACGTGATCTACGACCCGGTGGGCGGCGACGTCTTCGACCAATCGCTCCGCTGCATCGCCTGGGACGGACGGCTGCTCGTCATCGGGTTCGCGGGCGGGACCATTCCGAGCGCCAAGGCGAATCTGATCCTGCTCAAGGGGTGCTCGGTGGTCGGGGTCTTCTGGGGCGGATTCGCCGCGCGCGAGCCCGAGACGAGTCGAAAGAACTTCGAGCTGCTCTTCGACTGGTGGAAGCACGGCAAGCTGAAGCCCGCCATCTCGCACCGCTTCCCGCTCGAGAAGGCCGCCGCCGCCCTCGGCGCGCTCGCGCGGCGCGAGGTCGTGGGCAAGGCGGTGCTCACGGTGGGGAGAGCGTCGCCGTGAGCATCGTTCCGAGGGCCGCCAGCGCGGCTGCCTGGGCGACCGTCGCGGGGCGATCTCGAAGCGTCTGCTCGGTCCACGTGCTGGCAAACACGAGCGCCACGACGAGCCCCACGTAGGCCGTACCGATCGCGAGCCGGCGTGAGGCCGGAATCTGATAGTAGCCGGCCGCCGGCCCGCGCCGTAGCTGGCCCAGGTTCAGCAGCCCGAAGAGCAGGACGAGCAGCATCAGCGGCGACTGCGTGATCAGGAACACGGTCACGCCGACGCCCGCGCCCACCAGCCACAGCCATCGGCTGACTGCGCCGATGACCCGACCGCCGTCGAGAGGGTAGAGCGGGATCAGGTTGAACAGGTTGATCAGGAAACCGGTCGACGCGAGCGCGTACCAGAACCGCGCGCCGGTCGTCACCGCGGCGGCCAGGCACGCGGCGGCGCCGAGCGAGCCGAGCAGCGGTCCGCCCATCGCCACCATCGCCTCGACGTAGGCGTCGCGTGGCAGGCCGCGCATCGCGATCACGGCCCCCACGAACGGGATGAACACGGGCGCCCCGGCGGGGATGCCCTGCTGGCGCATCACCAGGGCGTGCCCGAGCTCGTGGACGAAGATCAGGAGCACGAAGCCGACGGCGAACGGCAACCCCCAGATCGTGGCGTAGACCCCCACCATCAGCAGCATGCTGAGGAGCGTGCTCAGCTTGAGGACCTTGGCGACGACCAGGAGGTACTTCAGCTTGCCGAGGAGGAAGGCGAGCAGGACGCCCGGTGCTCCCCAGCGCCGGAGTCGCGTCGCCAGCCGTCCCTCGCGCGCGGGAGCGCGGGTCGCCTCCGCCTGCTGGGTGAAGAGGTGCTCGGCGACCGCGCCCAGGTTGCGCAGGCGTCGGTCGCGCTCCGACAGCGACTGGTCGGCCACGGATCAACCCGGGAGCCGGACGGGGGCCGGGATCTTCCATGCCTGCTGCACGACGATGGCGAGGAAGATGAGGTCGAAGAGGTGGAACCCCGCCGACACGACCCCGAAGAAGTAGCTCGGGCTGGTCGGCACGAGCGGCAGGTCGCCCAGCTTGCCGTGCTGGTGCAGGTACTCGAGGATGAACGTGCGCTTGGTGAGGTAGGTGCCGACGGCGTACGCCGCTGTCGCCACCGCGACCGACAGCACCTGCAGGCTCTGCGCCCGCTTGCCGCCGGTGAACGTGACGATGCCCTTGCCCACCGCCACGCCGATCACGATCGCGACGAGGCCGAAGCTCACGTGGGTGGCGATCATGACTCCCCACCACACGGCCGCGCCGGCGATCCCGCCGAGCACCGCGCCCGTCACGGCGCGGGTGAAATCGATGTTGTCGGACTGGGCCGCGAGGATCTGCTGCGCCTGTTGCTTCAGGCGCGCAAAGCAGTCCGCGCAGAAGACGCCGCGCGCCGTGCGCACGGTCGCGACCCCCTCGCTGATCGGAATGTTGCACTCGAGACAATGGGTGTGGGCGGCGCCCGCGTCTTCCACGTCGACCATCACTTCATGCCGGGGACGAGGGTGTCAAGCGGCGGCCCTCTCCTCGGTCGTGAATTCTCTGCCGTTGACATCGGGATGGGCGACGTTCCAGAGGACCTCATGGACAGGTCGACCCAGCGCGAACGGGCCCAGCGGTTTCTCCGCCTGCACGACGGACCGGACGTCCTCGTCGTCGGCAGCGCCTGGGACCCCGGCAGTGCCGTCCTCTTCGAGCGCGAGGGCTTCGAGGCGATCGCGACCTCGAGCGCGGGCGTCGCCTACAGCCTCGGCCATCCCGACGGCGAGCGCATCCCGCGCGACGAGATGCTCGCCGCGGTCGCCCGCATCGTGCAGGCGACGCGGCTACCGGTGAGCGCGGACGTCGAGATGGGCTACGGGCGCAAAGCGCGCGAGGTCAGCGAGACCTGTCGCGGCGTGCTGGAGACCGGGGCGATCGGCGTGAATCTCGAAGACGCGACCGGCGACGACGATCGACCGCTCGTCGAGCCGGAGCAGCAGGCGGAGAAGATCCGCGCGGTGCGGGAGATGGCCGAGTCGTTCGGCGTCCATCTCGTCGTCAATGCCCGGACGGACGTTTACCTGCTCCAGGTGGGCGAGGAGGCCGCTCGCTTCGCCGATGCGGTGCGCCGGACGAACCTCTACCGCCAGGCCGGCGCGGACTGTCTGTTCGTTCCGGGCGTGGCGGACCGGGCGACGATCGAGCGGCTCGTGCGCGAGATCGATGGCCCGCTCAACGTGCTCGCCGGTGCCGGCACACCGCCGGTCGCGGAGCTGGCGACGCTCGGTGTACGACGCGTCTCCCAGGGATCGGGTCCGGCGCGGGCCGCGCTCGCCACCGCGCGGCGCGTCGTGCACGAGCTGCGCACGCGCGGCACGTACGCCGGCTACACCGCCGATGCGATCTCGTACGCGGAGGCCAATCGGCTCTTCGAGCGCGGGGGTTCGCGATGACGTTCCCCGTGCGTTGATCCGCGCGCCGCCGTTCAGATCACATCGACCGGTCTCTCGGAAGAGCTTGTGAGCGGGGCAGCTAGCGCATCAATACCCGCGTATTTCCAGGCCGGGAACCCGCCTGAAGTGCTTGGTGTTTCTCGTCACGATGGCGGCGTCGTCGACGATCGCCGCGGTCGCAATCAGAAGGTCCATCGTGGCGATCGGCCGAACACCGCCCTCGCGTACACTGGCGCGAATCGTTCGTCCGGATAACTCACGACGAGGCTGCCACACAACCGGCGAACACGCTGCCGCTCGACGGTGGGGCGCTGCGAGCCCTCCGCACCCGCGAGCAACTCGCACACGACGTGAACTCCGACGCGTATTTCTTCGCGGTCGATCTCCTCGAGGAGCGCCGTGGCCGGTCCACGGGTGCTGCGCGCCGCGTCGCGGAGCAGATCGACCAGGAACGAGGTATCCGCGTGGATCACAGCTTGATGCGACGAGCGGGGCTCGACCGGCGAGCGTTCACCTGCGAGTCGATCGTGTCGAGTGTGCGCTCTGAAAGCCGCGTACGTGCGACGGCAGCCCGGAGATCCTCGCCGGTGACGCGATGGCCAAGACGATGCTTGATGGTCTGAGAGAAGGACTCTCCCTTCCGCTTGCAGCGCGACAGGATTTCGTACGCCTCCAAGTCAATGGTGATGGTCTTGACGGCCATGCACTGACGATGCACTTACCATTGGCCTCGGTCAAGGCGCTGCAGTCGCTGTCGTGCCTTCCATCGCCTGGATTCTGAGCTCTTGGGTGACCGAGATACGACCCGATCGGGCCCCGTGCCGCAATTCGCGCAGGTGCAGTTGGCCCCACCTCAGTGCAGCTCCCGGTTCACCAGCCGGAAGTACCGTGACCGCGAGATGCCGCAGCGCCTGCAGCGCAGGCGGGCCACCCGCAGAGACACGCCGCCCACGCGCTCGGCGGCGTGCTCCTCGAGGCGCAGGGTTCCGCCGCACAGCGGACACGGAGAGGCAGTTGCCACCACATCCACCTGGGCGGGCGATTCGACCTGGAGCGGGCGCTCCGGCGCGCCGCCGGGCTGGAGCCGCGCCAGGCGCTCCTGGTCACGGACGAGCCGCGCCTGCTCGCGGGCGCGCTGGCGACGGACGGGCCGGGAGTCACGGGGCATCGGGACGAGCCTGGGAGATCTCACGCGAGAACGTCAAGCGGACATAACGGCCCTCCCTCGGCCGTCCAGCACTGGTCGACGTCAGAGCCTGGCTCGCCGTCGCGACACGCGACGGCAAGTCCGAACCGGCCGTCACGCTCGCCGATGCCTCGCAGGGTGGTTCTCCCGGGTGGACCTCGTGGGACGCCTCGTAGAGGGCGAGGGCTGGACTCGCCGCTGACCGAAGCTGATGACGTCTGAAGGCGCTCCCCCGCGTGCTATCGCTCGAATCCCCCGCTACTCTGTACGTTCGAAAAGGCCGCAAGCGTGAAGCACCCTCTCACCATCGCCGTCTTCGTCTGCTGGCTCACCATGCTCGCCCTCCTGGTGCGCAAGCAGGCATCGCCACCGGTCACCGACCTCGCCATGCTCCCGGCGTCCGCGTCCGAAGCGGGCTCCGCGACGCCCCGCGAGGAGTGGTTCGGCATCTACCAGGGCGAGCAGAAGATCGGGTACGCCCGCCGCTCGCTGGCGCCCATCGCCGGCGGCTACCAGCTCCGGGACGAGTCGACGCTGGCCCTCGCCATGCTCGGCACGCCGCAGCGGCTGACGACGTCGCTGGCCGCTGAGACCGACGCGCAGTTCGACCTCCGGAGCTTCCGGTTCGCGCTCGTCACGCCCGCCGCCACCTTCACGGCCGGCGGCACCAGCGACGGCCGGCGGCTCGTGGTGCGTTACGGGACAGGCGATCATCTGGACACCCTCGTCGTCCCGCTCGAGGAGCCGATCTATCTCGCGACGACCTTCCGGCCGCGCATCGCGGCGGCGCGACCGGTGCCGGGGACGCGCTACAGTCATCCGGTCTTCAGCCCGCTCACGCTCCGCAGCGAGCCGATCACGACCGTCGTCGAGGGACGCGAGACCATCGACGGCATCGAGACGTTGCGGGTCAGCGAGGAGCAGCAAGGACTCGCTACCCACGTCTGGCTCGCCGACGACGGGCGCGCGGTCCGCGAGGAGGCGATGCTCGGCTTCGTCCTCCGCGCCGAGCCGCGCGAGACCGCGCCCCGGGGTCTCGACCGCGCCGCCCCGCTCGACCTCGCGACCATCGCCCGCATCCCGCTCCGGGGAACGATTGCGAACCCGCGCGCGACGACGGCGCTCGCCCTCCGGGTGTCGGGGCCGGCGGTGGGGGCGGTGCCGGACGACCCGCCGCGGCAGCGGATGCGGGCGGGCCTGCTGCGCATCGTGCGCGAGGCGGTGCCTGTGCCGGGATCGCCGCCGGCGGGTCCCGCCGAAGAGCTCTACGTGGCACCGTCGCCCTTCATCGAGTCCGACGATCCGGCGATCGTGGCGCGCGCCCGGACGATCGTCGGCGACGAACGCGATCCCGTGCGGCGGGCCGAACGGCTTCTCCACTGGGTCGCGACGAGCCTCGTCCGGGAGCCGAGCGCGACCGTGCCGAGCGCGCGGGAGGTGCTCCGGGTGCTCCGCGGGGATTGCAACGAGCACGCCGTCCTCCTGACCGCGCTCGCCCGGGCGGCCGGCATCCCGGCGCGCATGATCGCCGGGGCCGTCTATCTCGACGGGGCGTTCCTCTACCATGCCTGGAGCGAGCTCTGGCTCGGCCGCTGGGTGAGTGCCGACGCGGTGTTCGACCAGATGCCGGTCGACGCCACCCACGTGAAGCTCATCGAGGGCGGTCCCGAGCGGCACCTCGGCCTCGCCGGGCTGGTCGGCGGGCTGTCATTCGCGACGGCGGAGGCCGGCACGTGATCCGGCTCGAGCGGCTGCGGAAGACGTACGGTGCGCTCGTGGCCGTCGACGACCTGAGCCTCGAGGTCGAGCCGGGCTGCGTCTTCGGCTTCCTCGGGCGCAACGGCGCCGGCAAGACGACGACGATCCGCATGATGATGGGCCTCCTCGAGCCGACGTCGGGGACGGCCGTCCTCGGCGGGCACGACATCCGCCGGGCGCCCGAGGCCGCCAAGGCGGTGACGGGCTATCTGCCGGATCATCCCTTCCTCTACGACAAGCTCACCGTGCTCGAGTTCCTGCGCTTCGTCGCCGGCCTGTACGGCGTGCGCGGGGCGGAGGCGGGAGAGCGCGCCGGGCTGCTGCTCGAGCAGTTCGGCCTCGGTCGGACGGCGGGCGAGCTCACGGAGACGCTCTCGTACGGCATGCGACAGCGGCTCGCCCTGGCCGCGGCCCTCGTGCATCGCCCGCGCGTCCTCGTCCTCGACGAGCCGATGGTGGGGCTCGACCCCGAAGGGGCGCTCGAGCTGCGACGCCTCGTCCGCGGTCTCGCCGCCGACGGCGTCACGATCTTTCTCTCGACGCACAGCCTGGCGGTCGCCGAGGAGCTCTGCGGCCGCATCGGCATCATCGACGGCGGCCGGCTGGTCGTCGTCGGAACGCTCGACGAGCTCCGCGCGCGCGCCGGGGCCGATGACGGCCGTGCGATTAGCTCCGCGTCGCTCGAGGAGGTCTTCCTCGGCATCCTCGGCGCGGGCGGCAACGGACCCGCATGACGCTCGTCGCGCTCCTCCGGCCGCGGCTCCTCTCGCTGCGGAACGTCGTCCGCCGTGGCCGGATGCGCGCCGCGACGGTGAGCGGGCTCGTGGTCCTCTTCTGGATCGGATGCTTCCTGCTGTTCACGCACGTGCTCGGCTACTTCCACGGCCTCGGCGACTTCGGGCCGTTCCTGACCCAGCGGCTCCTCGTCCTCCTCTTCCTCACCTTCTTCGGCATCCTGCTGGTGAGCAACACGGTGACCGCGCTCACCACCTACTACCTCGCCTCGGAGGTGACGCCGCTCCTCGCGGCACCTCTTTCCTACCGGCGGCTTCACCACGCGCGCTTCCTGGAGACCGTCGTCGCGTCCTCCTGGATGGTGCTCCTCGTCGGCCTGC
This sequence comes from Deltaproteobacteria bacterium, assembly GCA_005879205.1. GTDB lineage: Bacteria > Desulfobacterota > Binatia > DP-6 > DP-6 > DP-3. Next base: position 10,128 of record VBLD01000116.1, read on the forward strand.
CTGCGCTCCTCGCCTACGGTGTCGTCTACCGCGCCGGGCCGCTCTTCTACGCGGGCGCCGTCATCCCAGCCGCGGTCGGCGTGCTCGTCACGACGGGTCTCGTGCTCGTGTTCCCGGCCCGCGGCACGCGGGACGCCCTGATGGTCGGCGTCGGTCTCGCGGTCGCGGTGCTGGTGGTCGCGGTCCGTCTGCTGCGGCCGGAGCGGCTCGCGGATCCCGCCGGGCTGGTCGGCTTCGCGAGCCTGCTCACCGGGTTCGGCGTGACGGGATACGCGTATCTGCCCACCACCTGGGCGGCCGAGACGCTGCTCCCGCTCCTCGGGGCGCGGCCGGGCGAACCGCTCTTCTACTTCGGCATGCTCGTCAGCACGGCCGCGATGCTCTTTCTGACCAGCGCGGCCGTGGTCGAGCGCGTCTTCCTGACCGCCTGGTCGCGAGCCCAGACGGGGCACGTGCGCGCCGGCGCAGCGGAGCGTCCGCTCTCGCGCTGGCTCGCGTTCGTCGTGCGGCCGCTGCCCGGCCCGCCGGGCTGTCTCTTCGCGAAGGACGTGACGGTGTTCCTGCGCGACGCGAGCCAGTGGTCGCAGCTCCTCCTCGTCTCGGCGCTGGTCGGCATCTACCTCTACAACTTCTCGGCCTTGCCGCTCGGCGACGGCACGCCCCTCGCCCTCGCCATGCGCGACCTCGCCACCATCCTGAACCTCGGACTCGGCGCCTTCGTGACCACCGCGGTGGCGGTGCGCTTCGTCTTCCCGATGGTGAGCCTCGAAGGGCACGCGTGGTGGATCCTCCGGACCGCCCCCGTACCGCTCGCGCAGCTCTGGTGGAGCAAGTTCTGGATCGGCTACCTCCCGCTCGTCGTCTTCGCGGAGCTGCTGGTGGCGACGACCAACGGTCTCTTGCACGTCCCGTTCGCCGTCACCCTGACCTTCCTGCTGACGCTCGTGCCGCTGATGGCGGCGGTGGTGAGCCTCGGCCTCGCGTTCGGCGCCGCCTACCCGCGATTCGACACCCAGAACGCCGCGCAGATCGCCACCGGCTTCGGCGCCATCCTCTACATGCTCGCCTGCCTCGGGCTGATCGCGCTCGTCGTCGCCCTCGAGGCCTGGCCGGTGTCGCGACTGCTGTGGCAGGCCCGGAGCATCGGCGGCGTCCCGGCCACGCAGCTGGCCGCGCTCCTCGCTCTTGCCGGCGGCACAGGGGGAGGGACCGCGCTCGGGGCGTTCTGGGTGGCGAAGCGTCGCGGGCTTCGCGCGCTCGCGCGGCTCGGGGGCGCGTGACGGCGGATGCGACCGACGCGCGCGAGCGTCTCGTCGACGGGGCCGACGGGCACTTCGCGCACCCATGCGGCCTGCAGGAGTTCGCGGTAGGTCCGGAGTGCCGCGGCGCTCATCTCGCCCTCTCGGTCAGCGCGCGCGTGTCGAGCTGCCCGCCTGCTCCGGCGCGTCGAGCGTCCGGAGCGGCAGTCCCGGCGGCGCCATGTCGGGCGGGACGAGGCGGTCCTCGGGAAGCGGGATCGGGTTACCCTGCGCGTCGACGCCCTCGTAGTCGGGGTGGAACATGAGGACGGGGGGCAGGCGCCTGCCGTCGTCGGTCGTCTGGTAGTGGCGCACGTAGCCCTCGGGCAGCTCGAAGTCGTCGGGGACGATGATGCCGCGCTTGATCGGCTTCGTGCCGGGCGGGGGGAACGCCGCGAGCCCCGCGTGTTCGCCGGGCTTGTTCAACGTGTACGTAGGCTCGTCCTCCTTCGGCGCATCGCGACCGTCACTGCGATGGTCCTGGCGACGGCGTACGTGTGGATGCTCCTCGTCTTTCGGCCGAGGCTCCGACGCTCGCCGCGGCGGAGCGGGCGCCGGGCCGGTGTCGCTCCGGGCGAGCGGCGGCTGGCCCGCCGGTGCGCGGCTCGTCCCGTCCTCCCCCGTCGCTCGCACGACGACCCAGGCCGCCACGCCGAGCAGGGCCAGCGCGGACACGAGCAACCATCCGACCGCCGGCCCGCGCGTGCCGACCAACTTCACGCCGTCGCGATCGACGCGGTGCTTCGTCGAGCTCGGATCCCTCGCCATCGGGCCCAGTCCGGTTATATGAGACGCCGCGACCCCTGCAACCCCGATGCAGCCCGACCCCCCGACGGCGGCGGACCGTGCCGGCGCGCCGCCGCCCCCGCCGGCGGTGCATCTCTACGCCCCGTGGTGGCGCGTCGTCGCGGCGGTCCTGTTCGCGGTCAGCCGGGCGAACCTGCCCGCGATGCTGCTCGCCGTCCTGCTCCCGAGGAGCCGGCCGATCACGCCGGTGCCGTTCTTCCGCACGGTCGTGCTGTTCTCGGTGCTGCCCGGGCTCGGCGCCTGGCTCGTGGCGCGGGCCATGCGCGCGACGGTGACGACCCGCGACGGCCAGCTCGTCGTCTCCCGCCTCGGGCTGCGGCTCGAAATCCCGGCGACGGCCGTCGCCCGCATCGCCGTCTGGCGGTTGCCGCTTCCCGGGCCGGGCTTCTCGCTCGTCACGTCGTCCGGGCGCCGGCTGCGCTACGGCCTGCAGGCGCCCGATCCGGTGCCGCTGCTGCTCGCGCTCGCCGATCGCGGAGGGGTCGCTGCGGCCGGGGCGGCGGTCGATCATCCGACGATGATCTACACCCATGCGAAGGCGGCTGGTGGACGGTGGCGCTGGTCCCACCTCGCGGCCAAGTTCCCGCTCTTCGCCCTCGCGCCGACGGCGGTGCTGTTCAACGCGCATCAGCACATCGCCTACGGCGGCCTGCTCGGGGAGTACTACCTCTACGGGCTCGGCGCGTATCTGGGGACGTTCGCGCTCTACTGGGCGACGGTCACGACGTATTGCGTGCTCTATGCGAGCGTCTGGCGCGGCCTCGCCGAGGGGGTGGCGCTGCTCGCGGCTCACGTCGCACCCTCGCGTGCGGCGAGGGTGCGACGGGCCGCGGAGATCGCGTGTCGCGTGCTCTACTACGGGGGCGTCCCGGTGCTGCTGGCGCTTCGCTTCGCCCCCTGGTGATCGCTCACGGTGTCGTCGGGTTGTAGGCCGACAGCGCCCAGCCCATGCGTTCGTGACCGAACTGGTTCCAGATGGGATTCTTCCCGTTGACGATCTGGCCGTCCTGGAAATCGGGCGGCCCCGATCCGGTGCCCGTGCCCCCGAACAGGCCGACGAAGATCGTGCCCCCGTCGTAGGTGGGATGGGTGTCGTCGGACTGGATGTAGTCGTAGCTGGTGCTGGCGTTCACGAAGTGGGTGTTGGCGTCGCGGATGGTCGACCGGCGCGTGGTCGTGATGCGGGTCACGTAGTCGGCCTCGGACTCGCCCTGGACGTAGGCGAGGCCGACGGAATCGACGATGCCGTCGCCGTTGGAGTCGTAGTCCGCGCCCATGTACTGGGCGAAGTCGTCGGCGCACTTGAAGCCGTAGGTGTTGGCGAAGTTGCACGCCCGCCAGTTCATCCGGGCGAGGTAGGGCAGGAACGTGGTCTGCTTGTTCACCTTCTGCCCGCTGGTGGGGTCGGTGCAGCCGCTGAGCGCGTTGTCCGCGTTGTACCCCGGGTAGTAGAGGTTGGCGACGATCTTCACCTTGGTGCCGGCGTACGCGTTCGCGTTGATGAACTGCATCGCCTGCTGGAGATAGGTGGTGCAGTTGTTGAGCGCGGTGTTGAGCGGACCGTAGTTGCAGGTCCCGCTCTGGCCGGCGAAGTTGCTCCGCGCCCGGAGGCCGTCGTTGCCGCACATCTCGAAGGTGACGACGCGCGTGCTCGACGCCTGCATGTACGACTTCTCGCCCACGATCTTGCTGTTGTAGATGTCCGAGACCACCGCCCCGGACTTGCAGCGCCGGATGACCTCGACGTCGCTCGCCCAGAGCGTCGAGGCGTACTCGCCGGAGACGTTCGGCGCCGACCAGATCGCGACGTCCCAGATGGAGCCGTGGTAGCCGGCGTAGATCGAGTCGCCGTAGCCGACGACGCGATACTTCGCGGACGTGCCGGCCCGGTCGATCGTCCACGAGACGTTCTGCGTCACGGTGTTCGCCAGCACCCGGGAACTCCACATGAAGACTACGGCGAAGACGAGTGCAGCGGGACCAACCCTTCGCATCATGCCTGCCTCCCTTCGTGAGCAGCTCACCCGTCCAGCGGGGTGGCGCGCTCCTAGCATGCTTCTGGGGGACTTGGCTAACGAAAAATGCACACCAGGTGGGACGATGGCAGCCCGCTCGATGGCGCAACGCGGCGACGGGCCGGGTCGGTGCCGGGTGGCGGCCGCGTGACGTTGCGGCAGTACCTCAACGTCGCGCGGGCGGACGTGCGCGAGAGATCGGCGCGACCGCCTGCACGTCGCCGATGGCATGGCCGTTGCTCCGCCGGACGCCCATGTCGATCCGCCACCAGGCGCTCACCATGTCGTTCGTCGCGCTGCTGCTCGGCGCCGGGATGTCCACCCCCTCGATCGCGCCGGCCCACGGCCACGCGACGGCCGGGGCGAAGGCCGGCCGCAAGGCGCGCCAGGCGCGCAAGCGACTCATGCGCGCCATCCGCCGCAAGGGCCTGGCCTCGCTGCGGGCCGTCTCCGGCGCGCTCGCGAGCAACGGCACGACGCAGGCGGCGGACGTCGTCGGCACGCCGCCCACGCTGGTGGACGTCGCGAACGGCGACCCGAGCCAGATCTTCTGGCGCCCCGGCGTCGTGGCGGCGATCGGCGGCGGCACGGCGACGCCCGGGCAGTGCGCGGAGTTCTGGGCCGGTCAGAGCGACGGCGTGTCCGCGGGCCTCGGCGCGTGCCGCATGGCCGAGGACCTCGCGCAGTCGTTCGGTCGGATCGTCCAGAGCGAGAACTCGCTCTGCTACATGCGCAACGTCCCGACGCCTGCCAACGTCGCCTCGGGGGGGCTGCAGGTGCTCTCCGGCAATCCGCCGGGCGGCGACCTCACGCGCCTCTTCAGCGTCCCCGCCGGAACCGACCGGATCGTCGAGGTGCGGGTGACGGGGCAGGAGAAGGACGAGCGGGTCATGCTCCGGGTGGCGAACGCTGCCGCGAACCGGGCCGCCGGGAATCTCTACCGGGTCGACCTCTGGTTCTGCTCCACCACGCCGGGCACGAGTCCGAACGGTGTCGAGCACCTGACGCTCGACACGAGCGGCCACCTCACGGCGGTCGAGGGCCACGCCGAAGACGGCGAGACCGGCCTCGAGACCGTGAGCGGCTGGGTGGTGGGCGACGGCCCGGGCGCAGCCTGGGACACGACGCGCGCGCGGACGGCCGATGTCCTCTACGGCCAGCCGGACGGCGCCTTCAAGTCGTCCGTGCAGGTGGCCGGCGACGTGATCTCCACCCGCTCGTGGGGGAACTCCGGCGGCGACTGGCGCGGCTTCACGATGACCCGCTTCTCCGGAGCGGGCCCCGCCGAGACGCGCTTCCTCTCGGGGGCGTTCGCGGAAGGGAACGGCTCCCAGACCAGCACGGGGACCGCGGAGTACCGCGCCCCGATCTACGTCGCCGCTCCCGGGTCGGACCTGGTCAGCCAGGTGGCGGCCGTCGACCTCACGACCGATCCCTTCTTCGTCACCCCGCCGTCCGCTCCGACGGTCGACACCACCGGCTACGCGTGTGACACGTCCGCCGACGTGGTGCTCGCCATGAACTTCGCGAACCCCGCCATCGCCGCCATCCGCGTCGAGTGCGAGGGGCCGCGCCTCGACAACATCCAGTTGTGCCAGAGCAATCCGACCATCCAGACGGCGGAGCAGAACTACCTCTCGTCCTGCGGCGGGCCGCACTGATCGCGACGCCGACGGTGCGCTCTCAAGCTTTCGGCGTGTCCGGCCGATACTCGTACCGATGAGCTCCGGGTTCGCGCGGGTCGTGCTCGCGCTGGCGGCACTGACCGCGGGATGCTCCACCGTCAGGCTGTACGACGGACCGGAGCTTCCCGCCGAACGGGCGGCGTTCGTGTTGCTCGGCGGGAAGTGGAGCCTCACGCACGCCACCGGGACCCAGCTCCTCTGGGTGGACGGGCACGAGATCGATTCCCCGATCTATCGCGCCGCCGTGGCCCCCGGGTGCCACCGGATCGACTACCAGCTCTGTCCGAGATGCTATGCGGTCGGGCGCCAGCGCGAGCGAGGCTACGTCCTGGCGGCGGGACGCTCGTACCAGATGCGCTGCGACCACCTGCGGACCTGCTCCAAGCCGACGGCATCGAACACGGTGGCGTTCGACGTGAACTACGATGCGTTGAACCGTCACTGCTGCAGCTTCGTCGACGCCGATACCGGGGTCGCGCCGCGACCGTGCGGCAAGTGACGACGGGGCGTAGTCCTCTCCGCTGATCAGGCGCGGCCCCGCACCCGCGATCGCTGCGACGTCCGGCACGGGGGCGCGCGCGAGTCTCGAGCCCGGTACCCTCGGGTGGTATGGAACTCGTCATCCTGATCGGGTTCCCCGGCGCCGGGAAGACGAGCTTCTATCGCGCCCGGTTCGCGTCGACGCACGTCCACGTCAGCAAGGACCTCATGCGCAACCGACGCGACCGGCAGAAGTACCAGATGGCTCTCGTCGACGAAGCGCTTGCCGCCGGCCGGTCGGTCGTGGTGGACAACGTGAACGCGACGGCCGCCGACCGGACGGCGCTCATCGAGGCAGGTCGGCGCCGGGGCGCGACGATCGTCGGCTACGTCCTCCCGACCAGCGTCGCCGAGTGCGCGCGCCGGAATCGTGCCCGCACTGGTCGGGAGCGGGTGCCCGAGGTCGCCATTCGTGCGGCCGCGAAGCGCTTCGAGCGCCCGGCGCGAGCCGAAGGGTTCGATCGCCTCGAGCAGGTTCGCGTGGACGCCGGACGGTTCGAGGTGTTGCCGTACGAGCCCGTCCACCGCATCTTCCTCCTCTCGCCCGCGTCGACGGGAGGCGAGCGCGCCGCGCTGCTGCTCGACGATGGTTCGACCTTCCCGCTGGCGGTGAAGCTGCGCTCCAAGCCGGGCCTGCCCCTCGGCGAGGTGTTCAGCTTTCTCAGCTCGCTCTACTTCCGGGGGAAGCTCGCCTACGCGCGCGCCTTCGGGCGTCCTCCGCCCGGACTGTGCGGTGCGTTCGTGATCACACCGGGTGAAGGGCTGCGCGACCCCGCCGAACCCGTGACGATCGATCGGCTGCGCCGGTACGCCGAGGTACGGGTGAAGTCCAGCGAGCCGCGCTACCTGGCGCCACTCCTCCGGGACGCGAAGGCGCTCGACCGCCTCGCCGGCGAGGATTCGGGCATCGTGCTCCTCGGCAGCGTGGCCAGCTCGCGCTACGCCGAGCCGTTGCTCGCCGTGTTCGGGAACCGACTGCTCTTCCCACCGGCCTTCGTCGGGCGCGGCGACATGAGTCGCGGCGGCCTTCTCCTCCGCTGCGTGGACGACCACCGGGAGCTCGAGTACGCGCCGGTCTCCGGTGCAGAGCGCCACGGTCCGCGGCCACCGCGGCTCTCGAAGCGGGCTCGGCGAGCTACGCCGCCCCGAGCAGCCAGACCATGATCGCCTTCTGCACGTGCAGGCGATTCTCCGCCTGGTCGAAGACGACGGAGCGCGGGCCGTCGATCACCTCGTCGGTGATCTCCTCGCCGCGGTGGGCGGGGAGGCAGTGCATCACGAGCACGTCGGGCTTGGCACGTTGCACCAGCGGCGCGTTCACCTGGTAGGGGCGGAAGGCCTGGCGGCGCGCGGTGGCCTCGGTCTCCTGGCCCATGCTCGTCCACACGTCGGTGTAGAGGACGTCGGCGTCGCGCGCCGCCGCCTCGGCGTCGTGGGTCACCGAGACGCGCGGGCCCGCCTGGGCGGTGATGGCGGGGTCGGGCTCGTAGCCGGGCGGACAGGCGAGCACGAAGTCGAAGCCGAGCCGTGCCGCGGCGTCCATCCAGGAGTGGACGACGTTGTTGCCGTCGCCGATGAAGGCGACGCGGAGACCCGCGAGCTTGCCCCGGTGCTCGAGGAGCGTGAAGCAGTCGGAGAGGACCTGGCACGGGTGGTGGAGATCCGAGAGGCCGTTGATCACCGGCACGCGCGCCCCGGCGGCGAGGTCGGCGACGCTTCGGTGAAGGAACGTCCGCGCCATCACGAGATCCACCCAGCGCTCCAGGTTGCGCGCGATGTCGCCGGCGGATTCGCGCTCCCCGAGCCGGATGTCGCCGGGCGCCAGATGGATCGCCGCGCCGCCGAGCTGCACCATGCCGACCTCGAAGGTGACGCGCGTGCGGAGGCTCGGCTTCTCGAAGATCATGGCGAGCGTCCGGCCGGCGAGCAGCGGATGCGGCCGCCGGGCGCGCAGGTCACCCTTCAGCCGGCGGGCGACGGTGAGGATCGTGTCGAGCTCGCCCGCCGTGAGGTCGCCCACGCGGAGCAGGTCCCGTTTCATGTAGCGAGCGCCCGCTCGAGGATGGCGCAGCCCTCGTCGACCTGCTCGCGGGTGATGATGAGCGGGGGCACGAAGCGCAGCACCCGCTCGGCGCAGCAGTTGATGAGCAGCCCGTCGCGCAGGCAGCGCTCGACGACGGGCGCGCCCCGCTCCGTGAGCTCGGCGCCGAGCATCAGGCCGAGGCCGCGGACCGCGGAGATGACGGAATGGCGCGCCGCGAGGGCCCGGAGTCGCTCGGCAAAATAGGCGCCCACCTCGCGCACGTGGGCGAGGAGCTCGGGTCGCGCCAGCTCGCCGAGCGCGGCGATCGCTGCCACGGACGCGACCGGATTCCCTCCGAACGTCGTCCCGTGCGCGCCGACCGTCAGGACGGCGGCGACGCGGCTGCTGGTGCACATGGCGCCGATCGGCAGCCCGCCCCCGAGCGCCTTGGCGAGCGTCATGACGTCGGGCGTCACGCCGGCGTGCTCGTAGGCGAAGAGCCGGCCGGTGCGGCCCATCCCGCACTGCACCTCGTCGACGATGAGGAGGAGGCCGTGCCGGTCCGCAAGCTCGCGGAGGCGCGGCAGGTAGTCGGGTCGGGGCACGTTCACCCCGCCCTCGCCCTGGATCGGCTCGACCAGGATCGCCGCGGTCTCGTCGCGCACCGCGGCGGCCATCGCCGCCGGGTCGTCGTAGGCGACGAGGCGGACGCCGGGCAGGAGCGGCTGGAAGCCCTGATGGTACTTCTCCTGTCCGGTCGCGGTGAGGGTGGCGAACGTGCGGCCGTGAAACGACCCGGTGGTGGCGAGGATCTCGTAGCGGCCGCCGTGCTCGCTCCCCCAGCGCCGGGCGAGCTTCATCGCCGCCTCGTTCGCCTCGGCGCCGCTGTTGCAGAGGAAGACGCGCTCGGCGAAGGAGTGGCGGCAGAGGAGCGCGGCGAGGTCCGCCGCCGGCGCCGTGTAGTAGACGTTGGAGGCGTGGAGCAGCTCGGCCGCCTGGGTCCGCACCGCCTCGACGACGGCCGGGTGGCAGTGGCCGAGGTTGTTGACCGCGAGGCCGGCGAAGAAGTCGAGGTAACGGGCGCCGTCGGCGTCCCACAGCTCGGCGCCGCGGCCGCGCACGAAGGCGACCGGCTGGCGGGCATAGACGCCGATCTCGTGCGCGGCGCTCGCGGCGAGGATCTCCGCGTTGGTCATCGATATCCTTCGCTCGCGCTTATCGATATCCTTCGCTCGCGCTCATGGATATCCTTCGCTCGCGCTCATGCGCGCGAGAGGCGCCGGCGTGGCCGGCGGACGGCGGGCACGAGCTCCGTGCCGACGCCCCGGCTGGTCAGCACCTCGAGCAGGAGCGCGTGGCGAACGCGGCCGTCGATCACGTGCGCCTGCTTGACGCCGCCGCGCAGCGCCTCGACGCAGCACTCGACCTTGGGGATCATGCCGCCGGCGATCGTGCCGTCCGCGATCAGGTCGACGGCGGTGTCGGCGGCGAGCGTGTCCAGGAGCGAGCCGTCGCGCGCGCGCACGCCCTCCACGTCGGTCAGCAGGATCAGCTTCTCGGCGCGCAGCGCCTCGGCGATCTTGCCCGCCACCACGTCGGCGTTGATGTTGTAGGTCTGGCCGTCGGCGCCGGCAGCCGTCGGCGCGATCACCGGGACGAAGCCCTGGAGCGCGTCGATCACCCGCGGGTTGACGCCCACCACGTCGCCGACCAGCCCGAGGTCGTCCGCACCCGGGCGCTTGCGCGCGACCACCAGCTCGCCGTCCTTGCCCGAGAGGCCGACGGCGCGGCCGCCGTGGCGGTTGAGGAGCGTCACGATCTCCTTGTTGATCTTGCCGACCAGCACCTGCTCGACGACGTCCATGGTGGCGGCGTCGGTGACGCGCATACCGCGCACGAAGCGCGAGGCGACGCCCTGCGCCTTCAGCGCGGCGTCGATCTGCGGGCCGCCGCCGTGCACGATCACCGGGTGCATGCCGACGTACTTGAGCAGCACCACGTCCTGCGCGAAGGAGTCCTTCAGCTCCTCGTTCTCCATCGCGTGGCCGCCGTACTTGACGACCATCACCTTGCCCGAGAAGCGCTGAATGTAGGGCAACGCCTCGAGGAGGACGTCGGCCTTCTCGATCGGGCTCACGCAGGCGTTATGCCTGGCGACGACGGGAGGGACAACCCTCGGATCACGATCGGCGAGACGAGGGTCCGCCGAGCGGCCCCCAGCGCTGCGTGATCCAGCCGTACACGGGATCCGCGACGGCGAGCGCGCCGGGCAGCCGGAAGGGGAGCGTCCAGAGCCAGCCGCCGGGCAGCCGGCGCAGCACCTCGCGGCCGGCCGCTGCCCCGCGATACACGGCGCCGCGCTCGTCGACGAGATGGATGCGGCGGACGCACTCGGCGCGCGACACGCCGGGAAAGCGCGTCTCGAGGTCGGGCGCCTGGTAGGGCAGCGTGTCGAGGCGGCCGTGCCGGTCGGCGCGCTGGACCCGCGTGACCCAGCGACGGCAGAAGCCGCAGTTCCCGTCGTAGATCAGCGTCGCGCGCGGCGTGCTCATGGCGTCGTCTCGGCCAGGTGCTTCAGCGTCAAGAGCTGCTTCCGCATCATCACCAGGTCGCCCCACGGCCACAACCAGCGGGTCGCCCGGCCGAGGGGCCCTGGCGCGTAGCGGGCGAGCATCTTGACGACCAGCCGCGTGCGCGCCTCGCCCCGCAGGACGACGACGTAGCTCACCGCGAACGTGCCAAAGAGCGCTTCCAGCGGCGGCGCCTGCGTGACCACCGTCAGGTGGCGGTCGGTCTCGAACTCGACCAGCACGAAGCCCCCCATCGCGCGCTGGCCGACGGCGAGCTGTTCAAGCCCGGGCGTCAGCTGGCGCGGGCTCTCGCGGCCGAAGTTGTCGATCCAGTCGTAGCTGTAGGGGGCCGCCCTCAGCTGGCAGAGCCACCGGAAGACGACCGCCGGCGGCGCATCGACGTCGACGGCTCTGAAAAGGGCCTCGTCGGCATCGCCGAGGTGCCGATCGCACGGAAACGGCGCTTCCCGCTCCTCGCGCGTGGAGCCCCACGTGTAGGCCACGGAGCTGCCGGCGCTCGGCAACGCGGTGGCTCCGATCGCGGCGAGCAACATCTCAGCCCGTCGCATGTTCGCGCGGGCCGTGCGCGGAGAATGCGACCAGGAGCCCCGCGACGAGCATGGTGAAGGCAAAGAAGTGAAAGTCCCCGTGCCCGAGCGCCTGCAGGGCGACGAAGGCGGCACCGACCAGGCTCAGCAGCGCCGCGATCGGCACCACGGGAAGCCGGAGCAGACCGAGCGTCGCGGCGCCGATCAACACGCCAGCTGCGACCAGCGACAAGCCGGCGGCATGCCAGCCGAGCGGCCCGCCGAACGCGGCGGGACCGTACGGGTATAGCGTCGAGCCGACCGCCTCGTGCACGATCCCGACGTACCCGAGCAACGTCGCCCCGGCGAAGGCGAGCGCCTGACGCCGCGAGACCAGCGCGGGCGCGGCCCGACCCCGACGGCGGCGCGCGACGAGCGAGCTCCCGAGCCCGGCCGCCGCGGCGACACCGAGCGTGCCGCCGATCACCCAGGCGCCGCCGTGCGCGAAGATCGAGCCGTGGACGAAGCGGAGCCAGAGGGCGAGGACGAGAGTCACGGCCAGCGCGACGTACGGCAGCTCTTGCGGCACCAACCGCTGACGCCCCGCGACGATCGCGGCGAAGGGCACGGCCGAGGTCTGCGCCAGGTAGTCCTCGTAGGGCCGCCCGCGCAGCACGACGAGCTTCCGGTCCTGATGCCAGGCGCCGGCGATCGCGAGCGTGGCGAGCCCGAGCTGGAACACCGCGCCGACGAGCCGGGTCGCCAGCGGCACGTGCGCCAGCGCGGAGAGCGCCACGCCCATGAAGAAGGGGTGACGCGTCACGCGCTCGAGCCCCCGTGGCGGGCGCACGGTATGGGTGAGGATCGCCATCGGCGACTCGGGATAGGTGACGAGTGATGCGGTCGCGAGGGCGAAGCCGCCGACGATCAGAGCCATGAGCGGCCAGCGCAGCACCCCGCCGAGCGCGAGCCCCGCGTCTCCATCGAGCCGATGGGCGGCGTAGTAGCGGACGAGGAGCGCGAAGAATGCCGTGGCCACCACCGAGAACAGCGCCGTGAAGCCCGCCTCGCCCAGGCGAGCGACCAGCGCCGTGCGCACGCGTCGCGTGGCGAGCCCTAC
>VBLD01000444.1:0-1197 GCA_005879205.1 Deltaproteobacteria bacterium
AGCTCACCGGCCGCCGCGTCATCCCCGGAGAGCTGGTACGCATCTCCTTCGAGTTTCTGCTCGCGCGCGAGCCGAAGGAGTCGATCCTGCAGACGTTCGACCTGCCGGTGATCGGCCGCTACTTTCCGGAATTCGAGCGCGAGATGAAGCGCCGACTCTAAGGGGCACGGAGGGCGCCATGGGCTCGCGCTCGCGCCGTTCGCCTCGGACGCCATACCGGGCGCGTGGATGGACGGCATCGTCGACGCGATGCAGGAGGACTACTGCACGCGTCCCGTCGCGAGCGTGATGCCGTAGCTCGGGCTCAGAAGACCTCGACCTCGGACAGCACTCCGTAATGGTCCGAGGGCCACAGCGCCTTCCCATCGGCTCCTCGTCCCGGCCGGTCGAGGATGACGCGGCTCGCGCCTACGCGAACCGGCGCCTCGCCGCCCGGGGCGACGAGCACGTAGTCGACGCGGCGGCTAGCCTGCGGAGCCTCGGTCCGCACCGGCTGCCAGACGGTGAACCCGGGGACGTCCGGATTGGCCACGCGGGAGGAGTCGACCAGACCGTCGCTGGCAAGGAGATGCCTCACCCCGGACGTGTCCGGCGTGGCATTGAGGTCCGCCGTCACGATCAGCGGCACCCGTCCCCGTCGCTTCTGCAGGACCGCGGTCAGGCTCCGCAGCTGACACGTGCTGCTTCCCGTGTGCGTGGAGCAGGCGTCGAGCGGGCCCCAGGGCGTGTCCAACGTCGCGCAGAGGAGCACGCGCCCGTACCAGTGATCGCACGAGTTGACGGGCACCACCTCCCAGGAAACGATCGGAAACCGGCTGAGGACGGCCGGACCCTCGTCGAATCCCATCACCCAGCTCGCGAGGCGTCCCACCCAGCGATAGCCCGAGGGGGCCCGCACGTAGTGGAGTCCCAGCGCCGCCGCGAGCCGTCCGGCGACGTCGCCTCGTCTCCGTCCCGAGGACGCCTCCTGCAAGCCGATCAGGTCGACGTCGAGGCCGCGCAGACCCTCGACGACCATGGCCAGCCGCTCGTCGAGGTGCTGGCCGTCACTGCGAAAACCGAAGCCGCCGTGGAGGACGTTGAGGCTGACGACGCGGAGCGGCCGTGGCGGGTCTACGGCCGATACCGGCCGGGCGAGGGCGAGCAAGAGGCCGCCACAAGCGAGAACCCAAGCGCACTGCATCGACCGGCCTTCCC
>VBLD01000444.1:1236-2387 GCA_005879205.1 Deltaproteobacteria bacterium
ACACCCGTCCGCGCTCGCCTGGATCGTTCGTCCGGGACCGGCTATCGTCCATCGGGATGGTCGGTGATCGGCCGATCGTGATGCTCGCCTTGCTCGGTGCGCTCACGATCCAGGGGTGTCCGCCGCATGAGGCACGCGGCGGCTCCGGAGTCGTGCGTGCCGGGACGGTCCACGCCTCGAGCGCCGACGCCGGGCTCGAACGCGCAGCCCACGAGCTGGTGAACCGGCACCGGCGCGCCCGCGGTCTCGCCCCGCTCGCCCTCGATCCGCGCATTACCCAGCAGGCGCGGCTGCACAGCCTCGCCATGGCGGACGGCAGGACATCCTTCGGACACGACGGCTTCCCCGACCGTGTCGACGCGCTTCGTCGCGTGATGACGTGCCAGCGGAGCGCCGAGAACGTCGCATCCAACAAGGGCCATCGCGACCCGGCCGCCGAGGCGGTGCGCGGGTGGCTCGCGAGCCGGCCGCACCGGGAGAACATCGAGGGGCCGTACGGCCTGACCGGCGTCGGCGTCGCCCGCAGCGCCGCGGGCGAGGTGTTCTTCACCCAGCTCTTCATCGGCCGCTGACCCGGGAAGCGCCTGAAGCACCGCTATTGGCGCTGCCTGGATCACAAGCGCTGGGACGAGCTCGCGAGCTGCTTCGCCGCGGACGCGACCGTCGACTACGGCAGCGGTCGCTATCGGTTCCAGGGCGTCGACGCGATCATGCACTTCCTCCGCACGTCGCTCGGCGTGGAGTCGGGCACGGTCGGCATCCACCACGGCGGCCATCCCGAGATCGAGCTCCTCGGCGCGACCACGGCGCGCGGCAGCTGGGTGCTCTACAACTTCCTCTTCAACCCCGGCCAGAAGCGGAACGTCCGCATCGGCGCCTACTACGCCGACGAGTACGTGAAGGTCGGTGCGGAGTGGAAGATCCGCCGCACCGGATACGCGGCGCTCTTCCACGAGGAGTGGAGCCGCGACGACACGCCGAGCCTCAAGATGCTCGTCCCGTGAGTCCTGCGGGGGGTGGGTTGCGACGGCTGCGCACGCGGGATACGTGCGGGGCATGATCGACCTCTACTACTGGCCCACGCCGAACGGCTGGAAGATCTCCATCATGCTCGAGGAGTGCGGCCTCCCGTACAGCGTGAAGCCGGTGAA
>VBLD01000444.1:2528-3962 GCA_005879205.1 Deltaproteobacteria bacterium
TTCATGCCGCGCGACGTCCGCGGCAAGTACGAGGTGCTCCAGTGGCTGGCCTGGCAGGTCGCGAACCTCGGCCCCGTGGCCGGGCAGCTCAATCATTTTGCGAACTATGCCGCCGACAAGATCCCGTATGCCATCGACCGCTTCACGAACGAGATGAACCGCCTGCTCGGCGTCCTGGAGCGACGCCTCACAGACCGTCCGTACCTGGCGGGCGAGTACTCGATCGCCGACATGGCGACCTGGTCCTGGGTCTTCCCCGAGTACCAGGGACGGAAGGTCCTCGCCGATTTTCCCCACGTCGCGCGCTGGTGGGACACCATCGCGAGCCGGCCCGCCGTGCAGAAGGGGCGCGCCGTCGGCGAGGAGCTCCGGCGCGGCGCCACCACGCTCGACGACGAGGCGCGCCGGGTGCTGTTCGGCCAGACCGCCGCCAGCGTGACGAAGGCGGAATCGGAGCGCGGGACGCGAACCACGAGCTGACGCGACGCGCGGGACGGCTCGACAGTACGTCCGTGCGCGGGCGTCGCAACGCCGCCATGTCGGCGACCCAGAGCCGGCGCTGCGTTACAAGCGTTGCTCGACGCTCGCGCGGGGCAGATTGGCCTCGCCTTTCCGCAGGCGCACGTTGCCGGGCATCGCCCCCAGGCGGAGGTTCGACGTGACGGCGGCAACCACGGTGGTCCGGATGGCGCTGCGGTTGAATCGATCGTGCTGGACGACGATCGCGGGCCCGCCGCCCGCGAGGTTCGGAGCCCTTGCCGGCGAAGCGTAGCCAGTAAACCTCCCGCTGGCGCATCACCAGCGCTCGTCGCTCCAGTCGACCGCGAGCTCGGCCAGATCGTCGGCCTCGCGCCGATGTCGCTTCGCCAGCGACTCGTCGGCGAAGAGCGCGTCGAGGCGCCGTGTGATCTCGGCGTCGCGGCGCGCGCGCACCGCCCGGTCGACCTCGTCCAGGATGTCCTCGGGAACGGCGATTGCGGTCTTGCGATGAGCCATGGGTACTCCTTCGAGTAATACTTGTATGAATACCAGGCGTAGGCGGCGCAACGTGCTGATGAGTCGCTCGGCCGCGTCGCTACGGCGCCGCGCGCTCCACCGTCACCGCAAGGCCATTCAACACCGCGTTCCCCGAGAGCGGGTCGAGCGCCATCTCGTCCGCGAGGCGGTTGCTGTTCGCGCCCGCATGCGCGGCGGCGACGCCGAGCCGCACGCCCGGGAGGTCATGCCCCCAACCGTGAGGGATGCTCACCACACCCGGCATGATCGCCTCCGTCACCTCGACCGGCAGCTCGATCGCTCCGGCGCGCGACGTGACGCGCGCGAGCTCCCCGTCGGCGATCGCGAGGCGCGCCGCATCCGCCGGATTGATCTGCGCGGTGCACCGCGGGTTGCCCTTCACGAGCACGCGCAGGTTGTGCATCCAGGAGTTGTTCG
>VBLD01000444.1:3971-4420 GCA_005879205.1 Deltaproteobacteria bacterium
AACATCAGCTGTCCGTCGGGACGCGCGAGCGCCGCCCGGAGGCGTTCCACATCGCCGGCGATGGGCTCGGGGGCGAGCTCGATCTTTCCGGACGGCGTGCGCAGCACCTCGGGGATGCGTGGCTCGAGCGGGCCCAGGTCGATGCCGTGGGGGCTCGCCTCGAGCGCGGCGAGGGTGAGTCCCCCGGGCTTCACGCCGAAGGCGTCCCCGTACGGACCGGTCCGCAGCATGAGATCGAGCAGGCGTTCCGGACCGCGCCGCGCGGCGAGGTGAGCGAGTATCTCCGCCGGGTCCCGCCCGTGGATCAGCGACCCGGGCGAGGCGACGTCGTGCTCCACCCGCTGCGTCACGACCAGATCGTCGAGCGCGGCGACGTCGGCGTCGCCGTCCTGACCCGCGACGATCGCCGCGAGGCGGAGCACCGTCTGCCACTCGGGCAGCTGCCCCGC
>VBLD01000444.1:4443-4991 GCA_005879205.1 Deltaproteobacteria bacterium
CGAGCTGGCGCAGGATCACGTCGTAGTGCGATTGCTCGAGGGGCGAGAGGCCGGGGAGGATCACGTCGGCGTGGCGCGTCGTCTCGTTGACGTAGATGTCGAGGCTCACCATGAAGTCGAGCGAGGCGAGCGCCCGGTCGAGACGCGCGCCGTTGGGAGTGCTCAGGACGGGGTTGCCGGCCACCGTGACGAGCGCCCGGATCTGCCCGTCGCCCGGGGTCTCGATCTCCTCGGCGAGGCAGGCGGCCGGAAACTCGCCGTACACCTCGGGGACGTCGCGGACCCGGCTCCGGCGGCGACCGAACCGCACCCCCTTTCCCCGCCCGGGGGTGCCTCGGGTGTGCGGGCTGCCGGTCGCGGCGCGGGTGAACATCGCGCCGCCCGGCTGGTCGAGGTGCCCGGTGAGCACGTTGATCACGTCGACCAGCCAGCTCGAGAGCGTGCCGAACTCCTGCGTGCAGGTGCCGATGCGCGCGTAGACGGCGGCGCGCTCCGCCCGCGCGAGCTCGCGCGCCAGCCGGCGGATGGTGGCCGCGTCGATCCCGCAG
>VBLD01000444.1:5039-11488 GCA_005879205.1 Deltaproteobacteria bacterium
AGACGGCCGAGCCGCACGAGGCGCTCGCCGAAGAGCGTGTGGACGATGCCGAAGAGGAAGTAGGCGTCCGTCCCCGGCCGGATGAAGTGGTGCTCGCTCGCCTCCGCCGCCGTGCGCGTGCGGCGCGGGTCGACGACCACCACGGTCCCGCCGCGCCGCCGGACGGCGCGCAGGCGGCCCGGTACGTCGGGCGCGGTCATCAAGCTCCCGTTGGAGACGAAGGGATTGGCGCCGAGCACGAGCAGGTAGTCGGTCCGGTCCACGTCCGGCACGGGCGTGCTGAGCATCGTGCCGAACATGAGCCCCACCGCCACCTGTTTCGGCATCTGGTCGACGGTGCTGGCCGAATACAGGTTCTTGGTCCCGAGCAGGCGGAGGAACACCTGGCCGTAGAGGCTGAGCGCCAGGCTGTGCACGCTCGGGTTCCCGAGGTACACCGCGACCGCATCGCGGCCGCGTTCGCGGAGGATGGGGACGAGGCGCCGCTCGATCTCGGCGAAGGCATCGTCCCAGGTGGCGGGCTCGAGGGTGCCGTTGCGCCGGACGAGGGGAGTGCGCAGGCGGTCCGGGTCGGCGTCGAGCTCCTTCAAGGCATAGGCCTTGGGGCAGATGAAGCCGCGGCTCCCCGGATGCTCACGACCTCCCGGCCTCGGGTGCGGATCTCGAGGCCGCAGGTCGCCTCGCAGAGGGGACAGATGCGATAGCTGGTGCGTTCGTCAGGCATCCGAGCCTCCCGGCACTCGGCGGGCGCGTGAGTCGCGCACCGGGTGACCGTTCATGCACACGGGCTTAGCGGAGACCGAGGGACCGTGCCAGGGGCGGTCTGACGCGCCTTCATGGGCGAGGGAAGGTCTTGCGGACCTTCGTCAGATCGAGAACGAACCCGGGGATTGCCTCACTCGCGAAGCGCTTGCCTTCGGGTTCGATCTCGACGTAGCGGCCTGCGCGTAGCCGCCAGAGGATGATGGCGTCACGTTCCGGGTCCACGAGCCAGTACTCGAGGACGCCGAAGCGCTCGTAGTCCACCTTCTTCGTGATGCGGTCGTAGCGCCGCGAGCCCTGGGACACGACCTCGACGGCCAGTGCCGGGGGGCCGACGAGACGGTCGCCCGCGCGTGCCAGGTGCTCAGCCGTCATGAACAGAACCTCTGGCCGGTAGACGAAGTCGCGGCCCTTCGCCCGGCCAAGGTGCATGTCGGTCTCCGCGAGGAGCTGGCCGCTCGGGTGCCGGGTGAGAAACACGTTGACCTGCCTGATGATCTCCATCGTGACGACCTGATGCCGCATGCGAGGACTCGGCGACATCACCACCACCCCCTCGACCAGCTCGTAGCGATACCCGTCGTCGGGCCGGTCGAAGAACTCGTCCGCCGTCATGCGGAGCCCCTGGAGGGTCCCCTCGGCGCGCGCCTCGGCCCAGCCGGGCTCCATCAGGATCGGGTCGTTAGGGGGACGATCCACCTCGGTCAATCGCTGCTCCAATGCATGCGCTCGCCGGCGCCTCACGCCGCGTGATGCTAGCGCCGTGCGGGCGATGTCGGCAATCTACCGGCCGACGCCGTCCGATCCACCGCCTCAGCGGCGACGCCGCAGGACGAGCGTCGGCCCCTGCCGCTGCATGTCGAAGCGGCCGAGAAAGCTCATGCCGAGCAGCCCGACCGGCAACGTGTCGTTGTCGACGACGATCGCGTCGACGTCGCGCACGGTCGTGTCACCGACGCGTAACGCGTCGAGCGACACCCGCCAGCCGTTCACAACCCCGTTCGCGGTGCCGGTTCGCACTGGCGTGCCGCGGCGATAGTCGAGGCCGATGCGCTGCGCATCCGCCCGCGAGAGCGTCGTCAGCGTCGCCCCCGTGTCGACGACGAAACGCATGGATCGTCCGTTCACGGTTCCGCTCGTGAAGAACTGTCCGCGCGCGTCGGCGTCGAGCGTCACGCTGCTGCTGGTACCGGTGGCGTCGCCGACCGCCGTCGCGACCAGCGGCAGAGTCTTCGTGACCCCGTCGACGGCCAGCACCGCGCCGCTTCGGTCCGTGCTCAGCAGCTTGACGCCATCGACCGTCTCGCCGACCTCGATCGTGACCGGTGCACTCCGGTCGATGACGACGTCAGCGCTCCGCCCGGGCGTGACGGCCACGACCCGCACGTCGGCCGCCAGGCAGAGCACGGGGAGGAGGAGCACGCCGCCTGCGGCACCGGGCCACCCGGCGCCAAGCCACCCCGCCCCTACCCTCCGCATCCGACGAAGGTATGGCGTGGAGCCCTTGCGTTCAAGCGACGCGCCGGGACCCCCCCTTGATTCATTCCGCCGCGTGAGCGAGGCAAGGACCTCATGGGCGTCGAGCTGAACGGGATCGCACACATCCAGCTGACGGTGAACGACCCGAGCTGCATCCCATTCTGGGAGAAGCTCTGCCACTTCCTCGCGATGCGGACGCTCATCAAGAGCGACGAGATCGTCTACTGCATCGGGAGCCGCACCGGGGTTCTCGTCCGCGCGGACCCGGAGGCGCGGAGTCGCGGTCGCTTCGACCAGCAGCGCGCAGGCCTCCATCACTTCTGTTTCCGCGCGCGCCAGCGCGAAGACGTCGACGCGATCCATCGATTCGTCGCCGACGAGCTCGGGGCGAAGGTCGTCCATCCCCCCGAGGACGCTCCGCACTTCGCCCCCGGCTACTACTCGGTCCTGTTCGAGGATCCGAACGGGATCCGCGTCGAGGTGAACCACGTCCCCGGCAAAGGGCACCTCGGGGCCGAGGGGCGGCTCGGTCCTGGCGGCGAGGGGCCGGCCGACCAGTACGGCGAAGGTGGGCTCACGGGCGGCCGCCCTCGCCGCGGTTGATCGGATGGTCGAATCGACGATCAACTATCTCGCCGCGATGCCGGAGCGGCCCTTCTTCTATCTGTACGATCCCCCGACGGGTGAATCCGCGACGCCCGGCAGCTCGACCCTCCGCCATCGCTCGACGAGGAGGGATTCACGCTCGCCCGCCACGTGACGGCGGTCGAGGACCTGTACGACGAGAACACCGTCAAGCGCGTCTACTACCGCGAGGTCGAGGCCCTGGTGAAAGGGCTGACCGGCGCCGCACGCGTCGTCGCGTTCGACCACAACGTGCGCAACGCCACGCGGTCCGAGCGCGGCGAGAACGGCGTGCAGGGGCCGGTGCGATACGCGCACAACGACTACACCGAGGGGTCAGCGCCCCAGCGGGTGCGTGACCTCTTCGGATCCGAGGCCGAGCGGCTCCTGCGGAGCCGCTTCGCCGTCATCAACGTGTGGAAGCCGATCCGCGGACCGGTCGAGCAGGCGCCACTCGCGGTGTGCCACGCGCGAACGATCGGCCCCGAGGATTTCGTCCCCACCGACCTCCGCTATCGAGATCGGACGGGCGAGGTCTACTCGCTCCGCTTCAGTCCGATTCACGCCTGGTTCTACTTTCCCGAGATGCAGGCCGACGAGGTGTTGCTCCTCAAGTGCTTCGACTCCGACCGGAGTGCCGCGCGGTTCACCGCGCACACCGCGATCGACGATCCGGGCTCCCGGGCGGATGCCCAGGCACGGGAGAGTATCGAGGTTCGGACGCTGGCGTTCTTCGGTTGACCGCTTACCGACCGGGCGCCAGCGTCGTCACCTGGCTCAGGACGGGGATCGGCCGGTCGCGGGCTGCCTCTCGGCCTTCGATCGGTGACGGTCCGGCGGGTGTGGCGGCGGACTCCGCCGGGGCGTCGGCGGCGGGCGCGTCACTCGTGGCGGCGACCGGCCGTGACGCGACGATCGGCTCCGCGGGCACGCAGCGCGCCGGCGGCGGCTTCGCGAAGGGCCACAGGGCCCATCCGAGCGTGACCATCATGCCCGTCATGAGCACCTTGCCGCCCAGCGACGTGCGGCGGGGCCCACGCACGCGTACGATGATCCGTGGCGGGAATGTCGCTTCGCGCCGCGCGCGATCGGGCCGCAAAGACCGCCGTCCGGATCCGACCTGGGCCCGCCTGATCGCGGGCGGGGGCTGGCTCACTACCGTGACCTGTCCAGGGGACTCCAGCCGCGACACCGCGGGCGTCTCGGGCGCGTCAGCGAACGGCTCCCCGACCGAGCGCAGGCAGGCGTCGAGGTCCGCGCGCACGTGCGCCATCTGCTGCTCGCGCTCGGCAGCCGAGCGAAGGATGGTGCGCGCCACGAGCCCCGAGAGGCCAGCCGGCACGATGCGCGAGAAACGCGGCAGAAGCGGCGCGGCCCCGTCGCGGAGGAGTGCCTCGATCTCGCCGCGACTGCCGCAGAGGAGCGGCCTTCGCTCGAACAGCTCGAAGAGCACCTGCCCCAGCGCGAAGACGTCGGCGCACGCGTCCGCGGCCCCGCCCGACAAGCGTTCGGGAGCGGTGTAGGGAAGAAAGGGGGCCGGGCCCGGCGATCCGTCGCCAGCCAATACGGCGAGCGCGAAGCCGGACAGCGATGCCCGGGGCGGAGATCCGCTCTCGATCAGGATGCTCGCCGGGCTCACGGTGCCGTGGAAGACGCCGGCCGCGTGCGCGTACGCGAGCGCGTCCGCGAGCTGGCGCGCCACCTGCAGCGCGTCCGGCGCGTCGAGCGGACACGTGGCGATCATGCGGCCGAGCGGCATACCATCGACGACCGGCTCGACGATGAAGTAGCGGTCGTCTTCCGCTACGAGGTCGAGCACGGGCACGATGTGGTCGTGGCGAAGTCGGCCGGCGGCGCGGACCGCTGCTCCCACGCGCGCCAGGCGCTCCGCGTTGCGCGCGACCTCGTCGGGTAGGGCGGTCAGGAGGAGGAGCGAGTCCAGCAGGATGTGCCGCACTTTGTAGCCGGCGAAGCCCCCGGGGCACTCGCTCTCCTCGATGACCTCGTATCGCCCCCCCATCAGCGTGTTCGCGCGGGTCATAGCCGACCTCGGGGCGGCTTGCGCTCCGATGCCGCCGTAGTTCCGGTGGGTCATGGCAACCGCCGCCTCTCGTCGTATGTCCATCGCCGTCGCGTCACATCCGAGCGCTTTCCGTTGGGATCGTAGGCGCACAGCCCGTGCCGAGCTCGAGCGCCGGCAGCAGGACCTCGCGTGATCCGCGGTTCACACGGCTGCTCGCGCCCTGCGGCGCGGCCGGCTCGGTCCGCGGTCCCGGGCTGCGCGTCCGTGCACGCGGCCGACAAACGTGTGACAGACCAGCAACTCGCAGAGGACGGTGGTCTCGGAGATGAGCCGATGCGGCGACAAACCATGACTCCTGCGCGCTCGTGTACGCCGACGCCACCGCGATGACGCGTCGCGCGCGCGGTAGCCGTCCCGCGGTGGGACTCGTCAAGGGCACGCGGGTTGCTCTCCGCTGCCTCACCGTGTTCGTCACCCTGCGCGTCCGATGGGCCCTCATGGCGTCCGCTACGCTGCTCGCGGCGTCGACGCCGGCCGCGGCCGCGCCGCTGCTGTCGCATGCACGGGGCCGCCACACGTCGATGGCCGGCGTCGGCCACGTCGAGAAGCTCGTGCTCGACCGCGCCGCCCTCGCCGAGCTGCGGGCGCGCGACCATGCGGTGATCCAGGCCTTTCCGCTCGGCGCGGCGCGGGACGCCGATCTCGTCGTCGACCGGTTCGAGCCCTTCGCCCCCGGCGCCCGGGTGGAGGTGATGGAGGCGGGCGGGCGGCGGGAGATCGCGCTGCCTGACCAGGTCTACTTCAACGGGACCGTCGCGGGCGAGGACGACTCGCGCGTGCTTCTCATCGCCCGGCGCGATCGCGTGCACGGCTTCGTCGTGTCGCGCGGCGACGTCTACCCGTTCGGTCCGGCCCCCGAGGGAGGCCACCGGAGCTACGGGCTGCGCGACGCCGACCCGACGATTCACCGCCCATCGGGCGACTTCTGCAGCAACGACCTCCATCCCGAGGTGGTCAACGAGCCGCCCGCCGTCGCGTCGCCCGAGGTCACGGCCGACGCCCCGGGGACGCTCAAGCTCGCCGACGTCGCGCTCGAGACCGACCAGGAGCTGCGCGCCAAGTTCTCGAGCGACCAGGCGGCGCTCGACTACCTCGCCTCGCTGGCGGCCGCCGCGACCACGATCTACGAGCGCGACACGGCGGTACGCCTCCGCTTCTCCTACATCCGTCTCTGGGGCGCGGGCACGGTCGACCCGTGGACCGCGACCGACACGAGCGCCGCGCTCACCGAGCTCCGCGCGTACTGGAACGACCCCGCCAACAACATGGCGTCGATCGCCGGTCCGCGTACGGTCGTCCACTTTCTCTCGGGCAAACCCGTGCAGGGCGGCATCGCGTACATCAACGTGCTCTGCAACGCGAGCTACGGCTACGGCGTGTCGCAGGTCTACGGAGGCTTCGACCTGTCGCGCCCGTCGCAGATCTGGGACGTGCTCGTCTTCTCGCACGAGCTCGGCCACAACTTCGGCTCGCCCCACACGCACTGCTACTCGCCCCCGAT
>VBLD01000117.1:0-1575 GCA_005879205.1 Deltaproteobacteria bacterium
GGCTGTTCGCTTCACAGGGCCGGCGGCTCGAGCAGCTGCTCGGGGAGCTGCACGTGCCGCACGACGTCCGCGTGTACCCCGATGCCGGCCACAGCTACATGAGCCGGCACAGCGGCGCGATGGCGACCCTCGCCGCGTGGGGCCCGATGGCCGTCGGCTTCAACGCCGAGGCCGAAGCCGACAGCTGGCGGCGGATCGAGACGTTCTTCCGCACGCACCTCGGGTGACGCGCCGCGCTCGCGCGCCGTCAGCCGAGAATGTCGGCCGCCCGGAACGCCGTGCGTGGAAACGCGCCGGGAGCCACGCGCTGCGCGCCGGCGAGGCGCCGTCGTTCCCGGTAGGAGCGGAGCGCGGGACTGCGGTAGACCTCGATCGCGTGGCCGGGCACGTCCACGATCCAGACCTCGGGGATGCGGGCGCCGGCGTAGAGCGCGAGCTTCGTCCCGCGGTCGTAGTCGCCCGAGGTCTCGGCGACCTCGACGACGAGCAGCACGTCCGGAGGCCGGGGGTGCCGCTCCGCGTAGAAGTCGGCGCGTGGCTTGAGGATGCTCAGGTCCGGCTGCGGCTCGGTCCAGCGGCTGAGGACGATCGGATTCTGAACCCTCACGATCGCACGCCGGTGAAGCCGGCTCGTGAAGAGCGCGTTCAGGCGGTCGACACAGGCCGAGTGTCGGGTGCCGATCGGGCTCATGCGGACGATCTCGCCTTCGATGAGCTCGACGCGATCGTCCTCCGAGAGGATGCCGGCCTCGGCCATCCGGTGGTACTCCTCGGTGGTGAACGGCCGGCGCGCGACCTGGGCTCTCATCGGCACTCGCGGCGATGCTACCACGGCCACGAAGCCGGCGGCGAACGGTGCAATGCCCCGTTCAGCGCCCCTGGTAGCGCACGACGCCGTCGTGCTCGTTCCGCAGCGCGCGTCCTTCGCGGCGGAGGAGCTCCAGGTGGGCGAGCGTCTCGACCGTCGCCATGAAGACCTGGAAGCGGTTGTCGGGCGCGATCGCGAAGGCGTCGAGCGCCACCTCGTAGGCGGTGAGCGGCCGGCGCCGGATCAGCTCCAGCATGGGTCGATGCGCAGGGGCGGGAGGCCGATCTGGAAGACCACACCCCGCCGGGACAGATCGTCGATGGTCAGCTCGTGCAGCGGGGCGCCGAACTCTCGCAACGCCGCATAGACGCGCTCAGCGTTCTCTCGAGTCGGCTCGATCCATACGTCGAGATGGCCCGTCGCCCGCGGCCGCCCCAGCACCGCGAGCGCGTACGCGCCGACGACGAGGAAGCGGACCTCGCGAACGACGAACGTGCGTAATAGATCGCGAAAGTCGTCCGCGAGGTCGAGGCGCCTCCCACCCATGCAGCCTCCACTGCTCGACGCTCAGACGGAACGCGAGCATCATTCGTTCGCCCAGCGGGACGGACTCCCACCAGGTCTCGTCCGCGTCCTCGAGCGCGGCGGCCTCCGGCGCGCCGGGCCGGATCACCCGCGCCGTCGCCCGTGCCGAGCGTCTCCGGCTGCGGTCGCGCATGATGCTAATGTACCAGCACCGGCGCCGCACCGGCAGTGCGTGAGTCGGC
>VBLD01000117.1:1775-14443 GCA_005879205.1 Deltaproteobacteria bacterium
GCTTCCGCACGCGATGGAAGTCGATCAGTTGCCGCGCCCGGCGGCGGTGATCCTCGTAGACCGCGCCGTGCGCGGGGCAGACGAGCCGGGCGTCTACACCCTGGATCTTGTCCATTGATGCGAGGAAGTCGCCGAGCGGGTTCTCAGGCCCGCCGGGCCACAGGCCGACGTGCGGCGTGATCTTCGGCAGGAGGTGGTCGCCGACGAAGAGCACGCGCTCGGGCAGGAGGAGGAGGCAGCAGTGGCCGGGCGTATGACCGGGAGTCCAGACGACGTGAAGGGAACGGCCGTCCTCGAGCGGCAGATCGTCCTCGTCCGCGATCAGGTGGTCGGGCTCCGCCGGCGCGAACCAGGTGCCGAAGAACCGGCTCGGCGGGGGGAGCCGCCGGTCGGGCGGCACCACCGGCACACCGTGGCGGGCGAGGTATGCGGTGTTCTCGGCCGGGATCCGGGCGATCGCCGCGGCGGCCTGAGCCTCGAGGGGGTGGAGATAGACCTCGGCGTGCGTCAGCTCGCGGTACGGCGCGGAGGTGCCGAAGTGGTCGACGTGATGATGCGTCCCGACGACACGGTCGATCGCCTGCGGCGCGATCCCGATCTCGTCGAGCGCACCGCGAAACGCCGCGACGCTGTCCTCCGTGTTCATCCCCGTGTCGATGAGCGTCCAGCCGCCGCCCGCCCGCACCAGGTACACGTTCACGATGCTCGGACGCATCGGGAGCGGCAGGTAGACCTGCACCACCCCGTCGACGATCTCCCGCGCCTTCGCCGCCTCGGGCATGCTACTCGTGCAGTCGCTCCTGGACGGCGAACGTGACCCGCAGGCGAACGCGCCACGCGGTGACGGTGCCGTCCTCGACGACCGCCGTCACGCCTGCGATCTCCGCCTGCCGGATGCCGTCGATCGTCGCCGCCGCGCGCGTCACCGCGAGGCCGACGGCGTCCTCGATCGAGTTGGTGGACGTGCCCGTCAGATGAATCGTCTTCTCGACCATGGTGTGTGCACCTCCTTGCCGGACCGGACGAGCTGTCGGAAGCGCTTACCATGCGGGTCCGACCCTGCCTACCGAGGTGGGCGCAAAGCGGCTCGTGGCCGCACCGGCGGCCGGCCCGAGCGTCGCTACGAGGCGGTGCCTGCGGACGAACGCGTGCCCGACAGAAGGCGCGCGCGCTCGACGACGCGCAGGAGACCGCCCATGTCGACGGGCGGCGCCACCGCGGCATGGTGCCCGAGCGCCCCCGTCACCGCCGCGATCAGCCGGCCGGGGTCGAGCTCGTCGGGCGCGACGACGTCGAAGTATCCGAGGTCGGCGAACCGGCGCGCACGCGTGAGCTCCTCGCCGCGCCCGTCGGCGCGCGGCACGAGCACGGCCCGCTGGCCGAAGGACAGCAGCTCGCACACGCGGTCGTAGCCGGCGGTCGACACCACGAGGTCCGCCTCGACGTAGCGGCGCTCGATCGCCGGCACGGCGTCGAGGAAGGACACGTCGGGCAGGCGACCGAACCGCTCGAACAGCGCCGCGCGCCGGTCTGCGGCCATCACCGGCCCGAGCACCACGGTGGTGCGGAGCGCGCACCGGCGTGGCAGCTGGAGGAGGCCCTGCAGGTAGGTCTCGATCAGGCGGCTGCCGTCGGCGGCCCAGCCGGGCAGCACCAGGACGTGCGGCCCGGCGCCGTTGGCACGGGCCTCCGGCGGGTGGGCGCCGACCATGGAGCCTTCGGGAGGATCGCCGGTGGGGAGCGCGTCGAGGTAGCCGCAGAAGACGGTCTTGCGTGCGACGGTGTCGGGGAAGGCGTGCGCGCGCACGGTGTCGAAGAGCGCCTGCACGCCGTACACCCACACCTCGTCGTAGTAGTGCTCGATGGTCGGGAAGGAGAGCGGCGACCGCCGCGCGTGCGTCGGGCTTCCGGGAATGTCCTTCAGCCCGAGCACGACGCGCGGCCGACGCCGCCGTTTCCGGAGGGCCGCGAGCGTCCCCAGCAATTCGCCCTCGGCACCAGCCGGACGCTGGTCGATGATGATCAGATCGGGATCGAGGCCGAACGTCGCCGCGCGAAGGATCGCGCGGCGCATGCGCTTGACCTCGGGATATGCGAGAGCGGCGACGCTGCCGTCCTGCCCGTCGCCGCCGGATCGAGCGAGCCACGGCAGCGCGACGTGGTCGACGCCGGCAGGAAGGTGGAGCGGATGGAGAGTCGGTGAGCCGGTGACGACGACGATCGCGGCGTCCGGCAGCGTGCGCTTGAGCGCCCCGGCGACGAGGAGCGTGCGCCAGATGCTGCCGAGACCGACGACGTCGTGCGAGTAGAGCAGGATCTTGGCGCCACGTTCGGGAGGGGAGCCCGCCGCCGCCGGCTCGCGCCCTGCGAGGCGGAGCACGGGGGGGCCGGTTCGCCTCTTCTCTACGAGGCTTCGAGCCGGCGGCGGCGTGGTGACGCGTGAAGCGTCGGCGATCATCGAGATGGAATGAGAGCAAGATCCTGTCCAGCCATCCGGCGGGATTCTGCTGCGCGTTTCGGCGCGGTGCGCGCTGCGTCAGGGGAAATCGCCCGGTGTTGGGGGAATCCACCCAGCCGCCGAGCGGACGCCGCGTCAGGCCGGCGGGCCGCTCGTATCGGCGAACGACGAGAGGAGGAGAGAGAGGTTGAGCGGCTTCGAGAGGACGGCGTGGATGCCGAGCTCCCGCGCACGCCGCGCGACGTCGGCGCTCCCGTGGGCCGTCATGAGGATCGCGCGCGCGCCGGTCTGCGTCGCTCGAGCTTCCTCCCACGCGTCGAGTCCGCTGCCGTCGGGGAGGTGGAGGTCGAGCAAGAGCATCTCGAACCGTTCTCCCCGCGCGACCGCGACGAAGCTCGCCACCGTGCCGACGGTCTGCACCTCATAGCCCCGGGCGGCGAAGAGCCGCGCCAGATGCTTGGTGAGCAACCTCTCGTCCTCGAGAATGAGCATCCGGCGAGCCACGCCGTTCGATCGAGCAAGGAAAGTGCCATCAGGACTAGGCGGATTCCCGCGGTCGCTGCATCCGTGCATGGGGCACCTGGCGCAGCGGCTGCGCGCCAGAACCCTAGCAACGTCGGCTCGCACGCCGGAGCGCCAGCAACGCCGCCCCGGTGGCGAGCCAGGCGAACGCGTCGCCGTAGCGCGTGTACGGCGTCACCCCGTCGCGCAGGGGAGCGCTCACGACCCACGCGCCCCGCACGTGCGTGGGGAAACGGGCGAGGACCCGCCCCGACGGTCCGACCAGGCCCGTGATCCCAGTGTTCGTCGCCCGCGCGACGGAGCGGCGCGTCTCGACCGCCCGGAACACGGCCGTCGCGAAGTGCTGCTCAACCACGCGTCGTTGGACACGTTGACGAGCAGCCGGGCGCCGGCAAGCACGAGGTCGCGCGCCAGCTCCGGATAGATCGCCTCGAAGCAGATGAGGACGCCGAACCGCTCGGGCTGCGTGAAGAGGGTCGGCGTCGTTCCCGGCGTGTACTGGCCCGGCGCGTCGAATCGCCAGTCGAGCCCCGGCACGTGCGCCACCGGCGCGTACTCGGCGAAGGGAACGAGGCGGCGCTTGTCGTAGAAGGCCAACGCGTCGCCCCGCGGCGAGAGGAGGTAGACCGAATTGTAGAACAGGACCCGGCCCTCGCCGCCGGACGCGTAGCGCGGTCCCCCGACGAGCAACGGTGGACCGTCGGGTCCGACCACATCGGCGACGGCGCGGCGGAGCTGCGGATTCGGCGCGAGCAGAAAGCTCACGGCGTTCTCGGGCCAGACGACGAGATCGGGACGGCGCGGCGTCACGCTTCGCGTCGCGTCCGCGAACAGCCGGAGCGCGTCGTCCGCGCGCGCGACGTCGAGACGCCAGGCGTTCGGGGCGTTGCCCTGCACGAGCGCCACCCGGAGCGTCGCACCGCCGTCGTCGCGCACCGCGTGCAGCCGCAGCGCACCGTATCCCGCGNGTACCCATCGCGGCGGCCGAGAAGGCCTCCTTCCACGGCGCCACCAGCAGCTCGCCCGCCGCGGCGGCAGCCGCCACGACGACGAACGAGACGAGAAAGGCCCCGCCCAGGTCGGCCGTCTGGATCCACAGCGGGCGCGCGTGGAGCGCATAGGCGAGGAGATCCCAGGGCGCGTGGAACAGGCGTGCACGGGCGAGCTCGAGCGCCGTCCAGCAGGCGGCGGCGGCGAGCACGCGGAGCCACCCGGAGCGGAGCGTGGAGAGGCGCGCGAGCGCGGCCCCGAACGCGGCCGCGGGCAGCGCACCCATCAGCTGGGTCACGGCAAACGCGAACAGCACCGCCCCGAGCGAGCCTTGCGTGAAGTACTCGCGGGTGGCGGCGGCAACCCACGGCACGATCGCGATGCCCGGCGCCACCGTGCCCGCCAGCCATCCGAGGCCGAACCCCGCCGCCAGGCGCCGCCCGCGCGTGGCCGCAACGAGCGGCGCCAGCGCAACGAAGCTCAAGGGCCAGACCCCGAGAGGCGCAAAGCAAGCCCCATGCAGGACTCCTGCGAGCGCGGCAAAAGCCAGCGCCCAGGCGGTCCTGATTGGATGCTCTCTCTCTAAGGAGCTTGGCACGGCTCTTGTACCTGCAGGGGCGAGGAGCTTCCGGGCTCCGCGGGGATCGTGTTGCCGTGCGCGTGACCTTCATCTGGCCTCGCAGCCGTGAGTTTCCGGTCTACGAGCGCCTCGTGCCGACCCTCACGATCCCCTACCTCGCGGCGCTGACGCCGCCGCACTGGGAGGTCACGTTCGCCGACGACAACTACGGCGAGGTCGATCTGGACGCGCGTCCGGACCTGGTGGCGATCAGCGTCAGCACGATGGCCGCGGTGCGCGCCTACGCCCTGGCGGACGCGTTCCGCGCGCGCGGCGTCCCGGTCGTGCTCGGCGGATGGCACGTGAGTCTCTGCCCGGACGACGGGGAGGCGGCCTCGCACGCCGACGCGGTGGTGGTGGGCGAAGCCGACGACACCTGGCCCGCGCTGCTCGACGACTTCGAGCGGGGCCGGCTGAAGCCCCGCTACGTGAGCCACAACGGCACCGACCTCGCCGGCTACCCGCGCCTCGACCGCGGCCTGCTGGACGGCCGCAAGTATCTCACCACCAACCTCGTTCAGGCGACGCGCGGCTGTCCGTACCGGTGCAGCTTCTGCAGCGTCTCCGCGTTGAACCCGAAGTACCGGCGCCGGCCGGTGGACGACGTGGTGGCGGAGGTGACCAGGCTCCGGGGTCGCAGCCTCTTCTTCATCGACGACAACCTGCTCGTTCATCGCGAGTATTCGCGGCGGCTCTTCGCCGCGCTCGCGCCGCTCGGGAAGAAGTGGATCGGCGAGGTGTCGATCGACATCGCGGACGATCCGGAGTTGCTCGACCTCGCCGCGGCGAGCGGACTGGTCGGCGTCCTGGTCGGCTTCGAGTCGATCCTGCCGCAGTCGATCGGCGAGATGAACAAGGACCAGACCAACGCCGTCGAGCGCTACAAAGCGCAGGTGCATGCCCTCCAGCGGCGGGGCATCGGCGTGCTCGCCATGTTCACCTTCGGCTTCGACCACGACACGCCGGACGTGTTCGAGCGCACGCTCGCCTTCTGCGACGACGCCGACATCTTCGCCGCGTCCTTCGGCATCCTGACGCCGTTTCCCGGCACACCGACCTTCGACAGGCTCGAGGCCGAGGGGCGCATCCGCAGCCGGGACTGGCAGCGCTACGACCTTCAGCACCTCGTCCACGATCTGCCGGGCTGGACGCCCGAGCGTCTCCAGGCAGCCGTGCGGGACGTCGAGGCCCGCTTCTACGGGTGGGGCTCCTTCGTCCGGCGCACCTGGAAGCTGCGTCGGTATCCCCGTCTGGTCCGTCCCGCGAGCCTCCTGCTCTATCTGGTCGTGAACCTCCAGTACGTCACAACCTTTCGTCGCCGACGCCGGGCGCTCGCGGTGCCGCTCGCATGATGAGCCGGTTTCCGCGCCGCGCCGATGCGGTCCTGTTTGTCGCGCTCTCACTGGTGACCGCCGCGCTCTCCGCCGCGGCCGTGGTCGGCTCGCTGGCCTCCGTGGGGCGCACGTTTCCGGGCTTCGTCGTCTGGGACAATCTCTTCGTCGTCCCGCTCGGGCGGCCCAACTGGACCGGCATCGCGGCCGACGTCCCGTTCCGGGCGCGCGTCAAGAGCGTCGACGGCCGGACCGTGACGTCGCGCCGGGACCTCGAGGCGCTCGTCGGTACGACTCCCGCGGGCACGCCGCACGAGTACGTGTTCGAGCGTCCCGGCGAGCGCGAGCACCACACCATCCCGTCCATGGTGTTCACCCCGTGGGACTACCTCGCGACGCTCGGCGTGTATGCGCTCAACGGGTTCGCGTTCCTGGCCGTGGGGCTCGCGGTCTTCTACCTGAAGCCCGAGTCGCGGCAGAGCCGGGCGCTGCTCGCCTTCGGCGTGGTGTGGGGCCTGTACCTCCTGCTCGATCTCGACCTGTTCACCGCGGGCCGCTTCGGTGGCCTGGCGTTCCTCCTCGAAGCGCTCGCCCCCGCGGCCATCCTGCACTTGGCGCTCACCGTCCCCGAGCCGCGTCCGCCCCTCACCCGAAGCGGGTGGCCGCTCGTGTGGCTCTACGCCGTCAGCGTCGCGGCGGGCCTGGCGCAGCTCTGGCTGTTCGGTCACGCGTACCGCGCGCTGCTCTTCCTGAACACGGTCGTCTTCCTGGCGATTGCCGGGACGTCGCTCGTCGGGATGGCCTCGCTCGCGCTCGCCGCCGCGCACGGGCGGACGCCGCTCGCCCGGCGCCGTGCACGCGTGGTCCTGACCGGTACGATCGTCGCGTTCCTCGTCCCGGTGATCGGCCTGCTCGCCTTCTTCGTGTTCGGCCGGCCCGTTTCCTTCAACCTCCTCACGCTCAGCGGCTTTCTCTTCCCGCTCTCGATCGGCTACGCGATCGCGCGCCACGACCTGTTCGAGGCCGACCGGTTCGTCAAGCAGGCCCTCGTCTACGCCGTGATCACGGCGCTCGTCTCGCTGGCATATGCGGGGGCCCTCCTGCTCGCCAACGGCCTCGCCGCCGGACTCGTGTCGGCGCAGAGCCCGGTCTTTCCGATCGCCTTCGTGCTGGTCGCGCTGGCGACCGTCGTCCCGCTGCGCGATCGCGTGCAGCGGGCGGTGGACCGGCTCTTCTACCGCGGCCGGGTCGACTACAAGGAGACCGTCGCCCGGGCGAGCGAGCGCCTGACGACGCTCCTCGACCGCGATGCCGTCGTGCAGCACCTGCTCACCGCGCTCCGCGAGGTGCTCTTCATCGACGGGGCGACGCTCTGGGAGCGAGACGACGAGGCGCTCGTGCGGCGCGGCGGTCGGACCACGCTCCGGTCGATTCCCGCGAGCCAGCCGGGGCTCGTGGTCTTCGAGGCCAGGGGCAGCGTCGTCTCGCGCGACGAGGTCGAGGAGTCCACCCGGCTCCGCCGCCATCGGGACGCGCTCCGCGCGCTCTTCGACGCGCTCGAGGCGACGCTCCTGGTTCCGCTGCTTCGCCGCGGCCGGCCCGCAGGACTCCTCGCCGTCGGCGGCAAGGCGTCGGGACGCCCCTTCTCGGCCGACGACGTGGACGTGCTCAGCACGCTCGCCAACCAGACGGCGATCGCGCTCGCCAACGCGGCGGCGCTCGAGCAGCTCCGGGAGGCTCAGGAGAGCCTGGCGCGGGCGGAGCGCCTGGCCGCCATCGGCGAGCTGTCGGCGGCGGTGGCGCACGGCATCCGCAATCCGCTGGCGGGCATCCGCCTGGCGGCCCAGCTCGCTCTCGAGCACACCGCTCCGGACAGCCCGGTGCACGAAAACCTCGAGGACGTCCTCGTGGAGGTCGACAAGCTCGAGGCGCACGTCCGGGGCATCCTCGACTTCACGCGGCCGTTCGAGCCCCACCTGGAGCCGACCCATCTGCCGGCGCTGGTCGGCGCGCTGCTCCGGACGCTCGCGCCCCGCCTCGAGGCCGGGGGTGTCACGGTCGAGGTCGACGTGCCGGGCGACGTGCCCCTCGTGCGCGCCGATCCGACGCACCTCGGCCAGGTGCTCCAGGAGCTGGTCGTGAACGCGATCGAGGCGATGGGCCCGGGCGGCCGGATCACCATCTCCGCGGCAGCGTCCAGCAACGGACACGGCGGCGTGCGCATCGACGTCAGCGACACCGGCCCCGGCGTGCCTCCCGAGATGCGACAGCGGATCTTCCAGCTCTTCCTGACCACCAAGTCGACCGGCACGGGCGTCGGACTGGCCGTCGTGCGCAAGATCATCGAGCGCCACGGCGGCACCATCGCGGTGGAACAGGGGGCGCCCCGCGGC
Source organism: Deltaproteobacteria bacterium (assembly GCA_005879205.1). Classification (GTDB taxonomy): domain Bacteria; phylum Desulfobacterota; class Binatia; order DP-6; family DP-6; genus DP-3. The sequence goes on from VBLD01000117.1 coordinate 10,089, forward strand.
GCCCGCTTCGTCATCGAGCTGCCCGCCGCCTAGCACCATCAACGCGAGCGGCGGCACCGGCGGAGCTGTACGGCAGCCGGCGCGCATCCCGACCGCGACGTGCAAGGCGGGAAGGGGTGCCGCCGACCGGGAGCCGAGGCGGCACCCCTTCCCGCCTCCCCGCCGCGAACGGGTTCTAAGGCCCAACGACGTGCAGCTCCACCGGCGCCGTCGCGACGGAGCCATGCACGCGGTCGGTCACCATCACGCGGACCGGGAACGACCCGGGCGCCGGCATCCGGATCATGCGGCGCCTCGAGAACGTGCCGTCACCGGGCACGGCGTCGCCCAGGCGCCCCTTGTCGTTGAGACCCGCGATCCGCCGGAAGCCCATGCCTCTGTCCATCTGCGCCGTGATCCGCCTCGGCCCGGCGCCGCCCGCGATGCGTGCCGTGATCGTGAGCAGCAGCTTGCCAGCCGTCGCGCTGTCCGGCGAGAGAGACAGCGCCGACACCGCGGGTGATCCGTCGGCGTACACCGGCAGGGAGAGCAGGACCGGGTCGGAGACGTGATCGGCGACGTCGCGCGCGGTGAGCGACAGTTCGAGCATTCCGGTGGCGGGCGGGTCGATGTCGATCGGGCCCGTGAAGACCTGTCCGGGTGGCAGATCGAGACCGGGCGGCGGCGGTCCCTCGTGCAGAAGCAGCGTGCCGGTGGGGCTGCCGTTCAGGGTGATCGCCCCGGTGACGCTCGCCGCATCGGCCTGCGGGTCGTCGACCACGACCACCACCGTGTCGTGCATCGGATGGCCGACGACGACCGAGTCCGGGTGGCCGGCCAGCTCGGCGTGCGTGATGGCGGGCCGCTCGGCGGGCGTCGGGGCGCCCGGGACGAAGCGGACCGCCAGGGTCTCGACCGGTACGCCGGCGACCGTGACGGTGACGGTCGAGCCGGTGCCCGAGTCCCCCATGCCACCGGCATCGTCCAGCGTCACGTCGACGCCGTCGGCACCGGAGACCGGGACCGTCTCGCGTCCGGGATCGCCGTCGGTGTCGGGAGAGGAGATGACGAGACCCGGCCCGGCGATGAGGGTCGCTTGCGCGCCGGGCGGCGGGTCGGTGACGTTGTCGAGCGCGTCGACGGGGACGAGCCGGACCGGGACGGTCGCGCCCGGGCCGTTGTCCGGGACGTCCACCGAGGAGAGATCTTCGTACAGGGCACCCCCGGCGCCACGGTGGAGCGGGACCTCCGCGCCGACCGGGAATCCCGCCGCCACCGACGGGCGGACGAAGCGCATGCGCGAGAGCGGGCCCCCGTAGACCAGGACGCGGTCGATGGTGGCGCTCGAGCCGTCGGTGGGCAGCGCGAAGGGCGTCCCGAGCTGCGGATCGTCGACCGGCGGCTCGAAGGCCGGTTCGAGCTCGATGCCGAGGCGATTCTCGGGCTCCGCGCGCCCGCCGCGGCCATTGGCCTCGACGACGCGGTCGGGGTCGTAGCGCGGGAAGAAGGGCAGGCGCGTGGCGATGGGCGGGCCGTCCGGCACGGCGCCGAAGAAGAAGCTCGGGCTGAAGGGCCCGACGTAGGCGAGCGCCGTGAGCACGACGCGTAGACCACCGGCGGACGCCGGCGCGCCCTTCCAGACGTAGAGCGTGCCCTGCGCGACGCCGTTGTGGAAGATGGCGACCTGCCGGCCGACGAGATAGTCCGACTCCTGCAGCTCCCGCGCGTCGTCGGCGGCGCCGTCGTCGTCGGCGTTCGTCGGCCCGACGATGCCGTCGCCGTCGAGGTCTGCGAACGCCGCGACCAGGACCGGCATACCGTCCATCTCCGGGCCGAGCAGCGGGTTTCCCGAGGGCGTCGTTCCGCTGCCGTCGGAGACCACGACCGTGAACGGGATGCCGCTGCCGCTCGCCATCGGGGCGCCCCCGGCGACCGCCGTGCGCGGCGAGGCCGAGGGCGGTGGGATCGACGGGCCCGCCATCATCGTTCCCGCGCGCACGACGAGGTCGACGTCGCCCGTGGTGGACGAGTCGACGATCGGCGGGTCGTACTTCCCGTTTGGCTGGGGAAGGATGAGGGGCACGCCCGGAAGGACCGGATAGGGGCGGCCGCTCGACGAGTCGACGGGGTCGCCGTCGAACACCGGGAAGCTCGAGGCGCGTGCCGGTGCCGCGAGGCCGAGCACGAGGAAGGCCGCCGCCACCCGGGTTGCTGCTCGCATCGCGCCCATCTCAGGGAAGGCTGAAGTCGATCGGGTTGGAGAGCACGTTGCTGTCGGGCAGGATCGCGTAGAGGATCGCCGTCGTCGGGCCGGCCGTGAAGGCGGCGGGCAGCGCGACGCGGATGCGGTCGGTGACCAGCGTGACCACGCGCACGCCCGCGGCGGCCGCAGAGCCCTCCTGGCCGAGCGCGTCGAGCTCGTTCGCCGAGAGCTGTCCGTCGGCCAGCTCGGGACTGTCGCCGGCCACGGCGGCTCCGGGCAACCGGTAGCGCACGAAGCGCGAGCCCTGGAAGACGACGAGACTGAGCGGATAGGCCACCTGCAGGGCATTGGCGAAGTCGAACGAGCCGTCGAGCGTGGCCGAGCGCTGGCCGTCGACGGCGGCGCCGGCGGCGGCCGAGAGCACGAGCGCAGGGCTCGTGCCCGAAGCCCGGAGGCCGGCGGGCGCCGCGATCGCGAGCGCCAGCGCGGCCAGGAACGCACGCCGGCGCCATCTCCGCGATCGCATCGACGTCAATCTCCCAGTCCGAACTTGGCAATCCGGTAGCGAAGCGTGTCGCGCGAGATGCCGAGCAGCCGGGCCGCCTCGCTCTGGTTGCCACCCGCCTTGGCCAGGGCCGCGACCAGGACGGCACGTTCCACCGCTTCGAGGGAGAGTCCGGCCTCGGGAAAGTCGATGCGGATGTCTCCCGAGACCTCGAGGCTCACCGCGGAGCCGTTGGGTGAGCCCACGGGCAGCCCGAGGTCCTCGGCGCGCACCAGCTCGGCGTCCGAGAACAGCACCACGCGCTCCATCGTGTTGGCGAGCTCGCGGACGTTGCCGGGCCACGGGTAGCGGCGGAGCGCCGCCTCCGCCTCCGGCGAGAGCGTGCGTGCCGGCAACTTGTAGCGGCGCGACGCGTCCTCCAGCAGGTCACGAGCGATCAGCACCGCGTCCTGCTCCCGGTCCCGCAGCGGGGGAATGCGGATCACGGCCACCGAGAGCCGCTGGTAGAGGTCCTCCCGGAACTCGCCGAGCCGCGTGGCGGATTCCAGGTCGCGGCTCGTCGCGGCGATCACCTGCACGTCGATGCGGCGCTGCGTGGTCGCGCCGATCCGGCGCACGGCCTTCTCCTCGATCACCTTCAGGAACTTCGACTGGAGCGCCGGCGAGATGTGGCCGATCTCGTCGAGCAGGATGGTGCCGCTGTGCGCGGTCTCGAACAGGCCGGCGCGTGCCGCCTTCGCGTCGGTGAACGCGCCCTTCTCGTGTCCGAAGAGCTCCGCCTCCACCAGGTTCTCGGGAAGCGCGGTGCAGTTCACCTCGATGAACGGCCCCTCGCGCCGGCCGCCGCCGGCGTGCAGGGCGCGCGCGACGTGCCCCTTGCCGCTGCCCGTCTCGCCGAGGAGGAGCACCGTGGGGGCCGGCGCCCCGGGGCCGCCCGTCAGCCGCATGACCCGCTCGACCATGCCGCGCAGCCGCTCGATGGCGGCCGAGTGCCCGAGAATCTTGCACGCCGCCGCCTGGCGCTCCCGATGATAGGAGATCTCGCGGTGCTGGCGCGTGCCCCGCAGGGCGCGATCGACCCTCAGCCGGAGCTCCTCGAGGTCGAGCGGCTTCTGCACGTAGTCGCGCGCGCCCCGCTGCATCGCCCGCACGGCCTCGGAGACGGATCCGTAGCCCGTCATCATGATCACCGGGAGCTCTGGATCCTGCGTCAGAAGGAAATCTAGCATGTCGAGCCCACTGCCGTCGGGGAGCCGCAGGTCGAGCAGGGCGACGTCGGGCGGCGTGTCGGCTGCGATGCCGCGCGCCTCGGCGATGCCGGCCGCGTGCACGACGTGGAAGTCGTCGCGCGAGAAGGCCTTGACGAGATTCCGGGCGAGGACGGGCTCGTCCTCGATGACGAACATGGTAGGCATCTGCAGCACTCGCTGTGGCGTTCTCTACTCGCCCGGGCGCCATCACCGCAATTTGGGAAACCCCCTAAGCGTTTCCCCAGCCGGTCGCCGACGCCGCCCCGCCGCGGTTGAAAGCACCCAGCCTGCTGCGTCGCATCACCCAACCGCGCGCGGTGGCCGAGCGTGAAACGCTCGCGCGGACGTCGGCGCGGGGGGCGGCACCCGCGTTGCTGTAGCCGCGGCGGCCGACGCCGTCCGGAAGGAGATGCGCAGA
>VBLD01000445.1:0-1675 GCA_005879205.1 Deltaproteobacteria bacterium
TGCCTCGGGTTCGGACGGATTTTTCATCGCGCGTGCTGGGCCGCGAGATCATGTCCGCCGTCGCCACGGGCCCTACGCTCTAGGGCATCTGCCACGTCTGCTCGACCGGGAGGGTCAACGCTCCAGGCCCAGGGAGGCCGGCCGTCGTATTCGTCAAACCGGATGTGTTTGCAGGCTCACAGAAGGTGGCGACGAGTGTCGCGCCGCCGCTCTTCGGGTACGTGGGGTCGGGCCACCCAGGGGTCGGGGGGCGCGCTACGCCGGTGCGCTCGATACTGCCCATGAATCCGACCGGCGCGAAGGCGGTCGGGAAGCACGGCTTCGTCGTGTCGCCCGCGCAGCAGAGCTCGCTGACACCGCCGTTGGCGTCGATGCACTGCCCGTCTGCGCTCGTGCTGATGCAGGCGCGTGCCGCGCAGCGCGCGTTGCAGAAGCTGCCGCCGCACTGGTTGTCTTGCACGGGGACGCCAGTGGAAGGGTCCCCCGGCTGGGCCACACACGGCCGCGGACCGTTGCACACGGACTTCCCGGACGTGAGTGGCAGACGGACGGAGACGGTTCCCGCGAACTGCGACCCGGCCGCGGACGGGGGACAATCGCGCGAGAGGAGGTAGCTCTTGTCGCCGGCGGCCTGTGCCACCGTCACGGTTCCATCCACCGTGCAAGTCTTTCCCGTGTTCGCACCCGAGGTGCAGGTGCCGTCGGTGCAGCGCGGGCATACTTCGCCCGGTGTCGTGACGAAGATGTCGGACAGTAGCCCGACTGTAATGTTCAGGTCTCCCTTCTCGATGTCGGCAGTCCCCGTGACCGCCTCACCTGGGACGAAGCGATTGACCACACAAAGCGGGACGTTGGCGGCGAGAATTGGGAGCGGGGGACCGAACGTCGCGGTGTTGATCGAGCCGAGACCCGTTGGACCACATGCCCCGCAGAGCGGGTTTGTGCGGGTGTCACATTGCGTGAGGCACAGCTTCAGCGCCGAGCCGCCGGTGAACCCGAAGTTGTGGAACGTTCCGGTCCAGCCGTAGTCGAGATCGCTGCCGGCATTGGCCAGCCTCAGTTCCAACTCGTTCGGGCCGCCCGCTGGGTTTGCCGGGCACCTGTCCGCCATAACGTTCGAGCAGGCGGGCGCCGGGGGGGCGCAGACCGAGCCGCACGAAGGTGCCTCGACCCGCTTCGAACACCGAAGAACGAGGGCGTCCGCGTCCCTCTTCGGATGCCCGTCCGAGACGGCAACGACGCGAATCTTCCGCGCGCCCGGTTTGTTCTTCCGTCCCAAGTGCACCTCGAGCGTGGCTTCGTTGCCGCAGGACCGTCCGGATGCCAGGCGAGGCGGGAGAGGGAACGGCGCCGGGTCGGGATGGAAGCCCAGCACTCGGGCCGGCCGGCAACCGGGGACCCGGATGGCGGTGCAGAGCCTCACCTTGAACTTACATGAGTCACGGCTGGTCGTCCCCTCGACGCGGCGCGGGGAGGCAACGGACGGGCAGCCCTCGTCGGTCTCCACTTCGAATCCCGCGTAGCAGTCTGACCGGGTCCCGCCGCCGCCGGGGACGTCGACCGGAGAAGACGGGCGGGTCCCACCGAGGAGAGCCACGATGAGCAGCGTGCCGGTCGTTCGCGTATTCGGGCGCGTAGATCGTGCCATAATTTCCTCTCGCTACCCCAATGTCTC
>VBLD01000445.1:1797-2062 GCA_005879205.1 Deltaproteobacteria bacterium
CTTCAATCAGGACCGCGACCATATTCCGGCTTCGGTCGGCACGCAGTGCCTGATCGCCGCGAGCGGGTCGGTTATCTCTAAGTCGCGGACCCGGGCCTGCGCACACTCGAGGGTGGCGCGAGCCGTAGCGACCGCGAGGTCGGCCGACCCACTATTTCGCCGCAGGCGTCTCCACGATGCGCACCCGGTACTCCGTGAACGCAGGCGTCTCCTCCTTGAGGAAGCTCCCCCGAAACCGCTCCTCCGCGCCCGCCGCGAGTGGCTT
>VBLD01000446.1 GCA_005879205.1 Deltaproteobacteria bacterium
TCGCCCGGCGCATCGGCGCCGCTCAGTCCGACATGTGGGTCAGTGTCCGCAGCGAGAAGTAGCTCGGGTCCCAGTGCCGCTCGATGAACGAGCTCTGGTAGCGTCCCCCGATTGCGGCGCGATTGATCTTGTCGTTGACGCCGATCACGAGGCTCGGGAACACGGCGGAGAACGTCTCGTCGTTCTTCACGAAATGGTAGCCGCACGCCGCCGTGTAGAAGTACTCGCCCGCGCGGTTGTGCACGAGCTTCCAGTAGATGCGGTACATCTCCCGGTCGAAGTACATGATGACCTTGCCGAAGTTGTAGTACGGATCGCTCGACTGGCCTTCGACGATCCACACCGGGCGCTGCACGAAGACCAGGTTGTCGTGGATCCACCAAGGAGCGCCTTTGCTTCCCGGGACCTCGTAGCCGGCCTTCTCGTAAGGCGTCTCGACCATGTACCGGCTCGCGTTCACCTGCTTCATCTGGAACGGATACGGCTGGACGACCGGCGCCAGGATGTTGCCCTGACCGACCAGCTTCCACTTGTAGTACTCGACCTTGCCGCCGTAGCAGTTGAGGTCGTCGGCGAAGATGTCGAGGCCCTGCACCGGCTCGGAGCGGGTGGCGGCGTTCACCCGGCGCGCGCGCCGGGTCTGCGGCACGTAGGCCCAGATCGCGTCCTGGCTGTCCCAGTCCCAGTAGCGCTTGGTGAGCGCCGAGAAGCCCTCGACGTCCTGCGGCTCCAGGGCCGCGGTGACCCCCTGGCCCTCGAGGTTCTCGGGGTTCTCCTTGAGCTTGCCGTCGAGGCGTCCCTGGTAGCCCATGGTCGCTTTGATGCGCCGGAACTCTCCCCCGGAGTCGATGCCGTTCAACGTGAAGGTGGCGCCCCCGCCGCCGGCGCCGCTCCCGGCGAAGGTGAAGTTCCACGCGATCTTGCACGCCGCCTGCGGATCGCCCGGGTCGACCTTCGGGAAGGGCAGGCCGACGACGAAGTCGGGGTTCTTGCCGGTCGCCTTGTCCTTCAGCCCGCACGTCGCCTCGTCGAGCTCGTACTTCCCCTCGTTGGCGGCCGTCAGGTCCCAGAACTTCTTGGCGTAGTTGTCGTGGAATTTCTTCTGGTCGACCGGCACGACCTTGAACCAGTACTCGCCCTTCTGCAGGTGCTTGAGGACGGGCTCGGGGAGAAGGTCCTTGCCGTCCTGCCAGTTGCTGGCCTCGAGCGTCCAAGGTTGGTCGGCGGGCGGCGCGGGCCAGGCGAGCCGCGGCGCGCTGGCCAGGAGCGCTGCGAGCAGGACGGTCTTCATCGATCCCTCCGTGCGGCGAGCGGCGATGCTTCCCCCATCCGCATCTTCATTGTCAAGACTTGTCGTCGTCCGGCGCTGCGTCGCGCAGCTTCTCGAGCTCCCAGTGGAGCACCGCGCCGACGAGGATCACCTCGCGCTGGCCGGCGAGCCGCGCGTAGAGCCCGGTCCAGGCAGGGTTGCGCTCGCCGATCTCCAGGCTGAGGAGCTCCTTGCCTGCCGCCATGACGCGCAGGCGCGGCGTGTCCGGTCCGAGGCCGTAGTCGCTCGGCTCGGCGGGATCCGCGTCGACCACCATGATGGGCGAGAGCGTGCCGAGCGTGTCGATGAGGTCGCCGACCACGTCGCCGCGCCACGCGTGCCCCTGCGCGTCCACCCACTTCCCGTCGCGCCGGATGGCGACCAGCCGTCGGCCGTGCTCCTCGAGGTCGATGCGGGTCACGTCCGCCGTCGCGGCCGCGAGCAGGGTGGGGACCGCCTTCGCCGTCGCCCGGCCGTGGCGCGGGCGGAGCTCGCCGAGCCAGAGGTAGGCGAGGAGGGCGGCCAGAAGGCCGACCAGCAATGCGGTGCCGCGGACCGTCATGCCGTCCCGCGCCGGCGCGCCATCCAGAGCGCCGTCGCCGCGAGGAGCGCGCTCGGGGTGACGACGCCGCCCCACAGGATGCCGCGCGCCTCGCGCGCGGTCAGCGTGAGCGGCGAGAACGTACCGCCGGGTGGTGCGGGCGGGCGGGCGCCCGTCAACGGGTCGCCGCGCGCCACGAGGCCTCCGACGGCGAGCAGGAGGTCGCGGTTGCCGAGGACGTTCAGGTGCAGGTTGGTCACGAAGTCGGCATCGCCGAGGACGGCGAGCCGGCCCTCGCGGCCGTCCGACCCGCCGAGACGGGCGAGGGCCGCGACCGGCAGCGGGCCACGCCGGTCGCGATCGGGACGGAAGACGGCGCTGCCTTCGCGAAGCGCCCGCCGGTCGACGTCGGCCCACGCCGTCTCGCCTGTCATGGCGAGGTAGTCGGTGCGGACACCGGCGGGCGCGGGATCGGCGAGCCGGACGGTCTGCGCGACGGGGAGCAGCGCCTGGGCGTCGACCGGGGTCGGGATGAGCGCCTGGTTCAGATAGGCGACGCGGGCCGAGAGGCCGTCGGTGCCGAAGAGACGGGCCTGCTCGTCGACCACGAGGTCGGCCGCCAGCTCGATCCCGAAGCGCTCGAGCAGCCGCGCGACCGAGGCCGGCGTGCGGGGATCGGAGAGCACGAGCGCCCGCCCGCCGTCGCGGACGTACGCCGCCAGCGTGTCGGTCTCGGCGCGCGGCAGCTCGCGGGTCGGTCCGGCCACCACCACGAGACCCGCGTCGGCCGGAATCTCCGCCGCGCCCTCGAGCGCGCGCACCTGGAAGCCCTCGGTCGCGAGCGCACGCGCCGCCTCCGAAGCGCCACGCCGCTCGTCGCCGTCGCGCGGATCGCGCTCGCCGTGGCCCACCACGAAGTAGGTCACGACCGGCGGCGTGCCGGCGACGTCGAGCAGCGTGGCGGTGAGCGTCTCCTCGTTCACGAGGTCCAGTCGCTCGCGGCGCTCGCCGGCCTCGACGACCGCCGTATTGTAGGAGCTGACGCCGAGGCTCTGCGAGAGGCCGGGGCTGCGGTCCAGGTCGAGGAGGCGGATGGCGATCCGGGGCTGTGCTTCCTGATAGAGCGCCAGCAGGTCCGCCATCTCGCGGCGGATGACGCCCTCCTG
>VBLD01000447.1:0-1277 GCA_005879205.1 Deltaproteobacteria bacterium
ATCGAGCGGAACCTGGCGCAGCACCGTGTCGTACATGGCGCTGACGTGCTCTCCACCCGCGATGAGTTTGGCTGCGGGAAACTCTTTTCTGAGCAGCAGCATCAGCTCGCGCACCATCGGCCAGGCATGGGTGAACATGCACGACATGCCAACGACGTCGCTGTCGCGCGGGATGCATTCGATCAACTGTTCGAAGGAAAGACCTTGAATGAGACGTTTCTTGCGCTGCAGCCAAGGTCGAATGGACTTTACGGCGGCGCCGACACCATCGACGACATGGACCTCATGGCCGAGTCGACGGGCATAGGCGGCGAGGTAGGCGATGCCCAAAGGAGGCTGCGTGATCGTCGAGTAGCTGTCTACGGCCATCATTGACGGCGGCTGGACGAGCGTCAGCTTCATTGGCCGGGCAAGGTCCTACCGTGTCCGCTACCCGCCGGTCAACCATTAACAACGGGTTTGTCGAAGGGCAGCGATTCTGTCCTCCCCTGAGCGATCAGGACTTTGTCCTGTCCCTCATGCCGGAGTGGCAGTGGCGGCGATGGGGACGCGCTGGCGCGGGTGGGAGCCGGGCAGCTGACGATCCGCGAGGCGGCGGTACTCGGCTCTCGCGCGGCACGTCCGCCGATTCGGGCGCCGGTGAGAACGGGGGACGCGCGGCGCTGCGTCATGGCAACCGGAGACGGGAGCCGGTCCACAAGCTCGCCGCGGCGACGCGGGAGCGGATTGTGCGGCTGCGACGGGAGGAGTTTCGCGACTTCGACGATCAGCACTTCACGGAGAAGCTCGCGGCCGAGCAAGCGCCCGTGGTGCTCGCGGGGGCGACCCTGCGGCGGATCGTGCAGGCGGCCGGCATGCCGGCGGTCTGGCAGCCGTCGACGCTCACGGCTTCGGGCTTCAGCACGGCGTCGAACTTCTGGCTTCGGACGTCAGGCCGAGCATACCCGCGATACCACGCGCCTGCGACGACTACGGGCTAGCGAGACGGTCGTCCCACCGATGTGTGGCCAGGGGCGGGCACTTCCTCTCCGGTGGTGCGGTACGCCGGGTTGAGCTCCTCGGAGACGGAACGCACGGCGGCGCTGATGTAGTGACAGATGAACGCGCGGCGCCAGCGATCGGTAGTACGGTTCGGCAGCGACGCGTGCAGGCTGTTGCCATGGAACAGCAGTACGTCGCCGGCTTTCATCGGCACGAGCACGCGCTCGGTGCCGCCGGGCTGGATGAACTCCTCCGGAAAGATGAACTCGTGCGTCGGGATCGCGCGCCGTTCGAGA
>VBLD01000447.1:1473-3563 GCA_005879205.1 Deltaproteobacteria bacterium
CACCAGGTCGATGATGCGCGCATCGAGCATCATTTGCCTGGTCGGAGGATCGAAGATGTGCAAGCGCAGGAGCCGCTCGATCCTGACCAGCTCGCGCGGCGTCAACTCGTCCAGTGCACCCTTGCCGAGCAACTCATAGCCGTCGAGGCCGTACTTGGCACGTGCTGCCGCCGGCGGCTGGCGTAGGTGAAAGACGTGCTCAGCCAAGGCCTGGAGCTCCGCGGGCGCGAATACCTGCGGCACGAGAACGAATCCGTCCTCGAAGAACGCGCTGGGGATGGCGCTCGTGGGAGTATAGTCGACCTGCACGTTCCCTCCGCCTCCTACCACACACGGCACTGAGGGATACAGAGGATGGACGGTTCCTCTGTGTTACTCTCCGCCCTCTGTGGTAAGGGAACCCCTTCCATGACTGACCGTACTGACAGCAACGTACTCGAGCAGCGCTTGTCGTCAATTGTCGATGCGTTGGAGGCCGAGAACGTCGCGGCGGACGAGAACGAGCTCTGGTTCGAGCCGAAACTCGGCGGCGGCCTGCAAATTCGCCTCGGCCGTGAACCCCATGCGCGCTGCTACGACCGCTCCGCCAATTTCGCCATCTCATACGGCGGGCACCCGGCGACCGAGCCGATGTCGCCGGCCTTCCGCGACGCGCTGCAGCGCATCAAGGCGATCGACGATTCGCCGATCGACGGCGCGGCCAGCGCGTTCCCGTCCGCCGCCAGGGCAGTCGCCGATCGCTTCGCGCCCGCACCCCCTGTCGCGACGGCAGCGGTTCCGCTCGCGCGCCCAAAGGTGACCGGGCTTCGGAGCGTCGTCGTCGTGGGCGGGGGCACCGCCGGATATTTCGCCGCACTGGCATTGAAACGCGAGTTTCGGGACCTCGATGTGACGCTGATCGAATCGAGCAAGATCCCGATCATCGGTGTCGGCGAGGCGACCACCACGTTGATGCCGCCGTTTCTCCATCTGCAGCTCGGGCTCGACATCGTCGAGCTGTACCGGGAAGTGCGCCCGACCTGGAAGATGGGCATCAAGTTCGATTGGGGCCAGCCGGGCGATTACTACTTCAATTATCCCTTCGGGAACGGGAATCCGGTCGAGGCGCGGGCGCACGACGGGCACATCAACAACCAGTCGCTCTGCAGTCTGATGATGAGCGCCGATCGCGCGCCGATCGTGATCGGCGACGACGGCGCGCCCATCTCGTTGCTCGAATACATGCCGTACGCCTACCACCTCGAGAACAAGTCATTCGTCGCGCATCTCGAGAAGTGCGCACAGGCTGCCGGCATCCGACACATCGACGCGGAAATCAAAACCGTCGTACCGACCGCCGATCGCGAAAGTGTGGACCGGCTGATCCTCGACGACGGACGCGAGCTGCGTGCCGACCTGTACGTCGATGCGAGCGGTTTCCGGGCGCTCATGATCGAGAAGGCGCTCGGCTCTTCGTTCATCAGCTACGCATCGAGTCTCTTCTGCGACACGGCGGTCGTTGCCGAGGTGCCGCAGCGGGGCCCGATCCAGCCGTATACGACGGCGCAAACGATGGACGCCGGCTGGTGCTGGCGGATTCCGGTCGAGGGCGAGGATCACCGCGGCTACGTCTTCTCGTCCGCCCACCTCAGCGTGGATCAGGCCCGCGACGAGATGCGCAGCAAGAACCCGGGAATGGGCGACGCCTGGACGGTGCGCTTCCGCAGCGGTCGGCACGAGGAGTTCTGGAAAGGCAACACTGTCGCTGTCGGGAACGCGTACGGCTTCGTGGAGCCGCTCGAATCGACCGCGCTCCACATGGTCATCATGGAGATGCGCGTCCTGCTCCGGTGTCTGCACACGGCCGCCGACGGGCAGTGGGATCGCTCCTTCGCCAACAGGAGCGTCGGCCTGCACTGGGACTACCTGCGGTGGTTCCTGGCCATGCACTACCGATTCAATCGCAAGAGCGATTCGGAGTTCTGGCGCACCTGTCGCGAGACAGTGGACGTGTCGGGCATCGAGCCCATGCTCGAGCGGTTCCGTCGCGAGGGCCCCGTCAAGGAAGGCGGCATCTCACCGCACGCGATCCCGGATCCCGTCTTCAACTA
>VBLD01000129.1 GCA_005879205.1 Deltaproteobacteria bacterium
GAGCGGGCCGTCGAGATTCGAGGTCCACGAGATGCCGTTCCCCAGGTCGCCGTCCTCCAGGTCCATGGCCGCCCCGGACAGCACGATCGCGTCGCCTGGGGCGAAGATCGATCCGCCGTTCGGGCCGTCGATCGCGACCGTCGGGGCGGCGTTCACCACCAGCGTGATCGCGTCCGTCGCGCTTCGTCCGCCGCGGTCCCGCACCAAGGCCGTGATCGTGTGGATGCCGGAGCGGAGCGTGACCCCGGTCAGCGTGGCGCCGGAGCCGAGCGGACCGTCGAGGCTCGACGTCCAGGCGACCGCACTG
>VBLD01000130.1 GCA_005879205.1 Deltaproteobacteria bacterium
AGCACGGCCTCGCCCGGCAGGAACGTCGCCTCATCCAGCGGCGAGCCGATCGCGACCGTCGGCGGGGCGTTCACCACGACGGTGACCTGCCGGCTCGCCGTGCGTCCGCCGCGGTCCGTCACGGTGGCGCTGATGGTGTGCGTGCCCGAGCGGAGCGTGTCCACGCGCAGCGTCGGGCCCGAGCCGAGTGCCCCCTCGAGGCTCGAGCGCCACTGGATTGCCGCATCGAGGCTCCCGTCCTCGACGTCGCTCGCGGTCGCGGCGAAGGTGACGGCGGCACCGGGGACGGAGTCGAACCCGTCGCCGGGCGCGGTGATCGTGACCGTCGGAGGCGCGTTCACGATGACGGCGATCGTCACGCTCGCGGCTCTGCCTCCCCGGTCCGTCACCGACGCCGTGATCGCGTGCGTCCCCGAGCGGAGCCGGCTCACCTCGAGCCTGCCGCCCTGACCGAGCGCACCGTCGAGGCTCGAAACCCACGTGATCTCGCCGCTCAGGTCGCCGTCCTCTCGGTCCCGCGCGGTGCCGCCGAGCGTGACCGTGTCGCCGGGCGCGAAGAGCGCGCCGTCGGCCGGTGCCGTGATCTCGACCGCCGGCGGCGCGTTCACGACCACGGTGCGCGCGGCCGTCGCCCGCTTGCCGCCGGCGTCCGTCACCGACGCCGTGATGGTGTGCGTGCCCGAGCCGAGGGTGGTCACGTCGAGCACGGCGCCCGTGCCGAGGGCACCCTGGAGGCTCGACGTCCAGATGATCGCGGCAGTCAGGTCGCCGTCCTCGCGATCGGCCGCCCTGCCCTCGAGCCGCACGGTCTCGCCGGGCACGAACGTCGACCCCTCGCCGGGCGCGGTGATCTCGACCGTCGGCGGCGCGTTCACGACGATGGTGGTCCGCGCCTGTGCCGTCTTTCCGCCGCTGTCGGTGACGGTCGCCGTGATCGTGTGGGTCCCGGAGCGGAGCGTGCTGACGGTGAGGCTCGCGCCGCTGCCGAGCATCCCGTCCAGGCTCGAAGTCCACGTGATCGCCGAGGCGATGGCGCCGTCCTCCGCGTCGGTGGCCGTTCCCTCCAGACGCACGGCCTCGCCGGGGACGAAGGTCGCACCGTCGCTCGGGCTCGCAACGGCGATCGCGGGCGGGGCGTTGACCACCACCGTGACCTCGGCGCCCGCCGTCTTCCCCCCCCGGTCGGCGACCGAGGCGCGAATCACGTGCGTGCCCGAGCGCAGCGTGTCGACGGTGACCGCCGCGCCGCTTCCGAGCGGTCCGTCGAGGCTCGACGTCCACTGGATGCCGGCGCTCAGGTTGCCGTCCTCGGCGTCGCTCGCCGCCGCGGCCAGACGGACCGGCTCGCCGGGCACGAAGCTCGACCCCGCGGTGGGCGCGGTGATCGCCACCGTCGGCGCGGCGTTCACGACCACCGTGATCGCGGCGGTCGCTCGCTTGCCGCCCGCGTCGATGACCGTCGCCGTGATGGTGTGCGTCCCCGAGCGGAGCGTGGCGATGTCCAGCCGCCCGCCGGTGCCGAGCGAGCCGCCGAGGCTCGAGCGCCAGGCGATCGCCGCGGCGAGGTTGCCGTCCTCACGGTCCTCGGCCGTGCCGACGAACGTGATCGTCTCGCCCGGAACGAAGCTCGCGCCGCCGGCCGGCGCCGTGACGGCGATCGTCGGGGCCGCGTTCACGACGACCGTCCGCGTCGCGGCCGCCACCTTGCCGCGGCCGTCGGTGACCGTCGCCGTGATCGTGTGCGTCCCCGAGCGGAGCGCCGAGGTGCCGATCGTGCCGCCCGTGCCGAGCGGGCCCTCGAGGCTCGACCTCCAGACGATCGACGGCGTGAGATCGCCGACGTCGACCTCGCTCGCGGCGGCGGTGAAGGTCGCCGGCACACCCGGGACGAACACCGTGCCATCGGCAGGCGCGGTGATCGTCACGACGGGCGGGCTCGCCACCACGAGGGCGATCCGCGTCTCACCTGCCTGCCCACTCTGATCGGTCACGCGGGCGGTGATCGTGTGCTGCCCGTGGCTGAGGCTCCCGGCCGTGATCGCGGCCCCGCCGCCGAGGTTGCCGTCCCGATCCGAGGTCCATGAGATGCGTGATCCGACGTCACCGCTCTCGGCATCGACGGCCGTGGCCCTGAGCGTCACCGCCGTGCCGAGGTCGACGGTCGCGTTCGGCGCCGGCGCGGTGATCGTCACCAGGGGCGCCAGGTTCTGGGCGAGCACGATCAGGAGCTGGGGCTTGCCGCTGGTCGCCTCGCGGCTCGCGTAGCGGACCCAGTCGCTCGAGGTGCTGTCGAGCGCGAGGTCGTAGGTGCCGTCGGCGGTGACCGCGGGCGTGACGTCGAAGTCGACCGCCTGCTTCGGCAGCACCCTTGCCTTGGTGACCAGCGTCGGGCCGTCGATGAGCGGGCGGACCCGGTACGTCGTCGTGGCTTCCGGCCACGCGTGGTCGCCGATCGCGTGCACCGCGCCGCCGAACGCGCTCCCGTCGCTGCTCGCCGACCCGACGGTCAGCCGCAGCACCGCCTGCCGGACCGCGAACCGTCCGATGCCGTTCACCGCGAAGCGGAGAAACGCCTGCCGGACGGGCGACGTGCCGACGAGGAGCGAGGTGGCCGTTCCGAACTTCGTGGTGGCGGTCCCGGCGTCGACGTAGGTGTCGGCGACGGGCACCAGAGCCAGCTGCGAGGGGACCACGGCCACCACCACGGTGGCGCTGGCCGTGGCGCCGTCCGCATCGGTCACCGACGCGGTGAGCGTGTGCGTGCCGACCGACAGGGTCGGGACGACCAGCGTCGCGCCCGTCCCGAGGGCGCCGTCGCGACTCGACGCCCAGCGGACGCCGGTCCCGAGGGTGCCGTCCTCGGCGTCGGTCGCGACGGCGCCGAGGAGGACCGGGTTCGCCGTCAGCAGGCTCGCCTGCGCGGCGGGCGCGATGATCGCGATCGCCGGCGACACATTCGGCGGGCGGACGACGATCGTCCGCTCGGCGTGGCCGGTGAGGCCCCCCGCGTCGGTCGCCGCGGCCGTCACCGTGTGCGTGCCGACGGAGAGGCGGGCCGTCGTGAAGCTCCCGCCCACCCCGATCGCGCCGTCGCGGTCGGAGGTCCAGCGGAGCGTCGCGGTCAGGTTGCCGTCCGTCGCGTCCGTCGCCGTGCCGCTGAAGACGACGTTCGCGCCGGCGAAGACGCGCGTCCCCGCGGCCGGCGCCGCGATCGCCACGACGGGCGGGCTCGGCGTGATGGTCACGTGCACCTGCGCGGAGCCGACGGCGCCGTCGGAGTCGGTCGCGAAGGCGAACAGCGTGTGGCTCCCCTCGGAGAGCGTGACCGTCCGCACCGGGCCCGGGCCGAGCAGGCCGTCCCGGCTCGACGTCCACGAGACGTGGCTCGTCACGTCGCCGTCGAAGTCGTCCGCCGCGCTCGCCGCGAGGGTGAGCGGCGTGCCCGCCGGCACGGCCGTGCCCTCTGCGGGTGCGGTGATCGTGACCCGCGGCGCGGCGTTCGGCGGCCGCACGCGAACCGAGACGTGGGCCTCGCCGCGGAGCCCGTCGTCGTCGGTCACGCTCGCGCTGATCACGTGCGTGCCGACGCTGAGCGCGCCGGCGGCGACGCTCGGACCGCTGCCGAGAGCGCCGTCGCGGTCCGACCGCCAGGCGAGGCGCGCGCCGAGGTCGCCGTCCTCCACGTCCGTCGCCCGCCCGGCGAGGGCGATCGGCAGCCCGGTCGTGAAGACAACCGTCCCGTCGGCGGGGGCGACCACGGCCACGACCGGCGGATGGGTGATCGTGATCGTGATCGTCGCCTGCCCGACGAGGCCGCCCGCGTCCGTTGCCCGCGCGGTGATCGTGTGCGTCCCGGGACGGAGCGCGGTCGTGCCGAGGGACGCGCCCGTGCCGAGCGGCCCGTCGAGGCTCGAGCTCCACGCGATCCGGCTGCCGAGATCACCGTCCTCCGCGTCGCTGGCGGCGCCGAGGAAGCCGACCGAAGTTCCCGGTAGCGCCCTCGTGCCCGACGCCGGGCCGAGGATGGTGACCACCGGGGCCGTGTTCTGGGTGAGCGCGACCCGGAGCTCGGGCCTTCCGGTCGACGCCTCGCGGCTCGCATACCGGACCCAGTCGCTGGAAGTGCTCACGAGGGCGAAGTTGACGGTCCCGTCGGCGGTGACGCCCGGCGTGACGTCGATGTCGACCGCCTGCTTCGCGCTGACCGCCCCGCGAGTTCCGAGCACGGCCCCGTCGACGGCGGGTCGCGTGTTGTAGGTCGTCGCCGCCTCGGTCCATGTACTGTTGGTGATCGCGCGCACCGTACCGCCGACGGCGCTCCCGTCCGAGCTGCTCGAGCCGACGGTCAGATGGAGCAAGGCCTGCTGCACCCGGAACGGCCCGATCCCGCTCACGGCGAAGCGGAGGAACGCCTGGCGCGCGGGCGACGCGCCGACGAGCAGAGACGTGGCGGTGCCGAACTTCGCGCTGGCGCTGCCGGCGTCGACGTAGGTGTCGGCGCTCGGAGAGAAGACGAGGGTGGAGGGCGCGACGGTGACCGTGACGCTCGCGCTCGCGGCGGCGCCGTCGCGGTCGGTGACCGAGGCGGTGAGCGTGTGCGTGCCGAGCGAGAGGCCCGCAACGACGACCGTGCGCCCCGTGCCGAGGCCGCCGTCCCGGCTCGACGTCCAGACCACCGCCGGGCCGAGGTCGCCATCCTCGGCGTCGGTCGCGGTCGCGGCGAGCAGCACGGGCTTCCCCGCAAGCAGGGTGCTGCCCGTCGCGGGGCTCACGAGCCGGACGGCGGGCGGCACGTTCGACGGCCGCACGACGACCCGCCGCACCGCTTCCCCGCCGAGGCCGCCCGCGTCCGTGGCGGCCGCCGTGATGACGTGCGTCCCGACGCTCAGGCGCGTGGTCGCAAAGGCGGGCCCGCTACCGATCGCACCGTCGCGGTCGGAGAGCCAGCGGAGCGCGGCCGAGAGATCGCCGTCCGTCGCGTCCGTCGCCGTGCCGCTGAACGCGACGCTCGTGCCGACGAAGACCGTGCTCCCGTCGGCGGGTGTGGCGACGCTGACCACGGGCGGCGTCGGCGTGACCGTCAGGCGAGCACGGGCGGAGCCCACCGCGCCGTCGGAGTCGGTGACGGCCGCGACCAGCGTGTGCGTCCCCTCCGAGAGGACCCGCGTGCCGTTCGGACCGAGCGCACCGTCGCGATTGGACGTCCAGCGAAGCCGGCCCGTCAGGTCGCCGTCGAAGTCGTCGCTCGCGGTGGCGGCGAGTCGCACGGCGGTGCCGGCGGCGACCGAGCTGCCGTCGGCCGGACCGACGATGACGACCGCAGGCGGCGCGTTCGGCGCCCGCACGCGCAGCGTCGTCTGCGCCTGGCCGCGCAGCCCGGCTGAATCGGTCACGGCGGCGGTCACGGTGTGCAGGCCGACGCTCAGGCCGCTCGCCGCGATCGTCGCGCCCGTGCCGAGGGCCCCGTCGCGGCTCGACGTCCACCGGATCCGGCTCGACAGCTCCCCGTCGTCCGCCTGGCTCGCATGCGCCGTCAACGTGATCCCGTCGTGCAGGAAGAAGACCGACCCGTCGGCCGGTGCAGCGATCGTGACCGTCGGAGCGCTCCGGGCGACGGTCAGGACGAGCCTCGGCGCCGGGCCGCCTTCGCGGGACCGATAGTCGCATTCGTCGGCCGAGCCGTTGACGATCGCGAAGTCGTAGGTCCCGTCGCCGGTGACCGCCGTACCGACGTCGAACTCGACGGTCTGCCCGAGCGCGACGGGCCCCTGGCTCGCGACCGCGGGGCCGTTCACCGCCGGGCGGTTGTTGAAGGTGACGGCGTTCTCCTGCCAGCTGTTGTCGGTGATCGTGTGCAGGACGCCGCCGCTGCCGCTCTCGGCGCCGGCCGTCGCATCCACCTGGAGGCGCAGCGTTGCGCCGAGGATGGTGCGCGTGGCGAGCCCGGTGACGTCGAAGCGGAGGTAGGTGTTGCGCACCAGGTTGGCGTCGACGGCCAGGATGGGGCTCGTGCCGAAGTTGGTCGCCGGCAGCCCGGCGTCCACCGAGGCGTCGGCCACGGCCGGAAACTCCAGCGCCACCCCGGCGACGACCTGGACGGTCACGGCGGCGGTGGCGGTGAGCCCGCCGCCGTCGGTCGCCGTGGCCGTCAGCTGGTGCGTGCCCTCGCTCAGCAGGTGCGTGATGCTGCCGCCCGTGCCGAGCGCACCGTCGCGGTCCGACGTCCAGGCGATCGCCGCCGTCAGGTCCCCGTCCTCGAGGTCACTCGCACTGCCCGCGCAGGTGATCAGAGCCGAGGACGCGAGCGTCTGGCCGCTGGTCGGCGCCGTGATGGCGACGAGCGGCGCGGTGTTGCCGGGCGGCGGGGGGCTGACTGTGACGCCGATCTGACTCGACCCCGTGAGGCCCTGGCCGTCGGTCACCGCCGCGGTGATCGTGTGCGTCCCCTGGGCGAGCGAGGTGGTGACCACCGCGCCGGTGCCGAGCGGGCCCGCCAGGTTGGAGGACCAGACGAGGTGCGTGCCGAGATCGACGCCGGCGCTGTCGTGCGCGCTTCCCTGGAGGGTGATCGCGTCGCCCGTGAAGTAGCTCGCGCCGGTGGGCGGCTGCACGATCGTGACCGTCGGGGCCTGGGCCGCAACGGTCAGCACGAGCTGCGGCTTCTGGCCGCTTGCGGCCAGGCTCGAGTTGTAGGCGACCGCAGACGAGTTCGTGCTGTCGATGGCGAGGTTGTAGACGCCGTCGCCGGGGATGGCGCCGTCGAGCGTGAACTCGATCGTGGCGCCGGCGCCGACCGCGCCGAGGGTCTGGAGGCCGGGCCCGTCGAGCGCGGGCCGCGTGTTGTAGGTGACGGCGGCCTCGTTCCACGTGCCGTTGCTGATGACGTGCACGGTCCCGCCCGCCGGGCTGGCGGCGTTGACGCCGAGGCGGAGGCGAGCCTGCTGGACGCGGCGGCCGCCGACGCCGCTCACCGCGAAGCGGAGGTAGATGATGCGCGCCGGCGAGGCGTCGGCGCGCAGGATCGTCGCGGAATTGAAGTTGGTGGTCGCCGAGCCGCCGTCGACGTAGGTGTCGGCCGTCGAGTTGAAGCTGAGGGTGGTGGTCGGCGCCACCTGCGCCGCGCCGCGATGCGAGAGGAGCGGCAGCAGGGCGAGCAGCAGCCACGCGCCGGCGGTCGCCGGCGTGATGCGACGTCGGGCGCGCATCTCACGCTGGGCAGTCCATGGCATCCGCACCGCAGGGGGCTCCGGCTCGAGCGTAAGGGGCCGCCGGCTCGCGAACAAGAAATTCGCCGCGCACGGTTTGCGACGAATTCGGGGGCGCGCGAACGCCGCGGTCGGTGCCGTGTCAGGCGTGAGAGTTCCGCGCGACGCGCTGCCATGGCGACGCACATGCGCCTCGCGCGTCGCGCATGGACGCCGCACCCGATCATGCGTCCCTGCGGTTCGCGAGGCGCGCTCGCATCCCGCTGCGCGCCGCCTTTTCCGTGGCACCTCCCTTGCTCCTGCCGACCATCGCCGGCGGACGCGCGAGCGCCGTGCGGCGGGCAGGAGAAGGAGAACGATGAAGGCGATCACGAGGTCCACGGGCGTACGCGTCGTCGCGGCACTCACACTCGCGCTGCTCCTCGCAGCGCGCGAGGCGCGAGCAGTGAAGGTCGACTTCCTCTGGGTCATCGACAACTCGCCGTCGATGGCCGACAAGCAGGCCACGCTTTCGGCGGCGGCCTCCAGCATCGCGGACCAGCTCGCGAATGCGATGTGCCCCATCGACTGGCGCATGGCCGTCACCTACACGGACCTCTACGTCCCGCCGAGCGGGAGCGACGTCTGCTCCGGCTCGCCCGGACCGGGCCGCGCCGTGCTCTGCCCCTTCACCGAGGACATCAACGTCTTCAAGAACGGGACGGCGCAGTGCGCATATGTGAAGGCCGGAACGTGCGGCGGGAGCTCCGAGCGCGGCTTCAGCAGCGCCGCCATCGCGATCGACGATCTGCTCACCGGCAATGGATGCCAGGCGGTACCGAGCACGCAGTGCGTGATGCGGCCCGATGCCCGCCTGGCCGTCGTCTTCTTCAGCGACACCGGCGAGCAGACGCCCGCCTCGACGCCGCCGCCCGGGCAGCCGGACGACAGCGTCGCGAGCTGGGTCCGATACTTCGGCGATTTCGACCTGCTCTCGCCCGGTGTGCAGCGCGCCCAGGTGCACGGCATCCTCTGCCCGCTGCGCGCCCTGCGGCGACAAGCTCGCCGACCCAGCGCTGTTCGACCGGTACTCCGAGGTGATCACCCAGCTCGGCGGCACCGAAGGGAGCATCGCCAACCAGGCCACGCTTGCCGATTCGATCACCAACATCGTCGACGCGGTCATGGCCGGCGCGTGCTGCGGCGACGGTATCGTCGAGGCCGGCGAGCAGTGCGACGACGGGAACACCGTCGACGGTGACTGCTGCTCGTCGACCTGCCAGTTCGAGTCGTCGGCCACCCTGTGCCGGCCGGCCGCGGGGTCGTGCGACGTCGCCGAGTTCTGCACCGGCACCAGCGCCACCTGCCCCGCCGACGCCTTCCAGCCGTCGACCTTCACGTGCCGTCCCGCCGCCGGGGCCTGCGACCTGACGGAGTTCTGCACCGGAACGAGCGGGCTCTGCCCGGCCGACGCGAAGAGCACGGGCGTCTGTCGCGCCGCCGCGGCAGCCTGTGACGTCGCGGAGAGCTGCGACGGCGTCTCCAACGACTGCCCCGCCGATGCCTTCAAGTCGTCGTCGGTCAAGTGCCGCGTGTCCGCAGGCCCCTGCGATCAGGCGGAGTCCTGCACCGGCACCAGCGCCGCCTGCCCGGCCGACGCCTTCAAGCCGGCGACGACCAAGTGCCGCGCCGCCGCCGGCGACTGCGACGTCGCCGAGTTCTGCACCGGCACGGACGCCGCTTGCCCGGCCGACCAGAAGAGCACGGCCGTCTGCCGCCCCGTCGCCGGCTCGTGCGACGTCGCCGAGAGCTGCGACGGCGTCTCGAACGACTGCCCCGCGGACGTCTTCGTGCCGGCCAGCACCGAGTGCCGCGCGGCCGCCGGCGAGTGCGACGTGGCCGAGACCTGCTCGGGCACCAGCCCCGCCTGCCCGGCCGACCGGAAGCGAACCAGCGTCTGCCGGCCGTCGACCGGCCCGTGCGACCCCGCGGAGCGCTGCGACGGCTCCTCCGACACCTGCCCGGCCGACGGGCTCACCGCGGACGGCACCACGTGCAACGACGGCGACGCGTGCACCCAGAACGACGTCTGCCAGGCCGGCCAGTGCCAGGGTACCGCGGTCACCTGCGCCGCGCCGGATCAGTGCCACGAGGCCGGCACCTGCGACCCGGGAACAGGCCTGTGCACCTATGCGCAGAAGCAAGACGGCACCTCGTGCGACGACGGCAACGCGTGCACCGAGCACGAGAGCTGCCGGGCGGGTCACTGCGTCGGCGGCACCGCGATCAGCTGCGCCGACAGCGACGCCTGCACGGTCGACACCTGCAACCCGGCCACCGGCTGCGTCCACCGCCACTTCGAGGGGATGGCCGCCCTCGACTGCCTCTGCAGCTCGGGGATGTCGCAGACGAGCTGCACCAACGAGCGCATCCCGGCGTGCGTGCCGAAGCACTTCATGCGCGCCTGCCGCCTGATCGCCCGCGCCCACGAGGCCAAGCCGAAGAAGTCGCAACGGTTCCTCC
>VBLD01000451.1 GCA_005879205.1 Deltaproteobacteria bacterium
CTTGGCGGCGAGCGCGAGGTAGCGGTCGATCTGGCTCAGCTCCGGGTCGATGAGCACCGCACCGCACGTCTCGGGGCAGCCCACGAGATAGGAGAGACAGCCGCCCGCACGAACCTCCTCGAAGATCATCGACCTGCTGATTCTCGGACTTCGGTTCTCGCCCTGTCAACCGGACGCATGGATGCGTTCGATGGAGGGGGTTACCTTGTGGCCGGAGACGTCCACCGTTATGGTCCTCCGGGAGGCATGCATGGACATCAGCGCGCGAAACCAGCTCAAAGGCAGGATGCGGTGGTGGCGACATGATCGGGAAGTGAGACGGGGTTGAGCGTCCCGGTTCCCCTGCTGCGCCTGCGTGCCGCCGTCGAGGAGCGCGGGGCGAGCGGCTACCTGCTCACGGTGTGCGACGATGGCTCGCCGCACGCGGTGCACGTGCCCGTGCGCTGGGAAGACGACGTGATCGTCGCCGACGTCGGCAAGCGCAGCGCCGCGAATGCCGCGGCGCGGCCATCGGTTTCGCTGCTGTTCCCGGTGCGTGCCGAGGGCGACTACAGCCTGATCGTGGACGGGACGGCGACCGTGGCGTCGAGCGACGGTGGTCAACGTGTACGCGTCACGCCGACGAGGGCGGTTCTTCACCGTTCCGCCGTTGTGTCGGACCCCTCGTCGCCGTGCACCGCTGACTGCGTTCCGCTTCTTCCCGCGAGCTCGAAACGACCTTGACTGCCGCGGAGGGCGGGCTCGCGCGATGCGAGTCAGCCGTTCAGCTGCAAAAGGGTCGGAACGCTCGCGCCATCGATGACGATTGTCAGCATGTGATTCGCGGCCGAAAAGACGGGTACGCTTGCCGACTGGACGGGAACCCACGTCTGCGTCGTCGTGTCGAAGAACAGCATGGTCGGCGGCACGGAGACGCTATCCGGCAGGTCGAAGACGATCGAGACCGATATCGCCCCCGGGCTCACGGCGACGCCGTAGTAGCCGAGAATCGTACCCGAGCGGACCGCCGCAAAGTTGCTGCCCGGTGTCTGGGTCGCTGACGGCACGGAGGCAGCAACGGTTGGCCCGATGATTGGTGGTTGCACATGCGAGCCGTCGGATAGCTGCGTGGTGATCTGCACGCCGCCCGTGGGGCAGGCCGGATCGCCGGCGGCCAGGATCGTCTGGTTGATCAGTGCCGACAGTCCGGTGGCGCCGGTCGGTCCCGGTGCACCAGGAGCTCCAGTGATCCCTGCAGGCCCGACGTCCCCGCTCGCGCCCGCCGGACCGGCGGGACCGGTGTCGCCGCGCGGGCCTTGCGGCCCGGCCGGGCCGGTGTCGCCCTTCGTCCCCTGGGATCCTTCCGCACCGTCTCGCCCCTGCGGACCTTGGAGACCTTGCGGGCCCGTCAGACCTTGCGCGCCTGTGAGACCTTGCGGACCTCTCTCGCCAGGTTGACCTTGCGGTCCGATCGCTCCGGCCGGCCCCGCAGGACCTTGGTATTTCGACTTGTCGATCGCCACATAGCCTTTGGTGCCGCACACCAGAAGATTCGCGCCATCCCAGCAGACGAGGCCGAGCGAGCCTTTGTCACAGCGCTGCCGGCAGGCGGCGCTCGCCCGCGCTGGTGAAACCGGCAGCGAGGCCGCCAATCCGAGGAGCAGCACGATCGTCGCTTTCATGACTCAGCCTTCCGCAACACGGAGGTTGCATCGACTCTGGCGAGCAACTTCCGTGCCGCGCGCGACCCGCCCGGCTTGCCGGCCATCTGTAACCGTTCCCCGGAGGCGCCCTTGGCTTATTCAATAGCTGTCAAGACAGAACCACGTGAACGCGCGTCGGGAGGCGCCTGATGGCGCCTCACGAAGAACAGCAGGCCGCCGTCCTCCGTCGACCCGATGAGCGCGGGCGGGGGGTCGGAGCGGGCCGTCGCGGCGATGGCGACGAGCCGACGAGGAGGCCGCTCGATCTCACGGTGTGGGCTCCTTGTGGCGCGCATAGAGGGCGAGCCCCCGCGCGACCGAAACGAACTCCCCGCCGAACCGGACCTTGTCGCTCCCGAAGCGCCGCTCGAAGAGGTGGCGCACTGCCGGGACCATCGACGTTCCGCCGGTCATGAAGACGACGTCGATGGCGTTCGCCGCCAGGCCGGCCGCGTCGAGCACGCGCGCGGCGCAGGCGTCGATCTCGCCGAGCTCTCGTGCGATCCATCGCTCGAAGTCCGCGCGTGTGACCCGGGTGCGAATCATCGTCGGCGGGCAGTCGAAGACGAACTCGGTTTCATCGAGCGAAGACAATCGCTCCTTGGCGCCGCTGACGGCCTGATAGAGGTCGAAGCCCCGTTCCTCCTCGACGAGTCTCCGGAGCGCCTCGAGCGACTCCGCCAGCGGCTCATCGGAGCGAGCCTGGACGCTCTTGATGACCTCGGACGCGTTCGAGTCGCGGAGCATGGACAGCTCGTGCCAGGCTTCCAACTTTCCGAAGATCCAGCTCGGCACGGGAGACGCCCTGACGTCGACCTCTCGTGCGAGGTCCGGCGCGTTCGCCCGCAGCCAGGCAAGGATGTCGGCGACGGACGAAGGACGTGACGCCGGGTGGACGTGCGGAGCGATCTCCGTCAGAGCCTTCCCGATCCCGATGTGTGCCGCGTCGCGCCCGTGAGGGCCGTAAGCGACGTCGTAGACCGGCGCTTGCCCCTCGTGTCGCCGCTCCAGCAGGCGCAGCGTCGGCCGGGCGTCGGTACCGACGGCTTTGCCGTCGACGAGGTTCGCCAGCCTACGCGCCGCTTCGGCCAGCGTGTCGAGGTTCGGGGTCAGGTGCCTCGAGAGGAAGTCGAGAAGCTTCTCGTCGAAGCGCACGCCGAGGCGCTCCGCCATGTGACTCAGGTACGCTGCGTTCACCGCCCGAGCGACGGCGTCAGCCTCGGGGCCGAGCGTCCGTCCACCGCGGCCGAGTGCCGGGGCGACCAGCTCCCGGACGAGCCGCGCGTCGAACCTGTCGCCCGCAACATCGACGCCGTCGGTCGCGAGGACGCGCGCGGCGGCTCGTGGTGCGATCCGAAGCACGGTGAAGTCGCTGGTGCCGCCGCCGAAGTCGGCGATCATCACCGTCGACGACCGTTCCAGCTCCTGTGCGTAGTGGTATGCAGCGGCCACGGGTTCGTAGACGAACTCGACCTCGTCGAATCCGACCCGTCGCAGTGCCTGACG
>VBLD01000131.1:0-479 GCA_005879205.1 Deltaproteobacteria bacterium
GTCTTGAAGACCTCCTCCATCTTCGGCGATCGCCCGATGATGTTCCCGACGTGATAGCGGTGGCGGACCTCGCTGCGCAGCTTCTGGAGCTCGCCCTTCAAGTCGGCGTTCTCGGTCGCCCGCTGCAGGTGCAGCCGGAGCTCCTCGACGTCGAACGGCTTGGTGACGTACCAGAAGGCGCCCAGCTTCATGGCCTCGATCGCCGTCTTCAGCGTCTTGGTGGCGGTCAGCATGATGATGGGCAGGTTCACGTTGCGGGCGCGAAGCTCCTCGAGGAGCTTCATGCCGTCCATGCCGGGCATGAGGATGTCGAGCAGCACGACGTCGGCCGAGGCGCTGGTGAGGGTCTCGAGCGCCTCCTCCGCGGAGCCGACGGCGATCGTGTCGTACTCTTCCTTCAGCGTCATGCGGAGGGATTCCCGGACGCCCTCCTCGTCGTCCACCACCAGCACCCGTCGCTTCACCTTCGTCGCCTCCAC
>VBLD01000131.1:590-9979 GCA_005879205.1 Deltaproteobacteria bacterium
GAGCGCCCGGCGCGCCAGCCGAAAGGCGAGGGGCAGGAAGGCCGCCTCGTCGCGATCGGCGTCGCCCGTCGCTCCCGTCAACCGTCTGAGATGCGCTGCGGCCTGGGCGCCGGCCGCGAAGCGCAGCGTGACGACCCCGTTGGCGGTCGCCTCGACCGCCAGATCCTCGCGCGGCGGCACCTCGCGCACGACGCCTGCAAAGAGGTTCCGGAGCGCATAGGTGACGTGGCTCGGGTCGCCCGTGCATCGGGCCGGTTGCTCGCTCTCACGGTGCACGCGCACGGCGCGCTCGGCGAAGGCCGGCTCGACCTCGGCGAGGAGCCGATCGAGCAGCGGCCCGAGCTCGATCGTCTGCGGATGCGGCGTCCCGAGCCTGGCGAACTCGATCACGTTCTCGAGCAGCCCGTCGATCCGCGCGATTCCGTCGTGGGTCATCGCCGCGAACCGTTCCCGGAGCTGGGCATCCTCGAGGAGATCCGGCAGATGGTCGGCGAAGGTCTTGATGGTGACGAGCGGATTGCGGACCTCGTGAGCCAGCTCGGCCAGCAGCAGCTCGAGCTCGGTGCCGTGCGCCGGCTCGGGCGCCGCCGCGGCGTCGGCCGGCGCTGAAGAGGTCGCCTCGTCGGCGAAGGCCAGGTGCTGCGCGTCGATCGTGTCGCTCCCCGCGATCAGCCACCCGCGGGCGAGCGTCACCTCGAGCTCGGCGAGGTCACCTGGCCAGGCGTGCGCCGCAAGCCGGGAGAGCGCCTCGGGCGACAGCCGCGGCGCATTCACACCGGCGCGTCGGGCGAGCGCGGCGAGCAGGCTCTCGGCCAGCGCCGGCAGCTCCGCCAAGCGGGCGCGCAGCGGCGCGACGGGCACCACGACGGCGCCGAGACGCGCCGCGAGCGGCGCCGGCAGCACGGCCTCCGGCTCGGCCCCGGCGATGACCCATGCCTTGCCGTCGTCGAGCGTCGCCTCGAGTGCCAGCACCGCCTCGGGCGCCAGCGGCGCGACGTCGAGGCAGAGGGTCGCGTCCGGCGGCAGGCTCGCGAGCGGCGGCCGGGGCCCGGTGGCGGCGACGAAAGGTCCACGCCGGCCGGCGGTGGCGTGCAAGGCGCGGGCGAGGAGCAACCGTGGCGCGCCGGCCGGCGCACGGATCAGAACGGGCACGAGCAGGCGTGCGGCGCCCTCGGCCAGCGGGACCCGGGCGAGGGCGTCGGCCCGCAGGCGAGGCGCGGAGAGGACCGCCGCCGCGGTCTCCGGAGGGAGGGGCGGCAGGACGACCACGCCGCGCGCCGCTTCACCGCGCGTCGACATTCCGGTCCCGGGTGCGGACGGGGAGGTGGATCGAGAAGAGCGTGCCTCCCGCGGAGCGCGGCGCCGTGCGCATGTGGCCGCCGTGCTGCGTGATGATGCGATGGGCGATGAAGAGCCCGAGGCCGCTGCCACCGTCCTTGGTGGTGAAGAACGGATCAAAGATGTGATCGCGATGCTCGGGCTGGATGCCGGGGCCGGCGTCGGCGACCTCCACGACGCACCACACCTCCGCGCCGCGCCGCTCGTGGCGCGTCTTCACCTCGACGGGCCCGCGCCGTCCCGACGCCTGGATCGCGTTCAGCACGACGTTCATCAGGACCTGCTTGATCTGCGCGTCGTTCACCACGGCGCGCGGGAGGGCGGGGTTGTCGGCGTAGGTGACCGTGGTGCCGTGCTTGCGGGCCTCGGCATCGAGCAGGCGGACGATCTGGCCGACCAGGTCGTTCAGGTCGGCAGGATCGAGCTGGGCGGGTGCCGGCCGCGAGAAGGCGAGGAGATCGTTGATCAGCCCGCAGATGCGCTCGATCTCGGCGAGCGCGAGGTCGCGGAACGTGGTGCGGAATTCCTCGTCGCCCAGGCGTTCGGGGAGGAGCTGGATGAAGGTCCGCACCGAGACGAGGGGGTTGCGGATCTCGTGCGCCACGCCGGCGGCGAGCATGCCGAGGGCGGAGAGCCGATCGGCGCGGGCGAGGAGCTCGCGGGAGCTCGCGAGGTCGGCAGCCATCCGCCCGTGCTCGGCCAGGCGCGCGGCTCCCTCCGCCAGCCGCTGGGCGAGCGCGAGATCGCGCGGGGCCAGGGGCGCTCCGCCGGCGCGCGCGAGCAGGAGGATGCCCGCGACGTCGCTGCCCGAGCCGATGGGGATCGCCGAGCTCCACGGACCACCCTCCGGAGGCTCGTCGCGCTGGAGGCGGTCGATGTGCGCGGCACCGTGCCGCGCGACGGCGACCAGCGGGCCCCCGGGCGTCTCCTCCATCAGCAGGACGGCACGCTCGAGATGAAGCGCCCGGGCGAGCAGCGTCACGAGCGCCCCGGCCAGCTCGGCGCGCTCGGCGTCCGTCTCGGCCCGGTGCAGGCCCGTCCCGACTTCCTCCACCGCCCCGCCTCTCCCACCGGCCCCCGAGCCGGGTCGTGCAAATTTGTTCGGGTTGTAGTTCCGGAACGTGCGGAAGTCAATTGCGGGAGGGGATATCTCCTGCCGCGGAGATGCCCGGCCCAGCTCGCCAGGTCCGGATCCGGACGTGGAGAGCGCCCGCGGCCATCAACACGATGCCGAGCGCGGCGAGGGTCCGGCCGGTGGTCAGCACCAGTTGATAGAAAGCGAGCTTGTCGACGGCGAGGGCGTGACGTTCCTGACCCTCGTTGGCGGTCGGGAAGAGGGCGGCCGGATCGGGCCGCTCGACCGCTGCCGTGACGCGGACGAGATCCCGGTACTGGCCGACCTTGGCCCAGCCGGTGATCACGTCGCCCACGCCCACGACGACCAGCAGGAGCCCTGCCATGACCAGGGCGCTACGCGTGAGCCGATGCATCGTCGAGCTGGTGGTCATCGGCGCATCTTCCGCACGCCCCGGAGGGTGGTCAATAGGGCGACGGCTGGTTTCCGGATTGGCCGCGGCCGTGGAAGATGCGAGAATGACCACGCCACGCCGGGTCCACGTGTGAGTGAGGATCGAACCGAAGCGCTGATCGAGCGCATGCTGGCACGCGACCGGACGGCGCTCGCGCGGCTGATGACGCTGGTCGAGAACCGAGCCCCCGAGCTGCCCGCGATCATGAGCCGGGTCTACGGGCGCACCGGCCACGCGCACGTGATCGGGGTGACCGGCCCGCCGGGCGCCGGCAAGTCGACGCTCGCCGACCGGCTCACGACGCACCTGCGCGCCGCCGAGCGCCACGTCGGCATCGTCGCGGTCGATCCGTCGAGCCCGTTCAGCGGCGGCGCCGTGCTGGGGGACCGCATCCGGATGCAGGGGCACTTCCTCGACCCGGGCGTCTTCATCCGGAGCCTCTCCACCCGCGGCAGCCACGGGGGTCTCGCACGCGCCACGCGCGACATGATCCGCCTCCTCGATGCCTTCGGGGTCGACAACGTCCTCGTCGAGACCGTCGGCGTCGGGCAGACCGAGCTCGACGTCATGCGGCTGGCCGACACGGTGCTCGTGGTGCTCGTCCCCGAGGCGGGAGACGCCGTCCAGGTGATGAAGGCGGGGCTCCTCGAGATCGCCGACGTCTTCGTCGTGAACAAGGCCGACCGGGAGGGCGCGGAGCGGATGCAGTCCGAGCTCGTGCAGATGCTGCACCTTCGCCCCGCGGCGCCGTGGTCCATCCCCGTGGTACTCACCCAAGCGGCGACGGGGGCGGGAACGGAGGCGGTCCGCGACGCCATCGAGGCCCACCGGGCCTTCCTCGCGGCCGACGCCGAGCGGGCCCGACGCCAGCGCGCCCGTCGAGAGGGCGAGCTGCTCGACGTGCTCGACGAGGAGCTCCGGCGGCGTCTCGAGCAGGGCCTCGGGGCTCACGCCGCCGACGGCCTCGCCCCGCTGCTCGACGCCGTGCGGGCGGGAACGGTCGATCCCTACAGCGCCGCCTTGCGGATCCTCGAAGACGCGCCTACGCTCGAGCGGCTGATCCGGCGGCGGGAGCGATGACGGGGCGGGTCTTCGCGATCGGCGACATCCACGGCTGCGCGGGCGAGCTCGAGACGCTGCTCGCGGGACTCCAGCTCTCGCCCGGCGACACCGTGATCTGCGTCGGCGACTACATCGACCGCGGGGCGGACTCGCGGGGAGTCATCGACCTCGTGCTGGACTTGGAGAAGCGCCCGGGTCTCGCGACCGTCTTCCTGCGTGGCAACCACGAGGACATGTGCCTCGCGTACCTCGGCTGCGGCGGCCACTACGGCGAGGCGTGGATGGTCAACGGCGGCACCGCCACGCTCCGCAGCTACGCTCTCGACGCGCGCGCGCCGGGCACCGAAGCCCGCGCGAGCTTCCCGGCCAAGCATCTCGAGTTCCTCGAGCGTCTGCCGCTCTGGCATCGGACCGACGGCTGCTTGTTCGTCCATGCCGGCATCCGTCCCGATCGGCCGTGGGAGCAGCAGGAGGAGGAGGATATCCTCTGGATCCGCGAGGAGTTCATCCTGGCCCCGCACAGCCTGCCCGAGACGATCATCTTCGGGCACACGCCGCGCCGCACCGTGTTCGTCGACCTGCCGTACAAGATCGGGATCGACACCGGGTGCGTCTACGGCGGCGGGCTCACCGGACTCGAGCTGCACGAGCGGCGCCTCTATCAGGTGCGCTTCGGCGAGCGGAAGGTCCGGGAGAGCCCGCTGCCTGCCGAGCAGCGGCGGCGCGCTTGATTTCCGGAAAAGCGCCCGCCATGGTGGGGCGCTTTTGGCGGCGTAGCTCAGTTGGCTAGAGCGAGGGTCTCATAATCCCTAGGTCCGCGGTTCGACTCCGCGCGCCGCCACTAGAATCCTTTCGCAGGTCCAGCACTTCCGCACCAGCCGTCGCGACCGCTTTCGACCCCGCCTCCTCGGTGTCAGTTCCGGTGTCACGACGCGCTACGTCGTCAGGCGGGTTCAGTCACTGGACGGGGTCGACCTGGTGGCCCGGCGAGAGGTGCGAGTAGCGGAGGGTCATCGCCATCGTCTTGTGGCCCATGAGCTCCTGCAGCATTCGCAGGTCGACGCCCGCGATCACGACGACGAGGCACGTCCGTTCGTGGTCTGCCATTGGCAGCTGGCACATCGGGTTCCCGGTGATGACGATTTGCTTCCGGGCACAAAGTGCATCGGCGAAGCGGACACAGCCGCTCAATCTGGAACCATCTTGGCTGCCGTAGTCGCAATCGGCGCAGTATTGCACGAGGCATAGTTCACGCTCGCGTAGGAATGCGCGAGCACGCCGAAGTTGACCGACGGACGCTCGCCTCAGCACGCCCCTTGGGGCACGCAGCTCGTGAGGCCCTAGGCCACGCGTGTCGTCCCCTTACCCGCGCCGCGCGGGGGGGCGAGATTCTACGCTCGCCCTAGCGTGGACGCATCAACGGCGCGGCCCGGGTCTCGGCGTTGGCGACGGCCGCGCCGATGGCCTCCGCACACGCCGCCGAGACATGCCGGCGCCTCGCCGCTCGGCGCGCCAGGGCGGCGGAGTGTCGAAGCTGCCCCATCGCCAGGCGAACGGCCCGCTTCACCTGCCGCCTGCCGACGGCGGTCGTTCCCTGGTCGAGCCAGCCGGTCGCGCTGCGGATGCGTTCATTCAGCACGCCGGGGAGCTGCTCCGTGCCGCAGAGCGGCTGGGTGAACGCCGTGCCGATGGCGACACAGAGATCGCCGCAGCCGGAGACGCAGGGACCTCTCGAAGCCACGAACGGGCCTTCGTCCACACACCCGTGCTGGCCCTCGCCCGGGGCGAGGCCGATGCGCGTCACCCGGAGCCGCCCGTCGTCCCCGATTCTTCCGTACACGATCGCGGTCACGGACGCGTCCTCGAAGCCCGCCAGCGTGCTCGGGGCGTCGAAGTCGGCGAAGGACAGCACGTCCGCGTCGGCGATACGGTCGACGTTGGCGTTCTGCGTGTTGACGATCGCCACGAGCCCCGTGAACGGCGCGACATCCTCTCCAGCGGATAGCTGCATGTCGAAGCCGAAGATCAACGAGGCGGGTCCGCTCGGCCCGTTCACGAACGTCAGTGTCCCGAGACGGAACACCCGGTCGGGCACGACGTCGCTGAACGAGTCTCCGCTGAATGTCAGGCTGCTGGCCGCGGCCGTGCCGCCGTTGTCGTCTCCACCCCACGCGATCGTTGCGGTACCGACGCCGGAACGTCGGGCGGTGCCGGCGTTGTCGCGCAGGACGGGCTCGTGCGAGCCGGGCCGGAGAAAGGCCCCGGAAAGCACGGGAGCGCCGAACGAGCCGGTGATCGTTCCAGAGTAGCGCGGGGCGGCGGTTCCGGGCGCCGACACGAGAAGCAGCGAGGCCACAATCGAGACCATGCCGGTGCTCATCAACGGGGGACGCTGCATGTCCTCCACCTTTCAGCGTGCGTGGCGTGGAACGAGTCCATCTCTTATCCGGGGAGCTGTTCGTTGTCTATCCTCGTGTGCGCCGCTCGGGTACCGGTCTCGGCCGAAGCGTCGCGAGCTCGCACCAGCCACCGCGCGTTCGGCCGCGGCGAGGCGCCGGATGCCATCACGCGCGAGATCGGCGTGCGGCCTGGACGACGACCGCTCCCCCGGCTCGTGGGGGAGCGCTGGGTGAGCCATCGTAATCCATTCGAACGCGGGTGACTCACTGGATATGTGCGATCCAGCAGCCCATCGCTTCGAAACGGCGCATGCCGCGCTCCGCGAGCGTCGCATGGAAGGCGCGCTGAGAGGCCAACTCCGGTCGGGAGCCTTCGACGTATCGAACGTCTCGGTCACACGTGAGCGCGAGGTTGACCTGCTTCTCGAAGTTCGCGCTGCGCTCCACGCGCTCGCCCTTCACGAACCGGACATGGAAGTTGGGATAAGCATTCAGGAAGGCCTGCTGGAAGAGGCCTGCAGGTCGCCGCCGGGATCTGCGAACGTGGCCTGTCATCCCAGGTCCGCGGTTCGACTCCGCGCGCCGCCACTCGAGATCCCGTCCGCGACGAGACGACGGCTACGTCCCGCGCCCGGCCGCCGCGATCACGAGCAGTGCGTCGCGACCAGCGTGAGGAGCCGGTCGAAGTCGATCGGCTTGCCGACGTACCCCGCAGCGCCCAGGTCGGCGGCACGCTTCGCCACCATGCTGTCCGCGGAGACCACGACGACCGGGATCGACGCGAGCTTCGGATCACGCAGCTGCTCGGCGCGAAAGGCCCAACCGTTCATGACAGGCATGTAGAGGTCGAGCAAGATGAGGGAGGGGATGGACGACGCTCGGAGCTGACCCAGCGCCTCCTGCCCATCGCACGCCTTGGCGACGTCGTATCCCTCGGTCTCGAGGACCGTCGCTAACGCATCGCGAACGTCCGGATCATCCTCGACGACGAGAACACTACCGTGCGGCATCGCCCGCTCCAAAATAGTCTCAACACGCCCCGTCAAGCAGGAGAGCATCCATGATAGGCCCGCAGCGGGCGAACCGGGCGTCACTCACCCTACCAACCCCCCACCGCATCGAGCGCGAAGGATGCCGGAGCGAAGGCGGCCGGTCAAGGCGCGGCGTGCACGGCGCGATTCCCGCCGCCGAGAGGCACGTGCGACGTGAGGATCTGAACCCCGTCTGCGGGTGCCCGGGCGAGGGCGCTTTCGTAATAGGACGCGAGTGTGTCCGCGATGCGATCCCAGGTGAAGCGCGCCGCCACGCGGTCGCGCCCGGCGCGGCCCAGGGTGGAGGCGCGGGCCGGGTCGTCGAGCACCCTCTCGATCGCTCGCGTGAGCGCGCCGGCATCCCCGGGTGGGACGAGCAGGCCGGTGACATCCGGTACCACCGTGTCGATCCGGCTTTCAGCGCGGCGAGCTCGGCGCCGCGCCTGGCTGCCACGCCTTCGCGCGACGGAAAGGCCGCCAGGTCGACGCCGTTGTGGAGCACGCGACAGCGACCGGGGACCTCCGGAAAGGCGGTCTCGATCTGTCGCACGATGTGCTGGGACACGCCGAGCACGCGTGGAGGTCCGGCTGTTCCCTGTCGGATTTCTCGACGATCGCTCGCCGCGGCGGACGCCCGAAGGGGCGCCATCGGTGGCGAGGTCGCAGGAAGCATGTGACTCGCGCATTTCCTCCGAGGCGGGTCGCGTGGTACCCTCCCCGCGGGGCTGGCGAGGAGGAACGATGGGGTGGTTGATGCGGCTCGTGTTCGGGATCTCCGCGGCCAGTGGTGTTGCCTTCGGCGGTGTGCCTTTCGGCTACCGCTCGTCGCCACTGCACGTCGAGGGGCAGAAGGTGACGGCCCCACACTTCCAGCGCTCCGAGGCCGGCATCAGCTGGTCCCTCGGGGGAGGGCTGGCGCTTCAGCTCCACTACGAGCGAAGCGCCTATGCCCCGATGATGCATCAGGATCACGACGACGGGATCCTGACCCGGTTGAAGCTGAGCTTCTGACCGCGTCCAGCTAGCGCTCGCTGAGCCCGGTCGTCGTCGGCGTGATCTCGGTGAAGCCGGCGACCGAGACGGTGGTCATGTACCGGCCGTCGGGCCGCTCGGACAGGGCGACGTCCGGCCGGTATGCGAACGGCACCTGACCGCCCCGAGGGACCTCCTGGGGAATCGTGTAGAACACCGCCCGGCCCGGCCCCCCTTGGCCCGGATGCACCTCGTTGTCCCACAGCCACTGGAACGAGATCAGGAGCTGGACATCGCGGAGCGGACGATCGGACGTGTTGACGACCACTCCCGAGACCTCGCCGTCGTGTGTGCGCACGTCGCGGACGGTCACCCGCTCCGCGAGCCGGCTCGGCGGGACGATGCGTTCAGTGGCCGCACTGGCCGCCCACGACCCGACCCCGAGTGCCAGGAACGACAGCAATACGATCCGAGTGCCTGTACCCGACATCGCTCTTCTCCTCTTCCGACCAGGCTGTTCAATCACCTTGGTGCGATGGCGCGCTCCACATACGACCAGCTCATATCTGGATTCGCCGTCGCACCAGCCGCTCGGCGGTGACGAAGGCCAGAATGGTCGTTGCCGTGATCCACAGCAGCGATCCGGCGAGCGGCGCGCCGGAGGCCGGGGTCGTCAGGGCACGGCAGACGCGAACGGCATGCGTGAGCGGCATCACCCAGGCGATCCACTGCCCCCAGACCGGTAGGCTCTCGAGCGGAAAGAAGACTCCCGAGAAGAGAAACATCACGGAGAAGACGAGCGAGAAGTAGTAGTTGAAGAAGTCGTACGACGGCGCCCGAGCCGTGACCACCATGCCGAGCGCACCGAACATGAGGCCCACCAGGAAGCCGACCGGCACGAGAAGCAACGACGAGGTGCCGTGGACCAGGTGGAACGGCACGCAGAGAGCGAGCACGAGCGAGACGGCGAGCACGCTCTTCGACGCGGCCCAGAGGACGTCCCCCGCCACGATGTCCGCCACCGAGCACGGGGTCGCGAGGATCGCCGCGTAGGTTTG
>VBLD01000132.1 GCA_005879205.1 Deltaproteobacteria bacterium
CGGGTCGTCGGCCAGCGCGGCGCCGATCCGGACCGTCGCGTCCGCCTCGCGCACGAAGTCGAGCTCGAGGCCCACGAGCTCGGCGATCTCGTCGATGATGCTGCGGAGATCGAAGCTGCGCATCACCCGGCCCGCGACGTGCGCCACGAGGCGCAGGCAGGCCAGGTCGACGCGCGCCAGCCGCACGATCTCGGCGTACTGCACCTTCACCGCCACCGGCGTGCCGTCGCGGAGCGTCGCCCTGTGCACCTGGGCCAGCGACGCCGCCGCCAGCGGCGTCTCGTCCACCTGGGCGAACACCTCGGCCAGCGGGCGGACCAGCTCGTGCTCGATCTGGGCGCGCATCTCGCCGAACGACCGCGGCGGAACGGCGTCGTGGAAGCGGCCGAGACGGCGGATGAAGGGCTCGGGGAAGTTGTCGGCGCGCGCGCCCACCACCTGGCAGAGCTTCACGAAAAGCCCCGCCAGGTGGATGCCGAGATCGTGCAGGCCACGGGCGACGCGGTCGTGCACGCGCTCCCACGTCTCGGGCGACGCCGGCCGGCCGAGCCGCTCGCGCAGCTCGAGCCAGCGATACGTGAGGATGGCGGGCACGGCGACACCG
The DNA here is from genome assembly GCA_005879205.1 of Deltaproteobacteria bacterium. GTDB lineage: Bacteria > Desulfobacterota > Binatia > DP-6 > DP-6 > DP-3. The sequence goes on from VBLD01000132.1 coordinate 605, forward strand.
GCGATGCGCAGGACGCGGTAGACCGCGAGCCGCCGGAGCATCGTCAGGCAGCCTTCCGGAATGGGGGACGCAGCCGGGCTACGACGGCGTCCGGCCGGGAGCGCCGACCGTCCGCGACGACGAGGCACGCGACGGCGAGCATCCCCGCCACGGCGAGGACGCCGAGCCAGAAGAGCCCCACGACCACGGGATCGAAGATCGACGGCATGCCGAGTCCCTCCTTTCATCCTCCGGTACCCCCGAGGCAAGAGCCGGGTTCATCCATTGAACCTCCCTGCCCTCTCCGGGGTACACCGGGCGTGACGGATGCGGGTCGTGCCGGAGCCGAGCGACGAGGCCCTCTTTGCCGCGTACCGCGCGGGCGATGCCTCGGCCTTCGAGACGCTCTTCGAGCGCTACCGGCCGTCGCTCGGGCGGCACCTGGCACGGATGCTGGACGACCCGGCGGCGGCCGAGGACCTGGTGGTGGAGACGTTCCTCCGCCTGCACCGCCATCGCGACCGCTGGCGCGAGGGCACGCCGCTCCGGCCGTGGACCTTCGCCATCGCCCGCAACCTCGCCCGCAATCGGCTGCGGTCGCAGCGCCTGTGGGGCTGGCTGCCGCTGAGCGAGGCCGACGATGTCCGGGAGGCGCCGCCGCCGGCGAGCGACGAGGTCCAGCGTCGCGTGGCGGCGGCCTTTGCGGAGCTGCCGGCGGCGCAGCGCGAGGCGTGCTCGCTCCGGCTCTTCGGCGGACTCACCGGCGAGGAGATCGCGCGCGTCACCGGGGCGTCGGCGGGCACGGTCAAGTCGAGGCTCTTCTACGGGCTGCGGCGGCTGCGCGCCCGGCTCGCCGACCTGTCGCCAGGGAAGTGAGGCATCGATGCGTACCTTGGGATTGATCCGCGCCGCGACGCCCCCGCCCGTTCGCGACCTCTGGCCGCGGCTGCGCGCCCGGCTGGGCGACGACGAGCGCGTACATCTCCGGTTGCCCGCGCTCGGCTGGCGCGAGGCCTCCGCGATCGCCGTCGCTCTCGGCACGCTGGCGGTCGTACCAGACCCGCTTCGCTTCCTCGTCGCCTGCGGTCTGCTGTGAGATGGCAAGGCCTCGCCGACGCGACCTGCTCGCCTACCTCGTCGGCGCCGGCGTCGCCGGCACGCTGCTCATCGGTCCCTACGGGCTGCGCGTCGCGGTGATCGAGGTGATCCCCGGTGCCGCCGCCGTCCAGCCACCGTTCTTCCTGCTGCCGATCCTGTGGGGCCTCTGGAACCTGCTCTGGACACGCCGGCAGCCGGCCATGAGCGCCGGGAGGTGGGGTGCCCTCCTCGGCGTGCTGGCGGGCGTCGTCGTGAACCTGCTCTTCGTCGCCGAGGGCGGTTGGTTCCGCGCCGCGATGCTGCTGCCGCTCTTCCTGGCGGTGGTCTACTACCTCATCTGGCGGGTCGTCATCGGTCCGCTGAACGAGGCGCTGGGTGTGGACGGAGAGCGGACGGCAGTCTGACATCTTCAAGCGCTCGTGGGCCGCACCTATCTTGGGGAAGCGCACCAGCGATCGGACGGCGCGGCCGGATGATCAGCGGCCGAACAGGGCGTCGTGCACGGCGAAATAGGCGGGCTTCGCGGTGTACGGGCGCGCGCCGTTCGGTGCGCCGTAGCCGTAGAAGAGGGTCGGCCAGTCGACGGCGTTGCCGGCGAAGCGCCGGGCTCGTTCTGCAGGCCGGGACCGCCATGCAGGCCGCGACGAATGTTGTGGTACTTGGGTATTCCTGTCGCTCGGACTGGCCTGCGTGCTGCGGGGCGCGCGGCGGCCTGAGGGGACCCTTGGCGGCAGCGTGCCGCGCACGCTATGACCCCCGCGTGCCGCAGTTCGAGTTCGACCCCGCCGCGCTCCAGGTCATGCCGTCGCCCGAGCGTTTCGCCGCCTTCGCCGAGGCGCTCGACAGCCTGACGCTGGCCAACCTGACCGACCGTCTCGGCGAAACCTTCGGCGATCGCGCCGCGTTCATCATGGAGCAGCCGCTCGCGCTCCCCGGCGCGGGGCGCACCACAATAACGTTCGGAGAGCTGGCCGGACTCGTGGCGCGGGCGACCGCAGCCCTCGAGGCGCTCGGCCTCGGGCGCGGCGACCGCGTCGCGCTCTGCACGCGGAACCGGATGGAGCTCGTGGTCGCGGAGTGGGCGGTGCTCCGGGCAGGCGGCGTGGCGGTGCCGATCGGCGCGCGCCTGCCGGCCGACGAGATCGTGCGCATCATCGACGACGCCGGCGCCCGCCTGCTGGTCACGGACCGGGCGGTCCTCGCGGGCCCTCTCGCCGGGCGCTCCCTGCCCGTCGGGCACCGCATCCTCGTCGACGGCGACTCCGGCGCGGGCGTCCTCGGGCTCGCGCGCCTGCTCGAGACCGCCGCCCCGCCACCGCCCGCGGACGTCCGCGACGAAGATCTCGCCGTCATCTTCTACACGTCGGGGACGACCGGCCGCGCCAAGGGGGTCATGCTGACCCACGGCAACCTCATGTTCGCCACCCGGGCCGGCCTCCGGCAGACGGCCGCGATGGGTCCGCCGCCCCCGATCCTGGCGCTCATGGTCATGCCGCTCGCCAACACCTCGGGCCACCAAGCGCTGCTCTTCTCGATCGTCCGCGGCACCACCGTGATCGTGCTCGATCGCTTCGACGCCCGCACCATGCTCGACATCGTCGAGCGCCACCGCGTGAACCTGCTCTCCGGCACACCCACCATGTTCCGGCTCCTCTGGGAGGCGGGCGCCCCCGGGCGCGACCTGTCCTCCATCTTCTCCTTCGGCGGCGGGGGCGACTACTTCCACCAGGATCTGATCGACCGCTTCCGGATGCTGCCGCGCGGGCCGGAGAGCCCGGTCTTCTTCGTCACCGGCTACGGCATGACCGAGACCGGCGGTCAGGTGACGCAGGCCTTCCCCGCCCCGGAGACGGACGGCGACCTCGGCGTCGTCCAGCCGGGCATCGACTCCCGCGTCGTGCATCCGGACGGCCAGCCGGTCGCCCCCGGGGAGGTAGGCGAGCTCGAGGTGCGCGGCCCGAACGTCACGCCCGGCTACTGGCGCGCGCCCGACGCCACCGCCGCAGCCTTCCGCGACGGCTGGCTCCGCACCGGCGACCTCGTGCGCGAGGGCGCCGAGCCGCGGCGGCTCTTCTTCGCAGGCCGCGCCAAGGACGTCGTCATCTCCGGCGGCAACACCATCTACCCGCCGGAGATCGAGCGCACGCTGCTCGAGCACCCGGCCGTGGCGCGGGCCGTCGTTCTCGGCCTGCCCGACGAGCGCATGGGCGAGATCGTGGTCGCCGCCGTCGAGCCGCATGCCGGTGCAACGCTCGACGAGGCGACGCTGCTCGCCTGGATCGGCGAGCGGGTGGCGCCCTATCAGCGGCCGCGCGCCGTCGCGGTGACCCAGCTTCCGACCAGCGCCGACCTCAAGGTGAAGCGCCGGCTCGTCGCCGAGATCCTGACCCGGCGCTAGGAGCGCGACCCAAGACTTCTTGGGTCGCGGACACAGACGCGAGCGTGTGGCGCTCACGTCACGCGCCACCGCCGTGCCGCGGCTGGCAAAGCCAGCGCGGCGGAACGGACACGCGCCGTTCAAAAGGCCTCGCGACTCTCATGTTGATCCGTTGGCAATTGGGCCTGTCGGCGGCGGCTGCGGAACCGGGCGTGTTCGTCTGCCGCGCTGGCTTTGCCAGCCGCGGCAGGACAGTCGGGCGTGATCCCGACGGAACACCCTCGCGTCCGGTTCGCGACCCAAGATGTCTTGGGTCGCGCTCCTAGCCGAGGCCGAGCTTCTGCTTCCCGTCCGGGCTGATCCGCGACGGGTGCCAGGGTGGATCCCAGACGACGTCGACGCTGACGTTCGGCTGCCCGAGCGCGACGATCTTCCGCCGGACGTCCTCGGGGATCGTGCGCGCCGACGGACATCCCTGGGAGGTGAGCGTCATCTTCACGGCGATCGCCGACTCCTCGATGTCGATCGCGTAGATCAGTCCGAGGTCGTAGATGTTGAGCGGGATCTCGGGGTCGAAGCAGTCGCGGATGGCTCCCACCACCTGCGCCTCGCTGAGCGGTCCCCCGCGGAACGAGACGGTCGTGCCGGCGGCCGCGGCCGGCGCCGGTGGCGGCGCCGACGCGTCGCGTACGGACGGGCCGGGCCAGGTGTGCATGCCCCCGGAGAGGTTCAGGAGCCGCGTGTAGCCCTTCTCGCCGAGCGTCTGGCAAGCGGCCGTGCTCCGTCCGCCGGCGGCGCAGGTGACCAGCATGAGCGTGTCGGGCGGCGGCAGCTCGCCGAGCCGATCCTCGATCTCGTCGACAGGGAGCAGATGCGCGTTGGGGATGTGGCCGTTGGCGAACTCGGCCGGCGTGCGGACGTCGAGCACGAAGAGCCCCGGGGTCCGCTCGAAGAGTGCGAGGGCGTCGGGCGGCTTGATCTCCTGGTACGGCGAGCCACGAAGGATCGTCGCGCGCTCGGGCGCCTCGCCCGCCGCAACCGCCGCCAGGTGCGTGCGCGTCACCCCGAGGCCGCGCTCGAGGCTCGCCTGCAGCGCGTCGATCCGGCGGCCGAGCGTCCGGACTTCCCCCACGCGCTCCTCGAGGTCGCGGAGTCGCCGTGCGAGCCGCCAGCCAGCGACCGCGACACCGGCGATGAGCGCTACGACTAGGGCTTCGAGCATCGCGGCGGGATCATACCGTTGACACCCTCGTCGCGCCATGCTGTCGGAGGCCCGATGCGCGCCATCGTGGTTCGCGAGCCGGGCGACGAGCGCGTGCTGGTCGTCGGCGACGCGCCCCGCCCTCCCCTCGGTCCCGCCGACGTTCGCATCCGGGTGCGCGCGGCCGGGGTCAACCGCGCCGACCTCCTCCAGCGCCAGGGGCTCTATCCACCGCCCCCCGGGGCCTCGCCGATCCTCGGCCTCGAGTGTGCGGGCGAGGTCGTCGAGGTCGGCCCCGAGGCTCGCGGCTTCGCGCCGGGGCAGCGCGTCATGGCGCTGCTTGCCGGCGGAGGCTACGCGGAGGAGGCCGTCGTGCACTTCGGGTCCGTGCTGCCCGTCCCCGACGGCATGACGGACGAGGAGGCCGGCGGCTTCCCGGAGGTCTTCCTGACCGCCTTCTCGAACCTCTTCATGCCGCGTCTCGGCCACCTCGCGCCCGGCGAGGCGGCCCTCGTGCACGGTGGCGGCGGCGGTGTCGGCACGGCGGCGATTCTCCTCCTCCGCGAGGCGGGGCACCGGGTGATCGTGACGGCCGGCAGCGAGGCCAAGTGCCGGCGCTGCATCGAGCTCGGCGCGACGGCCGCGATCGACTACCGGACCGAGGACTTCGCCGCCCGCGCCCGCGAGCTGACCGACGGACAGGGCGTGAACGTCATCCTCGACCACATCGGCGCCCGCTACCTCGCCGCCAACCTGGCCGCGCTCGCGCCGGGCGGGCGGCTCGTCGAGATCGGGCTCATGGGCGGTGCCACGGCCGAGGTGAACCTGGCGCAGCTCCTCCTCCGGCGTCTCGCCGTGATCGGCTCGACGCTCCGCTCGCGCTCGAACCAGGACAAGGCGGCGATCGTCGACGGCTTCCGCGCCCGCTTCGGCGCGGCGCTCGCCCGGGGCGGCCTGCGCCCGGTCGTCGACCGCGTCCTGCCGCTCGAGCAGGCGCCCGAGGCGCACCGCCTCATGCAGGCGAGCGGGCACTTCGGGAAGATCGTGCTGCGCGTGAGCTAGCGCGCCACGGGAAGGAGACGACGCATGGCGGCACAGACGGACCTCCTCGCGCGCGGCCGGGCCGTGACCGAGCAGCTGTGGGGGGCGCGCGCCGGCGGACAGGAGCTGCCCGCCCAGAAGCTCGCTCCCGAGTTCTTCGCGCTCGTGACCCAGTTCGTCTTCGGGATGTTCTGGTCGCGGCCGAACCTCGACCTCCGGAGCCGGAGCCTCTGCACCGTGGCGCAGCTCGCGGCGCTCGGCCGGATCGACGAGCTGAAGGGCCATCTCGCCGGCGCGCTCCGGCTGGGCATCCGCCGCGAGGAGCTGATCGAGGTGCTGATGCAGACCGCCTGCTATGCCGGCGTCCCCGCGGCGGTACAGGCGCTGAACGCCGCGGCCGGGGTGCTCGGAAGCGCATGACCGTGTCCCGCTGGCTGCGCGCGGCGATCGTCGCCGTCTTCCTCGCGTGCAGCCTCTGGGGCATCGAGCAGGACCTGCCGTACACGCCGGAGGTCGACGAGCCGGACTACGTCGTCCGCGCGGGTCACATCGCGTCGACCGGCAAGCTCGATCCGCACTGGTTCGGCCATCCGGGCTCGACGGTCATGTACCCGCTCGCCGGTCTGTATCACCTGTGGCAGGCCGCCGCGCACGGGGGCACGTGGCTCCGCCCCAACCGGGAGATGGCCGACACGTTCCGCGCGAGCCCGAGCCAGTTCTACCTCATCGGGCGCCTTCTGATGGTGGCGTACATGGCGCTCGGGCTGCCCCTCGTCCATCGCATCGGACAGCGGACCCTCGGCGACCGGGCCGGACTCCTCGCCGCGTGGCTGATCGCCATCTCGCCGCTTCTCGTCGCCCATGCGCAGCTCGTGCGGCCCGACACCGCGAGCTTCCTTTTCGGCATGCTGGCCCTGTGGGCCTGTCTCCGGCTCCTCGACGAGCCCTCGTGGCGCCGCCAATTGCTCGCCGGAGGCGCCATCGGGCTGGCCGTCGCCTCGAAGTATTCACTCCTGGCGCTCGTCCCGGGACTCCTGGTCGCCGACGGCCTCATCCTGCGCTCGGCTCCCCGGCGCGACGGCGCCTGGATCGGCGCCGCGCTCGGCCTCCTCGCGGTGCCCGTGGCGTTCGTCCTCGTCACGCCCTATTTCCTCATCGAGCTTCCCACGGCGCTCGCCAACATCCGCTACGAGACGTCCAAGAGCCACCTGGGGGCCGACGCGCTCTCGCCCTGGCGCAACGTGTGGTGGTACCTGACCCACGCGATCCCGGCGAGCCTCGGATGGCCTGCGACGCTGGCGGCCGGCGCCGGCTTCGTGCTCCTCGCGAGACGCCGCCGGCCGGGTGAGCTGCTCCTCCTCACGTTTGCCCTTTCCGTCATGCTCGAGCTCACCTTCTCCAAGCTGCACTGGGAGCGGTGGCTCATCCCCGTCCTCCCAATCGTGGCGCTCAGCGCCGGCGGCGCTGTCGCCGACGGCCTCGAGCGCCTCCGTCTCCGCACGGGAGCGGCGCGTGCCGTCGCCGTCGCGGCCGTGTTCGCCCTCTCGCTCCAGCCGGCCGACGCAACCATCCGTCTCGGGCTCACGCATGCGAACCCGAGCACGCGGCTCGCAGCGCGTGCATGGATCGTCGCCCACGTCCCCAGCGGGAGCCGCATCGCCGCGGAGTGGTACTCCGCCCCGCTCGTCGCCGACGATTTCTACGGCTACAGCCGGGACAGCTTTGCGGCGGTGACGGTCGACCCGGGCAAGCGGTTCCTCGTGCTCGAGCGGCACGCCCTCGCCGACGACCGGACGCTGGCCGACTACCGGCGCGACGGGTTCGAGTATCTCGTCGTGAGCAACGCGATGTACGACCGCTACCTGGCCGAGCCCGCCCGCTATGTCGCCGAGACGGACTTCTACCGCACCCTCTTTCGTGAGGGTCAGCTGCTCGAGCAGTTCTCGCCGTCGCGCGTGCGCGGCGGCCCGATCGTCCGGGTGTATCGACTCACGGCCCACTCGCCCTGAAGTGCTGGTCGTCGTTCTGCCGGGCCGTCGTGTAACGCGTCTCCCAGCATTGCGTCGTGGCACCGCTCCGGATCAACAGCTGCACGGTCACGGGCAACGTGAGGCTCGGGTTCGGCGTCGGGAGGTTCGCTCCCTTCCCGCTCACCTGAACCAGGGCGCTGTCGCTCGAGCCGGCGCGGAGCTTCGCCGCGACGACGCCCGCCGGCGTCGCCGCCCGGTTGTGGTACGTGAAGCCCGTCGTCGTGGCCCGCCAGCACGACGTGCTGCCGCAGATGCCACCCGGGGGGATCGACGCCTCGCTGAGCGGCTGCGGGTTCGGGGAGCCGTCGTAGAGGCAGAGCGCGTAGCTGGCCGAGCCGTGCACCGGGTCCGCGAAGTCACCGATGGCGGTGGCGGCACCCTTGTTCCACAGCCATCGCAGCTGGTCTCGCGCGTCGTCGAGCTGGTCGGTGACCTGGACGCTGGACCTCCCCGGCGCGGCCGTCCGGCAGCCCGCGGACGGGGTCGCCGGGCATCGGGTGCACGTGCAGGCGGCGCTGCACACGCCCGTGGCGCAGGCGCTCGCGCTGGTGCCGTCGCACTCCTCGCCCAGCTCGACGACGTCGTTGCCGCAGATCGGGACGGGACACGTGCAGTCGGGGCGGCAGAGCCCGGCGCAGAACGGGGCATCCGCGCCGTCGCAGTCCTCGCCGACCTCGCGGACGCCGTTGCCGCACGAGGGCGCCGGCGCGTCGACGCACGTCGGACTCGTGAACCGGATGCGCGCGATACGCGTCCGCCACCGGCCATCGGCGGGGATGTACTCGTTCGTGTACCAGAAGGTGCAGTCGTCGAGCGGGTCGAGGTTCATCGAGCTGTAGTCGCCCCATCGCTCGTTGTCCTGCACCCCCGAGCCGGCGGCGATGCTCGTCTCCGCGACCGTCATGGTGCCCGCGGGATCGGTCGCCAGTCGACCGGTGTAGCGGATGCCCGGAAAGACGCTCGGGCTCGTGATGCTGTACCCCATCGCCAGGTTGCCGCCGCCGTCCATGGCGATGCTGCCGAGCCACCGATCGTTGCCGTCCGGCGCGTACGTGCCCTCCTGGAAGAGCCCCCACGGACCGCCGCTGCGTCGCAGCTCGAACCAGCGAATGCCGCCATGGTCGGTGCCGTCGACGTCCGTGACGAAGTTCCCGACCAGCGTCTCGTGGCTGCCGAAGTTCCGGTACTGAGCCCGCCACATCACGACCTCGCGGATCGGATCGAGCGGCGTCCCGCCCGCGGGCTCCGGGAAGCACGACGACTTGGGGCTTGCGGCACACAGCTCGGAGTCGAACTCGGCCACCGGGATGGTCGCCGCGAGGGCGAAGGTGGAATTCGCCGGGGAGCCGAAGTCGGCGTGCAGCTCCCACACCTCGAGGAAGTCCCTCGTCGGATCGTTCGCTCCGGGGTCGTGCAGCTCGTCGTCGCGGTGCCGCAGAAATATGCCGGGTGCGCCGGGCGGCGGCGGCGTCGATCCGTCGAGGTCGGCCGGTGTGAGGGCCTGGAAGCCGAATCCGTCCAGGCTGGGCGCCGTGAAGCGTTGATAGCCCGCCGGCAGGCCCGCGATCATGCGGGCACGGTCCAGCGCGTAGGCGGCGGGCGCGCTCTCGTTCGTCGACAGGTAGTAGGCGTCCGGCCACACGGCATACTTGGGATAGTCCGGGAACTCCGTCGTGCCGAAGTCGTAGCCGAACCACCCGCCGCCCAGCGGGTCGCTGGTCCGCGAGACGTACACGCAGAGATGATTCCCGCGGCTCGCGAACTCGCTCATCAGCCAGCGGCTGGCGAGCGGATCGAAGAGCACGATGCCGTCCCCGAAGCCGGAGGCGCAGAGACCGCCGCCCGTCCAGAGGGTGCTCAGCATGGCGGGCCCGCCGACGACCGTACCCGTGGACTTGTCGACCACGACGAACGCGCTGCCGCCCGCCGTGTTCACGAGCTGGATGTAGTGGCTCCGGCCGACGTCGCCGACCGTGTCGGGTGGGTCCGCCCCGGTGAATCCTTGACCCTCGAAGTCGAGATCCGGGGGCGTGAAGAAGCGAGGGGCCACGACCTTCAGCCCGCCGGCCGTCTGCGCGTCGAGCAGGGTATCGCGCCGCCCCTGTCGAGGGTGTGCCGGTCGGGCGGCGTTCGGGGGGTGGGTCTGGCGGCGGAGCGGCCCGCCGAAGGTCGGGTCGCCCGCACGCCAGACGCTGACGGGAGGAAGCGTCCGCACGTCCCCCGTGAAGACGTGCGGGGCGACCGGTGGACCGGCGGTGGCCCCGTCGCCCAGCGCCGTGGCCGTCGCGCCGAGAAATCCGGCGAGGGCGAAGACCGTCGCCACGATGTTCCGTAATCGCATTCCTCGGCCTCCTTCGATCAGGGCGGGACGAGTATCACAGGCGGGGCGCGGGGTCAGGAAAATTCCTGGATTCCGAACGACGGCCCAACCGTGCGCCGGCGGGTGTTGTGGTGCTCACGGCGGGGAACACTCGTCCTGCGTAGGAAGCGGACGACTTGCGTGCATCTCTCGGGCCTCGGCACTGACGGCGTTCAGCGGATGACCGGGCTGGTGCCCACGTCGGCGGCAGGCCACGGTCGGTGCTCTCGTAGCTTGCTATCGCAGCGACAGAGGCGAAGGGAGGACGTCATGGCTGCTCAGCGATGGGTTCTCTGCCTCGGGCTTCTCGTCGTCGTGCCCGGCCGCGCCCTATGGGCCCTCATCCCCGGCGGCCAGCTGGGCGACGCCGACTGTCTCGCCGAGTGGCGAGTCACGAGCCGTACTGCGAGGACGGCGATCCGAGCTGTGACGCCGACGGCATCCAGAACGGCTCGTGCACGTTTGACGTCTCGGTCTGCACGCTGCAGACCGACCCCCTCGTTCCCGCATGCGTCCCTCCCACGGCGCTGACCGCCATCCGGAACCTGACCGCCGGCCTCTCAGCGCCGCCGTCGATGTCGCGGCCGAGCTGTGGCCGGACGACGCCGTTCGTGGCGACGCTTCGGGGACGCGTGCGCAAGATTCTCCTGGTGCGTAGCGAGCGCGGCCGCCTCGTGCGGCGTCCATCCAGGCGCCTCCGGCTCCGGATGACGGCCATGGCGGGCGGAATGCACGACGTGAACCGGCTGTTCCTCCGCTGCGTGCCGTCGTCGGTCTGCGTCCAACCGAGCTGCCCGCCGAGCTCGAGCGGGCCGGCGGCGCCGAACGAGCTCGTGCTGGGTTTTACCGCTTTCGCGAGCGATCTCGACCTCGGGTCGACGGGCCTCGGTCACAACCTAGGCGTCCCAGCGAGCGTCCTGCACGTCTGTCTCGACGGCTGCGATGCAGCGACGAATCCCCGCTGCGATGCGCGCGTCGTCACGGGAGTGGGCACCGCGAACGGGACCTCGTTCGGTCCGCCGCGCCCCGTCGTCGTGTCCGGCGTGCCGCTCTGTCTCGTCTCCGAATGGGCCGAGCCGGTCATCGACGCGGGCATCGCGAACGTCGCGGCCGGCACGGTCGACGTGACGCTTCCGCTTCGCGTCAAGGTCTACCTGACGCCGTCGGATGCCGTGTGCCCGCGCTGCGTCAAGGGCCGGTGTCAGGGCGGCGCGAACGACGGCGGCGCGTGTAGGGTGGATGGGATGATGTATCCGGGCGCCGCGACGGGGGAGTCATACGAGGTCTCGAAGGCGTGTCCGCCGAGCGACCCGCCGGTCGCGACCCTGCCCTTGAGCGTGCCGCTCACGACCAGGACGTCCGTGCTGGAGGTCGCGGCCGCGGGCGCTGCCGACCGGCCCTGCGACGCCCCGCCGACCGACGCGAGCGCTGCGTCTCCCCCGGCCGCCCCGTGCGCGTGCGGCGCCGAGTGCACGGGCGACGCGTGCGCCCATCCCCTCACCGACTCGGCGACCGGTGCGCTCATCTGCCTAGACGCCCGGGGCGGGCTGAGCGAGGCGTGCTGCACCGACGAGACGACGCGGCCCTGCTTCTCGACGCCGGTCACCCGGTTCGGGCGTGCCGAAGTCCCCGGGCCAGGCGCATTCTTCCTTCCCGGAAGCGCCCTCTGGACGACGCAGCTTCCGGTGCCCTGCGAAGGGGGCGGCACGCCGGCGCCGTACTGACCGGGCAATGCACCGACGGCGACGCATGCGACGGCGCCTGCATTCGTGGCCGCCTTCGAGACCCGCGACTACGACGACGCCCGCGGCGGCAGCCAGAGCGTCACGCCCGCCTGTCGCTCGATCAGCTCGACGAGGTCCGTGAAGTCGCGCTCCCCGAGCCCCGCGCTCACGGCGGCCGCCAGGGCGCCCGCCACGGCGGCGCCGAGCGGCGTCGGGACGGCCGTCTCGCGCGCCACGTCGAGCAGCAGCCCGGCGTCCTTGGCGGCGAGCTCGAGCGCGAACTGCGTCGGCCGGCCGCGCTCGTTGATGCCCTCGACCATCCGCTCGGTGAAGAAGTTGCCGGCGCCGCCCGTGCGCACCACGTCGATCATCGTGCGCAGATCGAGGCCGGCCTTGGCGGCGACGGCGAGCCCCTCGAGCGACGACCAGGTGGCGGAGAAGGCGAGCAGGCTGTTCACGAGCTTGGCCGTGTTCCCGGCGCCGAGCGGGCCGAGGTAGAACGTCGCCCGGCCGAGCGTCTGAAGCAGCGGCAGGCAGTGGTCGTAGGTCGCGCGTTCGCCGCCCGCCATGAAGACCACCTGGCGGGTCTGGGCGCCGACGGCGCCCCCGGTGAGCGGCGCCTCGAGCAGGTGGCGCTCGGCGGCGGCGAAGCGCTCGCCCACCCGTCGTACCGTCGCGGGCGCGTTGGTGGTGAGGTCGACGAGCACGGCGCCGCGGGGGGCCGCCTCGAGCCACTGCCCCGCCACCGCCTCCATCACGGCGGGCGTGGGCAGCGACGTGAAGGTGACCGCGCTCCGTTCGGCCACCTCGCCCGGGCTCCTCACGATGGTGGCGCCGGCCGCGACGAGCGGGCCGCAGCGGCGGGCGTCGGGGTCGTGGACGACCACCCGATGCCCGTCGGCCACGAGGTTCATCGCGATCGCGCCGCCGATGTTGCCGGCGCCGATCACGCCGAGACGCTGGCCGTCCGCCCGCACGTCAGCCGGCCGCCTGCCCGGTGACGGCCGCCGCCCGCTCGAGGCCGTAGAGGCGGGCGGGATTGTCCCAGAGGA
>VBLD01000452.1:0-528 GCA_005879205.1 Deltaproteobacteria bacterium
ATTCCCGTCGGACCTGAGCTCCAGCGGGAGCCTGCGGCTTGCCGGCGAAGGTGGACGTCCACCGTCTGCACGCCAACACCCCGACCGATGGCGAGCGGGCCCGGAAGCCGCCGGCCGGCGAGCACGAGGCCGAAACGGGCCGAGGCTTGCGCCGCTGGCTCGGCTGGCCGCGCGGAAAACGAGAAAGTGCTTGACCCGGGCGAGAGGCTGGCAGTAGACGCGCGGAAGCGTAGCCGCCGAGCTCGCGAACGGAAGGGAACGATAAATGCGCTGTGCCCGGAAGCATGTCGCAAGTGCGCTATCGGCTCTGGCGGTGCTCAGCATCGTCGCCGGCGCGCCTTCGATCGCCGTCGCCGCCAACACGTGCAACGGGCTGCTCACGATCGACTACGTCGGCGGTCCGAATTTTGCGCTCCCCGGCGACGTCGTGCGTGTCAGGCTGACGCTCGGCACGGGGAGCATCGATGGCGGCACCAAGCTCGTCGTCAACCGCCTGCGCTTCGATCTCGACTGCGATGCGAACTTCAC
>VBLD01000452.1:561-2851 GCA_005879205.1 Deltaproteobacteria bacterium
GACCTGGTCGACCGGCGATTCTGTGAGTAGCGCGCCGAACGACGTGGTGTTCACGCCGAGCAGCCCGGTGAATATTCCCGCCGGCCGGGCGATTCCACCCGGATTCTGCACCGTCGAGTTCGACGTCAAGGTGCTCACCCAGAGCATCGACAACACGCCGGAACAGATCGAGGAGGTGACGGGTTACCTGGCGTCGCAGGACGATGCCAGCTGCGACAACAATCTCAAGTCATCGGCGCAGCAGTCGAGCTCGATCTCGGTCTGTCACTGCACCTCCACGGACTGCGTCGATTCGGTTTGTAATCAAGACACGGGCGAGTGCGTGGACACACCCAAGCAGAACAGCACGCCGTGCCCCGACACCGACGGCGACCCCTGCACGACCTCTGGATGCGACAGCAACGGGGTATGCGACCAGCGGCACATCGTGTGCGTCACGACGACCACCGTCACCACGTCAACCACCGAGATAACGACCACCACCTCGACCACCGAGACGACGACCACCACGTCCACCACCGAGACGACGACCACCACGTCCACCACCGAGACGACCACCACCACGTCCACCACCGAGACGACGACCACCACGTCCACCACCGAGACGACGACCACCACGTCCACCACCAGCACCACCACGACCATGCCCGGAATCTGCGTCGGCTCGGGCGGGTGCAGAATCGATATCGACGATCAGGGCTTCTGCGACGAGACCAAAGGCCAAGCGTGCAGCCTCGGCCCGGCCGTCGCCGTGGTCGCGAACACCAATCGCTCGTCCTCAGCGCCGACGAGGACGATCAGCGTTCACGGAATATGCGTCGGAGACCCGGTGGTGGTGAACGGCCTCTTCAACGTCGTCATCACGGGCGATCCGCCCGCCGGCTCCCCACCGGGGTCGTGCCCGGAGAAGGGGCCGGCGACCTTCTCCCTGAGCTCGACCATCGCACGCAAGCCGCCGCCGTTCACGATTCCCTCGGGAAGCAACGGCGAGCTGCTGAAGATCCGCAAGTCGTCGAGAGTGACCGTGAAGTACCTCAACATCCGCGACGGCCGGCACCCGCAACATTCCGACGACGGCGTGGATTTGAAGACGTCGACGGGCAGCCGGCTGTTCTGCAACTGCGTGACGAACAACGAGGATGCCCTGGACATGGACGCGGGCTCCTGCAACCAGATCGTTCAGAACCTGGTCATCGCCAACGAGAACGGCATCCGTGCGAGCGGTGGTACGACGTTCGGGCTGGTCCAGGACAACACCGTAACGGACAACAACCTGCCGATCATCGATGCGCCTTCCGACCCGGCCGGCAGGCACAACGGCCTGATCATCAGCGAGGCGTCGGCCTCGAACAACTTCATCGGCAACATTTCGACGGGGAATCCGGATGACGGTTTCAAGATCGACGTCGCAAGCAATAACTGCGTCGTGAACAACAGCATCATGAACAACGGCGGCGACCCGAATGCATCCGTCCCACGGGATACGGGCGGATGCGAGCTCGTCTCGGCGACGAACAACCGGATCGACTGCAACCCGATCAGCGGCAACATCACCAAGACGAGCCAGCCGAGCGACGTGTGTCGCCTGATTTCGGGATCGGGGAACACGGGCTGCAACGTTCCGCCGCCGACACCCTGCCCACCGCCGACGTGCACGTGTCCGGCGCTACGCTGTTCGGTCCAACCGATTCCGTAGGGCGGCTCGACGTACGGGCAAACGCCGCACCACGACGGGGTCGTAATCGCCCCGCGTGCGGCGGATCACGACTTGCCGGCGGCCGTCTTCTGCACCGTGCGCGCCCGCTCGGCATCCGGCACGTGGTCGCTGTGGCACGCATGCTTCCCGCCGACCACGGGAAGAACGCGCGCCCGCTGCCGGAGTAGCTCCCGGCCTTCCTCCGCGACGCCCGGGCTGCGCACGGCTTTCCGCTCGGGCTGAAAATCGGCCGCCTTTCCGCTCGCGAACTCCTGGATCTCCTTCGAGATGCGCATACTGCACCAGTCGTGGCCGCACATCGCGCAGAAGTCGGTGTCGACCTCCAGGTCCTCGTCGTGCAGCGCGCGCGCCGTCTCGCCGTCGAAGGCGAGCTCGAACTGTCGCGGCCAGTTGAGCGCGGCGCGGGCCCGCGAGAGGTCGTCGTCCCAGTCGCGCGCGCGCGCGATGCCGCGCGCGACGTCGCCGGCGTGGGCGGCGATCTTGTAGGCGATGCAGCCCGCCTTGACGTCCTCGGCGCGGGGCAGCCCGACGTGCTCCTTGGGGGTCACGTAGCAGAGCATCGCGGCCCCGGCG
>VBLD01000133.1 GCA_005879205.1 Deltaproteobacteria bacterium
CTCGGGTACGACGGTGTCCGGATTCGCCTCGAGGGTCAGCTCGGTGTCCGCGCCGAACGCGAAGTGCGCCGCCGCGGCCGCCAGCACGTCGGCGATCGCGCCGGGTGTGAAAAGCGACGGCGTTCCGCCGCCGAAGTACACGCTCCTGAGCGGCCGGCCCGACCAGTGCGCGTCGGCCCCGTACGCCGCCAGCTCGGCGGCGACCGCCGCGACGTAGTCGCGCTCGGGCGGGGTCGCGGCCGCCAGGACGTTGAAGTCGCAGTAGGGACAGACGTGCCGGCAGTACGGCACGTGCACGTAAAGGGCAAAGGGCTCCGCGGCGCTCACCGATAGCGCCGGAGCACGGCGATCACGACGCCGCGGATCTCGACGTCGCTCGCGGGCGCGACGATCGGCGCCAGCCGCTCGTTCGCCGGCAGGAGGCGTACGCGTCCCCGCTCGCGCTGCAGCTTCTTGACCGTGGCGTCGCCCCGCACGAGGGCGACGACCGTCGCACCGTTGGGCGCCTCCTGGCGCGACTCGACGACGACGAGGGCGCCGTCGAGAATGCCCTCCCCCACCATCGAATCGCCGCTCACGCGCAGCGCGAAGGTCTCGCCCCGACCGAGCATCTCCTCGGGAAGCGACACCGTCTCCGCCGTCTCGACCGGCTCGATCGGGACACCGGCCGCCACGCGCCCGAGGAGCGGGACGGTGACCGCGCGGCTGGCGGTGGCGGGGCCCACCACCTCGAGGGCGCGGCTCTGGTGCGGCAGCCGCTTGATCAAGCGCTTGCGCTGCAGGTTCCGCAGGTGCTTGTGCACCGTGGCCAGGGACGCGAGCCGGAAGTGGCGGCCGATCTCCTCGAGCGTCGGCGCGTAGCCGTGCTCGTCGATGTACTCCCGCAGATAGTCGAGCATCTGCTTCTGCCGCTTGGTCATCATCGTCCCACCCTCCCCGGGCGCACAAGGTAAGCGAAGGAAAGGCGAATGGCAATGTTCCGGTTCCAGCCATTGCGGTGACCGGCCGGGCGCCCCATAGCCGGACCACGCCCCACGACGAGGAGGTGGATCATGCGTTCACGGTTCCTGCTCGCTCTCGCCCTCGCGCTCGCCGTCGTCCCGGCGGCCGGCGCCCGCACGCGCATGCCGCTGCGCTGCTGCCTCGAGCTCGACCTTCCCGACGTCCCACCGGGCCCCATCTGCGCCGAGCTCAAGTCCCGCCGCCCGCGGCTCGCCTGCCGGCTGCTCGGCGGACGCGCCATGGGCCACGGCGACTGCAGCCGCGCGCTCTGCGTGGCAGGACACTGACTTGACGGCCCGCGCGGCTGTGCGTCTTCTGAGCCGCGTGACGACGCTGCGCGCGCTGGCGGCCGTGTGCGAGCAGCTGGCCCGCACCCGGAGCCGGCGCGACCTGGCGCGGCAGGTGGCGGACTTCCTCGGCGCTCTCGACGCCGAGGAGGTCCGGCCCGCCGTGCGGTTCCTGCTCGGGCAGGCCGGCCGCGGCGGCGCGGTGAGCGGACAGACGTTGTGGCGCGTGCTCGTCCGCCTCGTCGGCGAGGGGGCGTCCGCCGACGTCTGGACGGGCGCGGTCGACTTCGGCGAAGCCGTCGAGCGCCTGCTCGAGCGGCGCGAGACGCCAGCCGAGCTACCCGCGCTCGGGCTCATCGAGGTCGAGGAGCGCGTCCGGGCCCTGGCCGGCCCGCGGGGCGCGGGATCGCGCGCCGAGAAGGAACGTCTCCTCGCGGAGCTGTTCGCCCGCCTGACGCCGCTCGAGGCCAAGTACGTCGCCAAGAACCTGATCCGCGAGATGCGGACGGGGGCGGCCGAAGGCATCCTGCTCGACGCGGTGGCTCTGGTCGCGGGAGGCGACCGCGCCGCGGTGGCACGCGCCCACATGCTCGAGGGCGACCTCACGGAGGTCGCGGCGCTCGCCCTCGCCAACCGGGGCGGGCCTTTGCCGGCGAGCGCCCTCACCTACTTCCGCCCGCTCCGTCCCATGCTGGCGCACAGCGCCGAGAGTGTCTCGGAGGCGCTCGCCACCTTCGGCGGCCGCGCCGCTGTGGAGTGGAAGCTCGACGGGGCCCGCGTGCAGGTGCACCGTCGTGGCGACGACTGCCGGCTCTACTCGCGCCGTCTGCAGGACCTGACCGAGAGTCTCCCCGACGTGGTCGGCGAGCTCCGGCGCGGGCTCTCCGCACCGGCGGCGATCCTCGAGGGCGAGGTGATCCCGGTCGACGCGGCGGGCCGGGCGCTGCCCTTCCAGGAGCTCATGCGACGCTTCCGGCGCATCCGCGACATCGGCCGCCTGGAGCGCGAGGTGCCGGTGCGGCTCCATCTGTTCGACGCCCTCCAGGCGGGTGACGAGCCGCTCATCGACCGGCCGTACGGCGAGCGCTGGGCGACGCTCGAGCGGGTGCGCGGCATGCTGCGGGTGGTCGGACGCGTCGTGCCGCCCACCGCAGCCGAGGCGGAGGCCTTCTCCGCCGCCGCCCTCGCCGACGGCTTCGAGGGGGTGATGGTGAAGGGACTCGACGCGCCCTACACGCCGGGCGTCCGCGGCCGGGGCTGGCTCAAGGTGAAGCGGGCGACGACGGTCGACCTGGTGATCATCGCCGCCGACCGTGGCTACGGCCGGCGTCACGGCTGGCTCAGCAACTACCACCTCGCCGCCCGCGACGAGGAGACGGGACGGTTGGAGCCGGTCGGCAAGACGTTCAAGGGGCTCACCGACGCCGAGTTCCGCACCATGACCGACCGCCTCTCGGCCCTCGCCATCCGCGAGGAAGGGCCGACGGTCCACGTCGAGCCTCGCATCGTCGTCGAGGTCTTGTTCACCGACCTGCAGCGGAGCCCGACCTACGCCGCCGGGCTCGCGCTGCGCTTCGCGCGCATCGCCCGCATCCGCGAGGACAAGGCGCCCGCCGACGCCGACACCGTGCAGCATCTGCGCGCCCTGTTCGCGCGGCAGCAGACGCGAGGCGTCGGCGGGGAGGGAGAGGCGTGAGGCGCTCGGGGTGGTTGAAGCCGCCCGCCAGTGCGGCTAGGTTCGGCGCCGTGTGGCGAGGACCGATCGCCGCAGTCGTCTTCTTCACGGGCCTCGCGGTCACGATCGCACGAGGTGCCGACGGCGACGCGGAACGGGTCGTGCGCTACGCGGACGACCAGCTCACCGTTCGCCTGGCACGTGCGCCCGTCGGCGAGGTGCTCGGCGAGATCGGCCGGCAGAGCGGCGCCGAGATTCGAGGGGAGCCGAACCCTCGTGAGGTGACCGCGGAGTTCGAGAACGTCCCGCTGCTCGATGCACTGCACCGGCTGCTCGGGAACCAGAACTTCATGCTGAAGTACGGCGAGAAGAGCCGGCTGGTGGCGATCGATCTCCTCGCCGGGGAGGGCGCGCCGCCGGGCACCACGTCGGTCGCCGCGCGCGTGTCCTCGACCACGACGGTACCGCAGCCCCCACAGCAGACGCTGCAGGAGGCCTTGCAACGCTTTCCGGCGGTGCCGATCACCGGCGCGCTCGCCGGAGCCCTCGGCACGAACACCGCCACGATCGACCAGCTCGTCAACACCGCCCTCCACCACGACGACGCCGGCGTGCGGGCCGAAGCGCTGCGCACCACGCTCAACGCCGTCGAATCCGATGCCACGCTGCGCGGCAGCCTGCTCGCGACGGTCAACTGTGGCGCTCACCGCCTCGCTCCGTGGCATCGCCGGGGACCGGGCCGAGGAGCTCGCGGCGCACGTCGCCACCCAGGCCCGCGCGAGCGAGCTGCGGGTGAAGGCATCCTCCGTGCTGCAGCAGATCCGGGCGCAGGGGGCGGCCGGGCACCCGGGCGGCTGAGCGACCCGCGCGGTCAGCGCCGCACGCGGCGGAGGTGCGCGACGGCGGCGTTGTGGGCGGCGAGCGTCGAGCTGAAGGTATGCGTGCCGTCGCCCCGCGCGACGAAATAGAGGTAGTCGACGGGCGCGGGGTCCACGGCGGCCTCGAGCGAGGCGCGACCGGGGTTGGCGATCGGTCCCGGTGGCAGACCCGGGATCGTGTAGGTGTTGAACGGCGTCGGACGGTGGAGATCGGCGCGCGTGAGCGTCCGATCGCGCCCCTCCCGCCCGTACAGGACGGTCGGGTCGGACTGCAGCGGTATGCCGCGGCGCAACCGGTTCAAGAAGACCGCCGCGACGAGCCGGCGCTCCTCCGCGCGCGGCGTCTCCGACTCGACCAGCGAGGCGAGCGTCACCGCCTGGTGCACGCTGAGCCCGAGGTCGGCGGCGCGCAGCATGAGCGCGGGAGTGAACACGTCGCGGAAGCGCTGCACCATGGAACGCAGGATGCGCTCCTGCGGGGTGGCGAGCGGGAAGGCGTAGGTGTCGGGGAAGAGGTAGCCCTCGGCACCCGCGGGCGGGAGGTCCTCCTCGGCCAGGAAGCGCGGGTCCTGGAGCACACAGAGGAAGCTCTCCTCGGAGCCGAACCCGGCCGCGGCGAGCAGCCCGACCACGTCGCGCAGCGTGCGACCCTCGGGCACGACGACGGCGTGCAGGGGGTCGGGCGGCCCGGTGATGCGTGCCAGGAGCTCGAGGGGTGAGAGCGGTCGCGTGATCAGGTACTCGCCCCAGTGGGCGCCCCGGTCCTGGCGGGTCACGCGGGCCCACACGACGAGCGGGAGCGGGTGGCGGAGGACCCCCTGGCGCGCCAGATCGGCGGCGACGTCGGCGAACCGCTCGCCCTCGTCGACGGTCACGGCCACCGGGGCGGGGACCGGCGGACCGGGGCGGTGGAGGGTCACGGCGAAGCCGGCGATCCCGAGCCCCCCGGCTCCGGTAAGGGCCAGCGCACCCCGCGCGAGGCGGCTCCGGATCACGAGGGGCGGGCGGCCAGGTACCCCTGGAGGATCAGCGTGGCCGCCACCTGGTCGATGACCTCGCGCCGCCGCCGGCGGCGGACGTCCGCCTCCAGCAATACCCTCGAGGGGGACGTCGAGGTGGGCGGCGGCCCGCTCCGCAAAGCGCCGTACCTTGACCGCCTGCGGGCCTTCCGAGCCGCCGAGCGTCAAGGGCAGGCCCACCACGAGCCGCCCCGGCCCATAGGGCGCGAGCAGCGCGGCGAGGGCCTCCAGATCCCGCTGCCCCCCGACGCGCCGGACCACGCCGATGCCTTGCGCGGTGATCCCGAGCTCGTCGCTCACCGCCACGCCGATTCGCGCCTCGCCGACGTCCAGCGCCGCGATGCGCATCCCGACCCCAGGCTTTGCCTCGCGCCGCCGGGGGGGTCAAGCGAGGCCCGTCGCCCCCAGCTCAAGTCGAACGCGCGAACGGCCGATATGCGGGAACGGCTGAGAGCCACGGGGCTACCGGTCCGAATTGATTGACAACCGTCGAGCTCATTTGGCAGGGTGCGCCATCGCAATCTCGGGTTTGAAACGGAAGCTGGTCACGCTGACCTGCGTCGCCGCGCTGTTGCCCGTGGGGCACGCAGACGGCGCGCGTCGCAAGCGCCCGGCGCGACCGGCTCATCGCCACGGCAAGCCGTGCGACGCGGGCGCGATGACGTCGCCCCGCCGGAGCTGCACGCGCGGGACGCGAGGCTCCGCCGTCGAGCATCTGAACGTGCGGCGCGGCGATACGCTCGAGGAGCTCCTCGCGGCGCGCGGTATCGGCACCATCGAGGCACGGCGCTGGCTCGCGGCTGCGGCCCGCGTCTACGACCTGCGCCGCATCCATCCCCGGCGGGCCGTGAACCTCACCTTCGACCGCGCCACCCACGCGCTCGAAGCCGTGCGCTATCAGATCGACGGCCGCACGCTGCTCGTCCTCGAGGCGCAGGACGACGGGACGATCGCGGCTCGCCGCGAGCTGCTGCCCTACTTCGTCGAGGTGAAGGGGGTGGCGACCCGGATCGAGCGCGGCTTGCGTGAGGACAGCCTCGAGCTCGGGCTGCCCGCGCGCGTGGTGTCCGACCTGGCCGACATCTTCGGATGGGACGTGGACGTCGCCAGCGGTCTCCATCCGGGCGACGAGCTGCGCGTCGTCTACGAGCACATCTGGCAGACGGGCGGCGCGAGCCCGGAACCTGGAAACGTCCTCGGCGCCGAGATCGTGTCTCGCGGGCGGGCGACCACCGCGATCTTCTTCGAGGACGTGGACGGTAACGGAGGCTACTACCGGCCGAGCGGTGATGCCCTCTCGCGGACCTTCCTCCGCTACCCCCTCGACTTCACGGAGATCACCTCCGACTTCTCGCTTCTGCGGCGCCATCCGATCCTGCACATCTTCCGGCCCCATCTCGGAGTCGATTTCGCCGCCCCGCGCGGCACCCCCGTGCGCGCCGTCGCCAACGGCATGGTCCGCTTCGCCGGACGGCTGCGGGAGCTCGGCCGTTGCGTGCGCATCGATCACGCGGGAGCCCTCACCTCGTCCTACGGCCACCTCTCGGCCGTCGCCCCGGGCGTGCTGGTGGGCTCGGTGGTCAAGCGGGGGCAGGTGATCGGCTACGTGGGCGCGACGGGACTCGCGACCGGTCCCCACCTCCACTACGCGCTCGATCGCGACGGCGAGTACGTGGACCCGTTGGCGCTGACCGGTGCGATCGAGCAGCCGGTCCCGGCCTCGGCACGCCGCGCCTTCGACCGCGTGCAGGCCGAAGTGAGCCGCGAGCTCGCCGCGCTCCCCGCAACGACTCGCCCGCTCACCGTCACGCTCTCGCACGTACGGTCCGGGCTGGAGTAGCCGGACGCGCTACCTCGACGGCCCGCGCCCGCGCCTCTTCGCCCACCGCGGCGCCTCCGGGCTGTTTCCCGAGAACACCCTCGAGGCGTTCGCCGCGGGTCTCGACGCGGGCGCCGAGCGGCTCGAGCTCGACGTGCACGCCACCGCCGACGGCCAGGTGGTGGTGTTCCACGACGAGACGCTGGACCGCACGACGGACGGTACGGGTCCCGTCCGCGCCCTGCCGCTGGCCGCGCTGCAACGCCTCGACGCGGGCCATCGCTTTCGGGCGCGCGACGGGACCTATCCGTTCCGCGGCCGCGGCCTCCGCGTCCCGACCCTCGCGGAGGTCGTCGCGGACTTCCCGGGCGTGCCGCTCAACATCGAGGTGAAGCAGGCCGCGCCGCCGATCGAGGCGGCCGTNNTGCTCGCGGTCCTCGACCGTGGGGCGGCCCGCGAGCGGACGCTCCTGGCCGCCGAGGACGCCGCCATCATGACCCGCATCCGGGCGGCCGCGCCCGAGGTGCTGACGAGCTTCTCCGCCGCGGAGGTCGCCGAGTGGGTCTATCGTCTGCGCGACGGCCAGCTCGCCGGCTACCGTCCGCCGGGCATCGCCCTCCAGGTGCCGCCGACCTTCGGCGACGTCGCGATCGTCACGGCCGACTCGGTGGCGACCGCTCACCGGTTCGGCCTCGAGGTGCACGCCTGGACGATCAACGAGGATCAGGAGATCGAGGCGCTGCTCGAGCTCGGCGTCGACGGGATCATGACCGATTTCCCGGCGCGCGGGCTGGCCGTGCTCCGCCGCCGCGGCCTCCGCTGACCAGTCGGGAGGGGTTCTTCTCAGGGAGCGGGGATCACGTGGAAACCTTCGCGCTCCGCGGTTTCGGCCAGCCGCCTGTCAAACGTGTGGAGGACGAGACCCTCCGGGTGTCCATCGGCCCAGGCGAGGGCCGCAGCCAGCTGAAGCGCGTCGGCCGCGCGCAGCGCGTGGAGCCGGAGTAGCCTCCGGGCCAGCGCCTTGGTCCGCTCGACGTCAGTCACGGTATGCGCTCGCTTCACGAGATCAACGCCGAGCGCCTCGGCCTCTCGCGCCGCACGCTCGGAGACGGCGCCGTCACGGACCAGACGCCGGAGGGCCGACACCACCTCCACGAGCGCCAGGGTCCATACGACCAGCGAACCGTCCTCCGCGGCCCACTTCTCCGCCTCCGAGGTGGCAGACTGACGGACGACCAGGGGCACCAACGCCGAGCTGTCCCAGAATCTCAGCGTGACTCCTCGCGCTCGCGGAGTAGCGCCTCGACGACGTCGGCCTTCACCCGCGGCCGCCGCTTCAGGAGCTTCCCCGGGAAGGAACCCTGCCCTCGCCGGATGATGCCCCGGGCCTCG
This sequence comes from Deltaproteobacteria bacterium, assembly GCA_005879205.1. Classification (GTDB taxonomy): domain Bacteria; phylum Desulfobacterota; class Binatia; order DP-6; family DP-6; genus DP-3. The sequence goes on from VBLD01000133.1 coordinate 8,073, forward strand.
AGGTCGGCCAAGCGGTCGGCTTCTTCACCCTGCTCGGATACGTCGCCGCCGGCCGGATCGATGCGCGCGATGATCCGATTCCGGTCGCGCACGAGAATCGGCTGCCCGCGTCGCACCATCCGGAGATAGTGGCTCAGGCGGTTCTTGAGCTCGGCGATGTTGATCGCCTTCATGGCTATCACATGGCTTGTATCGTGGCCATGAGAAGGCGGCAAGCCAGGGAACGGAGTTCGGGCCGCGCGCTGTCAGCGGGAGCGCTGCGGCGGGGCGACCTCCCGGATCAACGCCAGCAGCCCGTCGTGCAGCACCCCGTTCGACGCGATCATGCCCGGCCGCAGCGGCGACGGCTGGTTGAAGACGAGCGGCCGCCCGTCGAGGTCCGTCGCCCGGCCGCCGGCCTCCTCGACGAGGAGCGAGCCGGCGCAGATGTCCCACTCGTTCTTCGGCGTGAGGGTGAAGGTGGCGTCGCCGGCGCCGGTCGCGATCTCGGCCAGCTTGAAGGCGACGCTGCCCGTGAGCTTCACCCGGACCCGGGGCTTGAAGGCGTCCCACTCGCCGCGCTTGTCCTCGGAGCGGCTCGCCAGGACCTCGGCGTCGGGCACGCGCGCCGTCGGGCTGACGCGTGCCGGAGCGCCGTTCACGGTGGTGCCCTCGCCGCGGACCGCGGCGTAGAGGCGGTCCGCGGCCGGGTTGTACTCGACCGCGACCACCGGCCGGCCGTCCTCGACCAGGGCCACGCACACGCAGAACTCGGGGATGTGCTGGATGAACTCCTTCGTGCCGTCGAGCGGGTCGACCACCCAGACGCGCCGGTGCGCGAGCCGCTCGGGGGAGTCTGCGGTCTCCTCGGAGAGCCAGCCGTCGTCGGGGAACGCCTCCTCGACGAACCGGTGGATGCAGCCGTTCGCCTCCTCGTCGGCCAGGGTGACGGGATTGTCGGGCCGCTTGTCGCGCGCCGCGACGCCGGGCACGTAGTAGCGCAGCACGATGGCTCCCGCCGCGCGCGCCGCACGCACCGCGACGTCCCGCTCGCGGACGAAGGCGCTCACCGCCGTGGCTTGAGCCCGCCGTCGGGCCCGAAGTCGTGCGCCTGGTGGTACTCGCGGACGAGGTTCTCCATCAGCGCCTCCCGCTGTTCGTAGAGCCGCTTCGGCTTGCGGGGCGGATGGAGCGCGAGCGCGTAGGCCGTGAGCAGCGGCAGGGCGATCGTCGAATCGCAGTAGCACACCACGGTGTCGGGCAGCTTGTCGGGATCGACCTTGCCCCAGCTGACGGCCTCGCTCGGCGTCGCACCCGAGAGCCCGCCGGTGTCCACCCGGGCATCGGTGAACTGCACGTAGTAGTCGTGGCCCTTCTCCTCGATGCCGAGCACCTCCTGCACCTGCGGCTCGGTCTGGAGAACGAAGTTCTTGGGCGAGCCGCCGCCGAGGATGAGCACGCCGCTCTTGCCGCCCGCGCGCTTGGCGCCGAGAACGAGCGCGGCGGTCTCGTTCACGTCGCGCGACACGTCGATCTTGAGCTTGCAGCCCTCGATGGCGAGCGCGGCGACGTTCATGCCGATCGAGCTGTCGCCCGGCGAGGACGTGTAGACCGGCACCCGGTGCTCCGCCGCCGCCGCGAGCAGCGACTTGCGCCTGAGGCCGAGGGCCCGCTGCCGCTCGGCGACGACGTGCCCGATCAGGTGGTGGAACTCGGCCGTTCCCATCTCGCGCTGGAACTCGGGCGCGAACAGGATGCGCCGGTAGAACGCGTCGGTGTCGAGCAGCACGGCGTAGTCGAAGACGATGTCGTAGATGCGGACCACGCCGTCCTTGCGCAGCGCCACGTCGTCCAGATCGGGCCGGCCGCGGTGCATCGTGAGGCCGATGCCGAAGTGCGTGTCGTGGTAGAGGTTGGCACCGGTGGACACGATCCAGTCGACGAAGCCCGCCTCGATGAGCGGGATCAGGCACGACATGCCGAGACCCGCCGGGGTGAGCGCGCCGCTCAGGCTCACACCCACCGTCACGTCGTCCTCGAGCATGCGGCGCACGAAGAGCTGCGCCGCCTCGCGCAGCCGGGCACCGTTGTAGGCGAGCAGCGCCCCGTCGACCAGCTCGGACACGGTGGTCGTACCCGTGACGGGGCGGGGATCGATCTTCGCCCCCCCGAGGAGCCGCTTCATCCCACCCACGCGGTCTTCCGTACCATTTCGCAACGCAATTTCAAAAGCGGACGGTGCTTGACGGCGAAGGCGCGAGCCTCTACGCAGACCAGCGTGCGCGCGCTCGCGGTGGCTCTCGCGACGGTCGGCGGCGTGGGGTACGTCCCGATCGCCTCGGGCACCGCGGGCTCGCTCGTCGCGCTGCCGCTGCTTCCCTTCCTGGCCGCGCTGCGCGACCGCGCGCCCGTCGCCTATGCGGCGCTCGTCCTCGGGCTGATCGCGGTCGCGGTGTGGGCCGCGGGACGCGCCGAGGACGTATTCGGCGGCGAGGACCATCCGTACATCGTGATCGACGAGGTCGCGGGGCTCGTCGTCGCCGGCGCCCTCCTGCCCGCCACCTGGCTCGCCGCGGTCGTCGCGTTCGTCCTGTTCCGCGTCTTCGACGTCGTGAAGCCGTTCCCCGCGCGACAGATCGACGGCGGGGTGGAGGGCGGGCTCGGGGTGGTCGGAGACGACCTGGTGGCAGGCCTCTACGCGGGGCTCGTCACCCGCCTGTGCCTGCGGATCGTCGCGTGATCGAGCGCGTCGCCATTCTCTCGACCGGCGACGAGCTGACGACGGGCCGCATCGTCGACAGCAATGCGAGCTGGATCGCCGATCAGCTCTTCGCGCTCGGCCTGGACCTCGTCGCCGTGCTCACCGTCGGCGACTATGCCGACCGCCTCGCGTGGGCGTGGGAGCACGCGCTCGAGCAGGCCGAGGTCGTCATCTCGACCGGCGGGATCGGGCCCACGGCGGACGACCTCACCAACGAGGTCGTGGCGCGCGTCCTCGGGGTACCGCTCGCCGAGGACGGCCCATCCGCCGAGCGCATCCGCCAGCTCTTCGCCGCGCTCGGCCGCGAGATGCCCGAGAACAACCTGAAGCAGGCGCTGCTGCCCCGCGGCGCCGTGGTGGTTCCGAACCCGCTCGGCACGGCGCCCGGATACCGCGTCGAGCATCGTGGCCGTCACCTCGTCGTCCTGCCCGGCGTGCCGCGCGAGATGAAGGTGATGATGGAGCAGACGGTGCTCCCCTGGCTGCGTACGCTGCGCGGCGGCGACGTGTACCTGTCGCGCGTCTTCCAGACGTTCGGGCTCACCGAGTCGGCGCTCGACGAGAAGGTGGCCGGCGCGGTGGATCCGACCGAAGCGCGCGTCTCGTTCCGCGCGAGCTTCCCGGAGATATCCCTTCGCCTCGTCGTCCACGGGAAGCCGGAGGCGGCTGCCGCCCGGCTCGAGATCCTCGCGGCGCGCATCCGCGAGCGCATCGGTCCCCACGTCTACGGCGAGGGACCGATCACGCTCGAAGAGGTCGCCGGCCGCCTGCTCGGCGAGCGGAGGCTCACGCTGGCGCTCGCCGAGTCGATGACGGGCGGGCTCGTCGCGCACCGCGTGACGAACGTCTCCGGGAGCTCGGAGTACCTTCGCGGCGCCGTCGTCGCCTACACCAACCGCATGAAGTGCGAGATGCTCGGCGTCCGCCAGGAGACCCTCGACGCGCACGGCGCGGTCAGCGAGCAGACGGCCACCGAGATGGCCGACGGTGTGCGGCGCGTCTTCGGGACGGATCTGGGACTCGCGACCACCGGCATCGCGGGCCCCGAGGCGGCCACGGCCGAGAAGCCGGCCGGCACCCTGTGGCTGGCGCTCGCCTCGGCGAGCGGCGGCACGGTGACACGGCGCTACCAGCTCTGGGGCGAGCGCGACTGGATGAAGATCCTCGCCTCCCAGATCGCGCTCGACTGGCTCCGCCGCTACGCCCTCGGGCAGCCGGTGACCGACTCGCAGCTCTTTCGCCCGCGGAGCGGACGGGACGGGCGATGATGCAGATCGTCCTGCGGCCCCTCTGACCGCGCGCGGGCGGCGTGCGCTGCTTCCTCGCCATCGAGATTCCCGACGACGTCCGCGCCGCGCTCGCGCAAACCCAGGCGTCGCTCCGGCGGCGGGCGCCGCGCGCCGACCTCCGCTGGCTCGATCCGGCCGGGCTCCACGTGACCCTCAAGTTCCTCGGCGAGGTGCCGGAAGACGCTCTGCCGGCGGTCGCCGACGCCGTGCGGAAGACCGCCGCCGCGCACGCCGCGATCCCGCTCGCCCTCGCCGGCCTCGGCGGCTTCCCGAGCCTCAAACGCGCGCGCGTGCTCTGGGCCGGTCTCGCGACGGGGGTGGCGGAGCTCGGCCGGCTCGCGGTCGCGCTCGAGCGGGCGCTCGAGCCGCTCGGCTTCCCGCCCGAGAGCCGTCCCTTCCGGGGCCACGTGACGTTCGCCCGCGTCCGCTCGCCGCGCGGCCTCGGGCGGATCACGGCCGCGATCGAGGCCACTCCCGACGTGGCGTTCGGCAACTGGACGGCGGGCGACGTGATCCTCTACCGGAGCCATCTGCGTCCGACGGGGGCGACGTACGAGCCGCTTGCCATCGTCCCGCTCGCCGGGTGAGGGCCCGCGGTAGCTGAAAATAGGTAGCGCCGCCGCTGGAGAGTCGGCCGCAGCGAGGGTAGAGTAGGACACCTCACGGGTACACCGGCGGGGGGGAGGGCGTCACATGGGCATCGACGTGAACCGCGAGCGGGCAATCGACCTCGCTCTCAGCCAGATCGAGAAGCAGTTCGGCAAGGGCGCGATCATGCGGCTCGGCGAGGGCGCGCTCATCACCGACGTCCCCGCGCTCCCCACCGGCTCGCTCGGGCTCGACATCGCGCTCGGCATCGGCGGCATCCCGCGCGGCCGGGTGGTCGAGATCTACGGCCCCGAGTCCTCCGGCAAGACGACGCTCGCCCTGCAGCTCGTCTCCGAGGGTCAGAAGCGGGGCGGCATCTGCGCCTTCATCGACGCCGAGCACGCGCTCGACATCAACTACGCGCGCAAGCTCGGCGTCCGGAGCGAGGATCTGCTCATCTCGCAGCCCGACAACGGCGAGCAGGCGCTCGAGATCGCCGACACGCTCGTCCGCTCGGGAGCGATCGACGTGCTGGTGATCGATTCGGTCGCGGCCCTGGTCCCCCGCGCCGAGATCGAGGGCGACATGGGCGATCCGCAGATGGGCCTGCAGGCCCGGCTCATGTCGCAGGCGCTCCGCAAGCTCACCGGCACGATCTCCAAGTCGCGCACGATCGTCGTCTTCATCAACCAGATCCGCATGAAGATCGGCGTCATGTTCGGGAACCCCGAGACCACCACCGGGGGCAACGCGCTCAAGTTCTACGCCTCGGTCCGGCTCGACATCCGCCGCCTCGGCGCCATCAAGCACGGCGATGAGGTGATCGGCAGCCGCACCAAGGTGCGGGTCGTGAAGAACAAGGTGGCGCCGCCCTTCCGCGAGGCGGAGTTCGACATCCTCTACGGCTCGGGGATCTCGAAGGAGGGCGAGCTGATCGACATCGCCGCCGAGCACGGCATCGTCGAGAAGACCGGTGCGTGGTACGCCTTCGGCGGCGACCGGATCGGCCAGGGCCGCGAGAACGCGCGCGACTTCCTGCGCGAGCACGCGCAGGTGGCCGAGACGATCGAGGCGAAGGTCCGCGAGAAGTTCGGGCTCAGGACCGACGCGGCCCCGGCCCCGACGGAGGGGAACGGCGCGAGTGCAGAGGGTGCGCGGGCGGGAGAACCCGCCCGGCGGGGGAGAGGCGGAAAGGACTAGGACGTGGAGCTGGATGGGATACTGCGCGAAGGGGTCGGTCGGGAAGCCTCGGACATCCACCTGAAGGTCGGCGCGCGGCCGATCTTCCGCGTGAGCGGCAGGCTCGGGCCGTGGGCGGAGCACGCGCCCCTCACGCACGACGACATGAATCGTCTCTGCGAGTCGCTGCTCACCGATTTCCACCGGCAGCGGCTGCGGGAGGTACTCCAGGTGGACGCCGGCTACGGCCATCCGGATCTCGGCCGCTTCCGGGTGAACGTCTTTCACCAGCGCGGCGAGCTGCAGGCGGCGCTCCGGCTGATCCCGGCTCGCGTGCGCGGCATCCACGACCTCAACCTGCCGCCGGTGGTCGAGCGCATCGCGGCCGAGCGCCGCGGCCTCGTGCTGGTCACCGGCACGACGGGAAGCGGCAAGTCGACGACGCTCGCGTCGATGATCGACCACGTCAACCGCTCGGCCGACCGCCACATCATCACGGTCGAGGACCCGATCGAGTACCTGCACCACGACGACAAGTCGGTCATCAGCCAGCGCGAGATCGGCGTCGACTGCACGAGCTTCGCCGCCGGTCTGAAAGGCGCGTTGCGCCAGGATCCCGACGTCATCCTGGTCGGCGAGATGCGCGACCTCGAGACGATCGAGACGGCCATCATGGCGGCCGAGACGGGCCACCTCGTCCTCTCGACGCTCCACACGCTGGACGCCACCGAGACCGTCACGCGCGCCATCTCCGCCTTTCCCGATCACCAGCGCGCCCAGGTGCGGCTCATCCTCTCGAACATCCTGAAGGGCGTGGTGAGCCAGCGGCTCGTACCCCGGGCGGACGGCCACGGCATGGTCCCCGCGGTCGAGGTCCTGGTGTCGACCGCGCTCGTTCGCGAGTGCATCGCGGTGGCCGAGCGGACGCGCGAGATCCGCGACGCCATCGCCCGCGGCTACACCAGCTACGGCATGCAGACCTTCGACCAGTCGCTCATGGCGCTCTGGCGCGAGAACCTCATCACCTTCGAGGAGGCGCTCGCCCAGTCGAGCAACCCGGACGACTTCGCGCTGAAGGCGCGCGGCATCTCGTCGGCCAGCGATGGTCGCTGGGACGACTTCGATCGCAAGGAAAAAGACGCCCCCCAGGAACCCCTCAAGGTCGACCGCTTCTAGCCGCCCCGAGCCCGCCGTCACCCCGCTCGACGTGGCGGCGCGCCTGCTCGCGCGCACGCCCCGCACGGAGGCGGACCTGGAGGCGCGTCTCGTGCGGCTGGGCTACCGGCGCGAGACCGCGGCTGCCGCCGTCGCCCGCTGCCGCGAGCTCGGCTGGGTAGGCGACGCGGCCTATGCGCGCGAGCGGGCGAGCGCGCTGCGCGCGCGCGGCGCGGGCAGCCTCAAGATCGCGGCCGACCTCGCGGCCCGCGGGCTGCCGCAAGCCGTGGTCGAGGCGGCGGTTGCCGAATCGCTCGCCGGCGAGCGGGAGCACGACTGGGCGCGGCGCCTTCTCGAGCGCCGGCGCGTGCACCACGCCGCCGCACGGGCGCGCGCCTGGCGCCTCCTCCAGCGTCAGGGATTTCCAGAAGAGGTCGTCGTCGAGCTGCTCGGCTGGGGCGAGTAGCGCTCAGCAGTCGGTCGCGCCGTCCACGACGCGGACCAGCGCGAGGAAGCGCGCCACGTAGTCGAGGCTCGCGCGGGGCAGCCGGCGATCGTCGGTGAGCTGCCAGAAGCTCGCCCCCGGGTTCCGGCGGCGCGCCCGATCGACGCGCCCCTCGCCGGCGTTGTACGCCGCGATCGCGAGCGGCCAGTCATCGTAGTGGGCGTGCAGCACAGCGAGGTAGCGAGCGGCGGCGCGCGTCGCGAGGTCGGGCTCGAGCCGGTCGTCGCGCCGGCGGCTGACCACGAGGCCGAAGCGCCGCGCCGTCGCGGCCTTCAGCTGCCAGAGCCCGCGGCTGCCCGACGCGCTCTGGGCGCGGGGCCCGAAGCCGCTCCCGATCGCGGGCAGCCTCAAGATCATGCGGCAGGTAGGCCGCGCCCCGGGACAGGGCGTGGAGCGTGTCGGCCCAGAGCGGCCGGTCGAAACGGAGCCGACGCTCCCAGACGTCGATCTCGGGATGCGCAAAGCATGCGAGGTCCATGGTGATGGGCGAGGGGCGTGGCGCCGGGGCCGCCACCGGCGCGGTGGCCGGGGCGCACTCCGGAACCGGCACGTCGACGCGGCCGAGAGGACTGCAGGAGGCGAGGACGATCGGGAAGAGCCCGAGGACGCAAGGTCGCAAGCGCACGCGGACGGTGGAAGCAATGCCTCTGCCAGCCTGGTCGCACGGTCAGACCGTCGGCCGCCGGGCGTGCAGCGCCGGCGACGTGACGCTGCCGGCCAGCCTTGAACGCGAGCCCCGCGATCACGCCTCCCACCATCGCGGCAGGCTGAGGACGCCGAGCACGATGGCGGGCAGAAACACGCCGGGAAAGTCGACGAGCCAGTGACCCGCCGCCAGGCGACCCGCACAGAGGTCGCTGACGTGGACCAGGGCGTGGAGGCCGTAGAACAGCGCCGTCGCACGCAGCACGCCCACGTGGCGTCGCGCCGCCGGCGCCGCGAGCCAGAGAGCCACGCCGATCGTCGTGAACGCCGCGCCGATGTCGCGGACGAAGTGGACGTTCAGCGGCCCGGTGTCGGGCACCTCCGCCGGCAGCCCGTGATACCAGCTCGCCGGCGCGGCGAGCATCCAGAGGCCGTTGGCGACGTTCACCAGACCGAAGAGCCGGAAGAACAGCGACATCAGGCTCTCGACGGCCGGCTCATCACCTCCGGCTCGAGACGCGCCAGCGCCCACTCGACGGCCATCGCGCGCAAGCGTGTCTTGGAGGCCGCATAGGCGGCCTGGTGGAGGGGAGCGAGCCGCGCCGCGGCCGACGCCGCTTCGTCGAGCAGACGATCGGCCGGAACCACGCCGTTGACCAGGTTTCGCTCGGCGGCGTCGGCAGGCGAGTAGGCGCGCGCGTGGAGGATCGCCTCGGTGTGCCAGCGGTGCGGCACGGCGCTCTCGGCGATGGCGATCGCCCAGGTGGGAAGCGGGAGACCGATCGCCACCTCGTTGAGGTGCAGGCGATAGGGACCGTCGGCCGCGTAGCGCAGGTCGCACGCGAAGGCGAGCATGGCGCCGCCCGCGATCGCGTGTCCGCTCACCGCTGCGACCGTCGGGATGGGGAACGTGAAGACCCGCAGCATGATGCGCCCGAAGGCGATGAGCATCCGCTGGAGCGCGTCGGGCGCGAGCGTCGGCATGAGCTTCAGGTCGAGCCCGGCCGAGAAGTATCCGGGCCGGCCGGTGATCACGACCGCACCCGGCTTGTCGCGCTCGGCGCGGTCGAGCGCGGCGCCGAGCGCCTCGAAGAAGGGGAGGCTCATGGCATTCACCTTCCCGTCGTCGAGCGTGATGCGCGCGACGTTGCCATCCACGGCGTAGACGATCGTCTCGGGCATGGGCCGTGTCATGGCATCTTCGCCGGGTTGACACCAAGGCGAACGAAAGGCGAAATAGAGCCGTGTCCGCGGCCGCCGCCCTGCTCGACCGACTCGGCCGGCCCGGCGACGTCCGCCTGGGAACGGCAGAGGCCCAGACGATTCCCCGGCTCTCGACGGGGCTCGTGGCGCTCGATCGGGCGCTCGGCGGCGGGCTGCCCCGCGGACGGATCATCGAGCTCGCGGGACGGCGGAGCACGGGGCGGACGGGGCTCGCGTGCGCCATCGCGGCGCACGCCACGCAGGCCGGGGAGACCATCGCCTGGATCGACGTGGAAGACGCGCTCGAGGCCGAGACCGTCGCGGCGGCAGGCGTGGTGCTCGCGCGCCTGCTCTGGGTCCGACCGCGCGGCGTGTGCGACGCGCTCCGCGCGGCCGAGATCCTCCTCGGGGCGAGCGGCTTCGGCCTGGTGGCGCTCGACGTCGGGGACGCCCGAAGCCCGTGTCCGCCACCGGGCTGGCCGCGGCTGGCGCGCGCGGCCGAGCGCAGCGGGACGGCGCTCCTCGTGATCGAGCCGCAACGCCAGGCCGGCACGTTCGCAGCGCTCGGCCTCGAGGTGACGGGCCGGCGGGCATACTGGAGCGGCGGGCCGGGACGGCTCGTCGTGCTCGACGGCGTGGAATCGCGCGTCATGGTCGTGCGCAACCGCATCGGGCGGCCGGGGCAGTCGCTCGTTCTGAGGCAGGCCGGTGGCTGAGCGCGCGATCCATGTCGCGCATCGCCTGCCTCCTGGTCCCCGATCTGCCCGTGGCCGCGGCCTGCCGTGCCGACCCCGCGCTCGCCGGGCGGCCGCTCGTTCTCGTCGAGGGGAGCGGGCCGCACGCGCATGTGGTCGCCGCCTCGCGCGCGGCACGCGCCCGCGGTGTCCAGGCGGGCCGCCACACCGTGGCCCAGGCCCGCGCGCTCGCGGGCGAGCTCGTCGTGCACCCCCGCGACGCGGCCGCCGAGCGCTCCGCCGCCCACGCGCTCGCCGAGGTGGCCGCGTCGCTCGCGAGCCGCATCGAGACGGCCGCCGATGGCGCCGTCTTCCTCGATGCGACCGGCGTCATGCACCTCGTCGCGAGCGAGGCCGCGCTCGCGACGGCGCTCGTGACGCGCGCGGCCCGCGTCGGCCTCGAGGCGCGTGCGGGGGTAGGCGCCGGCATGACGGTGGCGCGTCTCGCGGCCGAGCACGGCGACGGGACCGAGGTGGTCCCCCCCGGCATCGAGCAGGGGTTCCTCGCCCGGCTCCCGCTCGCCTGTCTCGCCCCGGCGGCCGACGTCGCGACCACGCTCCAGCGCTGGGGCATCCACCGGCTCGGCGAGCTCGCCCGCCTGCCCGTCGCCGAGGTCGTCACCCGGCTCGGGCCGGCGGGGGCGGCGCTCGTGCGCGCGGCGCGCGGCGAGGACGAGCGGCCGCTCGCGCCCGAGCCGCTTCCCACCGCCGTCGAGGAGGGAGTGGCGCTCGAGTACGCGCTCGACAACCTCGAGCCGCTCCTCTTCGTGCTGCGCGGGCTGGTCGAGCGCGCGGTCGCGCGGCTCGGCCTCGCCGCGATCGGCTGTGCGCGCGTCGAGCTCGCGCTCGGCCTCGACGACCGCGGCCGCGACGCCCGCGCGCTTCCCCTCGCCGCTCCGACGCGCGACGTGAAGGCGATCCTCGGCTGTCTGAGAACGGAGCTCGAGGGACATCCGCCGCGCGCCGCCATCGTGCACGTCGTCCTCACCGCCGTGCCCGAGGCGATCCGCGCCATGCAGATGGGCCTCTTCGTCCCGCCGGGGCCCGCTCCCGAGCGGCTGGCGACGACGCTCGCCCGGCTCTCGGCGCTCTGCGGGCCGGATCGCGTCGGGGCACCCGCGGTCGTCGACTCGCACCGTCCGGGCACCGCCCGGACGGTGCCCTTCGCCCTGCCACCGGCAGAGGGTCCGGGCCGCTCGCCGGCGGACACCGTCTGCCGCCTCGTCGTCCGCGCGCTCCGACCGCCGCGTCCGGTGGAGGTGTTCACGGAGCGCGGCGAGCCCGTCTTCGTGCGCGGCGAGGGTCTCGGCGGGCGCGTCGTCGGCACGGCCGGACCGTGGCGGGTCGTCGCCGAGTGGTGGAGCGAGGACGGGGTGGCGCGCGACTACTACGACCTCGAGCTCACCGACGGGGGCGTCTACCGCTGCTACCGCGAGCTCGGCGGCGCGCCGCCGCCCGCGGAGCGCGGAGCGCGGAGCGGATCATTGGGTCGCTGGTATCTCGATGGCGTCTACGACTGATTGCGCCGAACGGCTACGTCTCGATCAGGTCGAACGTACCGACCGCCGCCGCGGCCGCGGCCATGCGGCGATCGAACGTGACCAACATCCGCGCGCTCGCGAGCGCCGCGAGCGCCAGGTGAAGCCCGTCGGCGGCCCGCAGCGGCACCCGCTCGCCGAGCGTCATGAGCAGCCGCTCGGCCTCGCGATGCGCATTAGCGGTGAGCTCCGCCCGCAGGAACCTGCGGTCCGCGACATGACCGGCGAGCGTGCGGTACGCTTCTGCCATCTCTCCGCGGCGGAGCTGCCGGTCTCGAACCCGACGCATCATCGCCGAGGCGACCTCCGTGACTGCGAGGTCGGAAACGATCAGGTCGCGCCTGCCCGCGAGCACGGACCCCAGCACGCTGCTTTCCGGCTCCGGAATGTAGACCTTCGCAAGGGCGCTCGCGTCCAGGTAGACGGGGCTAGAGGCGATCCTCACGGTCTTCCGCGATCGTCTCCGACAGCGGTTTTCCTTTGAGATGGATCCGTGCGCGCAGGCGGCGAGGATCCCTGAAGGGCAGCGCCGACTGCCGTTGTGGCGGCACGAGCCGCGCGACGGGGCGGCCGTGGTCGGTGATCACGACCTCCCGTCCCTTACGGACCTCCTCGAGCAGTGCGGAGAGGTTCTGCCGTGCTTCCCGGATACCCGCCGATCGCATGGCGGTCATGGTGCTATTCGCAGCGCATACGAGTCAACCAGCCGCGCGTAGGATGTGGTCCCGCCGTGCCTGATTCCGACTACGTCGAGCTCCGCTGCCGGAGCGCCTTCAGCTTCCTCGCCGGCGCCTCGTTGCCCGAGGACCTGGTCGATCAGGCGGCCGCGCTCGGCTACGACGCGCTCGCGCTCGCCGACCACGGCGGCGTCTACGGCGCGCCGCGGTTCTTCACGGCCGCGCGCCGCGCGGGCATCCGACCGCTGGTCGGGGCGGAGGTGGCGGTCGAGGGCGGCGGCCTCCTCTGGCTGCTGGTCGAGGAGCGCTGCGGATACCAGAATCTCTGCCGGCTGATCACGGCGGGCGCGCTCGGGCGGCCGAAGGGCGAAGCGCGCGTCGACTGGGCGCAGGTGGAAGCGCACGCTTGCGGCCTCCACTGCCTCGCCGGCGGCAGCGAAGGACCGCTCGCGGGGCCGGACGCCGCCGCCAACCTCGGGCGGCTCAGCGCCATCTTCGGCGAGCGCCTCGCCGTCGACGTCCACCGTCACCACGAGCGCGCGGGCGAGCGGCTGGCGCGCCGCCTCGCCGACCTCGCCGCGGCGCACCAGGTCCCCGTCGTCGCGACCAACGACGTCCGCCACGCCCGGCCGTCGGGCCGCGCGCTGCTCGACGTCCTCACCTGCATCCGCCTCGGCACGACGCTCGATCAGGCCGGCCGCCGGCTCCTCCAGAATGCCGAGCGCCATCTGAAATCCGCCCGCGAGATGGCGGCGCTCTTCCACGACGCGCCCGACGCGATCCGCCAGAGCCGGCGCATCGCCGAGCGCTGCGCCTTCACGCTCGCCGACCTCGGCTACCGCTTCCCGGAGTTTCCGCTGCCGCCCGGCGAGACGCCCGACAATCATCTCCGGGCGCTCACCTACGGTGGCGCCCGGGAACGCTACCGAACGATCACTCCGCGCATCCGTGCCCATCTCGAGCACGAGCTCGGCATGATCGAGCGCCTCGACCTCGCCGGCTACTTCCTGATCGTG
>VBLD01000134.1:0-1438 GCA_005879205.1 Deltaproteobacteria bacterium
CCTGACGCTCGGGCTTCCCGGCATCTTCCAGGACATCGACGAGGCGCGCATCCCGCTCTGGACGTTGCGCGGTACCTACAGTCTCTTCCACGACTGGTGGCGGCTTTCGGGCGGATTCGTCGACGCCTACCTGGTCCCCGGCAGCATCGACACCACGGTGAGCCAGACGCCGATCCCGACCGCGAGCCCCTACTCGCCACCCGAGACCGACCCGCAGCAGTTCGTCGACAGCTTCACGGCGTTCCTCCCGGCCTCCGTCCGCAACGTCCTGATCAAGGCCGCCCTCGGGGGGCTCCAGTTCGTCCAGTACGATCACCTGCCGGCCCGGACGATGGGCAACAGCCGCTATGGGGCCCGGCTGGGCGCGATCGTCGACCGGGACTACACGACGAGCCTCTGGTTCTACCGCACGATCGCGCAGGCGCCCGTACCGCGCTTCCTGCCGCTCGACCTGACGCGCTCCCTCCCGCTCACGGTGCCCCGTCCCGGCAAGGGCCCGTCGCAGATCATCACGGAGACCGTACACGGCCTGACCACGGTCTTCGGGGGGGCGGTGAGCTTCTACAGCGCCCCCGTCAACGGCATCGTGCGCGGCGAGGTCGAGTATTTCCTCGGCGAGCCGGCCTTCATCCCGTCGGAGAACATCCCCTTCGAGGTGCTTCCCCGCCAGCCCGCACTGCGCAAGCTCCTCGCTGCGGGCGGTGTCGTCCTGGCGCCCGGCCCGATCGCGGGCAACGTGCCGCGTGCCGACTTCCTCCGGTGGGAGCTCGGCTACGACCGTTTCTTCTTCTTCCGCCCCCTGAACCGCACCAACAGCTTCACCTTCGTGACGGCGGCGGTCGGCTCGTGGAACCTGAGCGAGACGTTCACGGGGAAGGACTTCCGCTTCTACGGCCAGCGCAAGCCGTCGGACGCGGGCCTCAAGCCGGGCGTCGACGTGAACGAGCTGAAATCGGTCGCGGATCTCCCGAAGCTGCGCACGGTCCCGACCGACTTCGTCGATCTGGAGCCCGTCGAGTCGTTCATCCAGTCGTCGCTGCAGACCGACTACCTGCACGGCCGCCTGACGCCCCGGGTGACGGCGATCATCAACCTGCGTGGCACGTACGCCTTCCCCCTGAGTCTCACGTACCGCCACTCCGACTCGCTGATCTTCGATCTCAAGTACGTCACCCTGGCGGGCGGCTTCTTCCAGACCGGCTTCTTCCGCGACCGCGACCAGGTTTCCGCCCGCATGACCTTCCTTCTCAACTAGCTTGCGCGCGCAGGGTCACGTTCGCGGGAGCGGGGGCCCCGGCCCGGCTCCCGGTCCTCGCCTCACGCGCGCCTCGGACCTGAGGCGTCCCCCCGAAGCTGCGGGCGCGCGCGGAGGCTGCGGAGGTCGCCGGTCCGGGGCCCCCGCTCCCGCGCCGCGCGCCGCGCAAAGCCAGTCGCTGCG